>NZ_LT629973.1:2151854-2459262 GCF_900097105.1 Neoakkermansia glycaniphila | reverse complement strand
CCCCGCGCAAAACGCACCTTCCCACCATCCTCGGCCAGGTGGCGGGCATCGGGGAATTCGCAGCAGGCTGCCGCTTCTGCCAGCGCATGGGCCGCCCGGCAGACGAACTGCTCGAAAGGCCGCCCATGAAGGAAATCTCACCGGGCCACCTCGTCGAAGCATGCCCCGTCTGCTGCCCGTAACACCCTCACCGCACACCGCCATGGAAACACCGCTCCTCGACGTCCAGCACCTTAAAACATATTTCCCTGTCCGCAAAGGCATCCTCATGCGCCGAGCCGGATGGGTCAAAGCCGTGGACGACGTCTCCCTCACCATCCGCGAAGGAGAAACCCTCGGCCTCGTCGGTGAATCCGGCTGCGGCAAATCCACCATCGGCAAAACCATCGTCCGCCTCCTCAAACCCACCGCAGGCCGCATCCTCTTTCAGGGAACCGACATCTCAAACCTCTCCGAACACCGCCTCCGTCCCCTCCGGCCCGGCATCCAAATGGTCTTCCAGGACCCCGCCGACTCCCTCAACCAGCGCATGTCCGTCGGCCAAATCGTCGCCGAACCCTACCTCATCCACCGCATCGGCACCCCTGCAGAACGCCGCGACCGTGTCCGCGCCCTCCTCGACCGCGTCGGCCTCCCGCCGAACGCCATCGACCGCTTCCCCTTCGAATTCTCCGGCGGCCAGCGCCAGCGCATCGGCATCGCCCGCGCCCTCGCACTCAACCCGAAACTCCTCATCCTCGACGAACCCGTCTCCGCGCTCGACGTCTCCGTCCAATCGCAAGTCCTCAACCTCCTCCTCGACCTGCAGGAAGAAAGAAAACTCTCCTACCTCTTCATCGCGCACGACCTCGCCGTCGTCAAACACATCTCGGACCGCGTTGCCGTCATGTACCTCGGCAAAATCGTCGAAACAGCTCCCTCTGAAGAAATCTACAAAAACCCGAAACACGCCTACACCAAGGCCCTCATCTCCGCCATCCCCGAACCGGATCCGGCGAAGAAAAACAATGCCCGGCCCCTGCCCGGCGATGTCCCTTCCCCCATCGACCCGCCCGCAGGCTCCGCCTTCGGCCATCGCATCGGCCACCCGGCCTACGAACAAAGCATCGGCATCGACCTCACGCCCGTCGAAATCGCCATGAGCCACTTCGTCGCGCCCGATCCCTGCGCTCTCGAAGCAGACGACCTCTTGCAGGCTCAACAGGCTGCAAACCGCCGGACATCCTGAACCGCCCGGCAACCGTTCAAAACGGCATCAAACGAAAGTACGAATAATCGCCTTATTGCGAAGCCGCTCCACCCACTGGCGATAACGCTCTTCACTGCGCTTGCGACGCACGGAGGCATCCACCTCTTCCTTCACCTTGCTCAGAGGAGGAGCGGGAGCCAGCGACTTATCCACCACACGCACAATCGTAAAACCACCGTGCTGCAACGTTTGGGGGTCCGGCCTGTCAACCAGCGGCCCTACAATTTCCCCAACCGGCGCACTGAACACCACGGAAGCAAACTCCGCTGCCAGCTCGCCGCGCTTGATGCGATCCCAGCGCCCCCCCTTCTCCGCCATGGAATCCGATGAATACTCCTTGGCTGCGTCGGCAAATGAAATCTCTTTATTCTTCAGCTTCTTGGCCACCTCTTCAGCCAGCAGAAACTGATCGTCCGGAGTTTTGGACGGATCATACGGAATGAACGGAATGAAAATCTTATCGTACACGATCGAATCCTGCGTCAAATCGCGGAAATCGGACTTGATCTTCTGATACTCAGCATTGATCTCATCCGGCGTAGGCGGAATATTGCGGTCGAACCGGCTGCTGCGCATCGCATTCACGATCTCCTGCTTCCTGATCGACTCGCGGAAATCCGTCAAATTCTGCCCCGCCGCCTGCAACCCCTTGAGGAAAGCATCGCGGTTACCGTTGAAACGCGTCAGAATATGGTAATTGATCGCCGTCTCGATATGGTCGTCGCGCATCATATACCCCTTCTCTTCAAACTCGCCCAGCACCAGCTCGCGCTCAATCAAATCATTCAGAATCATCTTCTTCGCATTGGCCAGCTCCGAAAAGAACTTGGGACCCTGCTTGGGATACAGCACCTGCAACTCCCGGAGAATCGGATACAGGGAAGCTCTCACTTCCGCCGTCGTAATCGGACGACCGTTCACCGAAGCTGCTATGCGATTCACCACGCGCTGGGGCTTGGGCCTGCCGGCCTCCGGCTGCTCCTGCGCCGAAACGGGCAACACACCGGACACGAACAGAAAAGCGCAAACGGGAAGTGTAACAGGGAAAAATTTCATCATGAGTTCGGGTGAACTCTACCTGTAAAACACAAAAACCACAACCCCAAACTACGTCTTCCGCCGAATCCTTCCCGGCAAACCGCCTCCGAACACCGGAATGCCACCTCAATCACCATCACCATCGGAGGGAATCTGCGGCGTGCGCACCGGCACATCCACCTGAGGCAAAGCCTTATCCTCCGCCTTCGACTTCGCCGCCACTCCCATCTGCGCCAGCTTCCGCGCACGAGGCAGCAGGCGGGACTCCGCCGTACCGATCGCATTATTGTAATGCGACACAGAACTCTTCAACGCCACACCCAATTTCCCCAGATTCTCAAGAAACGTCAGGCAACTCTCATACACCTTGCTACCCTGCTCCGAAATCGCCTTCGCCCCCAGCGCCAGCTGCTCCTGCCGCCAGCCGTAGGCCACCGCCTTCAGCAGGGCGATCAGCGTCGAAGGAGTCGCCATCACCACATTGCCCTCCAGGCACTGCTCGAACAAAGCCGGATCCGCCTCCATCGCCGCATGCAGCAGAGATTCGCCGGGCAGGAACATCACCACGAACTCCGGCGTATTGTCGAACATCGCAAAATACCTCTTATCCGCCAGTGCGCGCTGGTGCGCCCGCACCTGCTTCGCATGCTGCGCCAAATGCGCCGCCTGCTCCTCGGGACTCGCCGCCTCCATCGCCAGCAAATAGGCATCCATAGGCACCTTCGCATCGATCACGACACAACGCCCGCCCGGAAGATTCACCACCATATCGGGGCGGAACGCCCGCTCATCCTTCACCGAAACCTGCGTCTCGAAATCGCAATGCTCCACCATCCCCGCCAGCTCCACGATCCTCCGCAACTGCAGCTCGCCCCACCTCCCGCGCGCACTGCGGCTATGCAGGGCGGAACTCAACTTCGACGTCTCCCGCACCAGCTCCACGTGGCTCTGCCGCATCTGCGCCAGATTCTCGCGCAGCGAACCGAGATTCTCCTTCCTCTCCTTCTCGATCTCCGCCATCACCGCATGTACCTTCTCCAAAGACTGCCCCACCGGATCCAGCAAATGGCGAATCGCCATCTCCTTCTTCTCCAGCGAACCCTGGGCCTGCACCTGCTGCGTCTCCAGTTCGGACTTCGCCATCGTCATGAACTGCCTGCCCAAATGCTCCAGACTCTTCCGGGACAACTCCGAAAAATCCTCCGACATCCGCAGCCGCAGCATCTCGCTCAACTCCTCCACCTTCTCCGCCCGCAAACGCTCATTCTCCGCATCGCGCCGCGCATTCTCCAGATCCGCCGCTCCCCGCACCGCCCGATCCCTCTCGCGCATCCACAACAAAAAAAGCAGCAAACTCACCCCTGCCAGCACACACAGCAAAACCGTCATCACCACCTGACCGTCGGAAGACATACTCATGCGCTCATCTTACCACGAACAGCCTCCCGCACCAAGCGAGAAAACCGCATCCTACCGACCCGCATCTCCCTCACGGCCACGCATGCCGGGCCTCACGCATTTAGGCGCATCCTTCAAATCACAGAGCTGCCTCACCGCCCTCGCCCTCAACTCCGCTTCCGCCATCTCCCGCCGCATCCTCCTCCTCGCCCATACATCATGGAGGCACAATCCGAACAGACTCAGCCCCGCCGCCATCAGGCTGGAACGCAGCATCTCCCATTTGAACCTGGCATCACGCTCTTTTCTCGCCTCCTCAGACGCCTCCTGCATATACATGGAAAACGTCTCCTGAGCCGCAACCGAATCACCGTGATCGGCAGCCCGCTTGTACAAACGCTGAGCCTGACCGCTATCCTGCGGCACTCCTTTTCCCTCGCGATAACACCACGCAAGCGCCCGTTCCGCCCGGCCAAACCCTTGATCGGACGATCTCCTGAACCACTGCGCGGCTTGCACATCATCTTTCGGCACGCCGATACCCTCGGAACACGCATGGCCCATCCTGCATTGTGCGATGGGATCACCCTTCTCCGCCGCTTCCCGAATCTCCGGCACCTCCGCAGCCGCCATCTTGTAAAGCTCCTCTTCTCTGGAACCTCCCGCCATATAATCGCGATATCTCAAAACCTCCTCATCACTCAACGAACCTCCGCCGCCGGACAAACACCAATCGTCTCCGAACCATCCATACGTATCCGAACCTTCCCGGAAAGACGCATGGCGCATATAAACGGACACCCCGATTCCGGCACACAACAAAACGGCAGCACAGATAAAAGAACGGCGGCCATGGGCCAAAGGTATCGATTTCACAGGAGTCATGCACGAAAGTATAGGTAAAAACAGACACGGAATCAACCGGAATCCTCCGCGACGCAAAAATGCCGACAGCACATCCGATAAACGCCTGCCCTCGGCAGGCACACACCGGACACGCCTCCTCATGAATGAAGAACCGCCCACCCTTGGACAAGCCGTCGGACTACGGCACCGCCACGCCATTCAAACCGGCCATCGCACCCTGAAGAACCACGCTCATCCATCAGGGCAACGCCAGCTTGCTGCATCCGAACAAGGTAAACAACACACTCCCGGGCATCACGCGAATCCGCCGCCCTGCGGGCCCCTCACTCCGCCTGTTTACCTTGTTCAAACGCTTCCTGAAACATATCCCGCATGGGAGGAGCATCACCGAGAGGGGCAAGAGTGTCACTGGGAACAGGGAGCGCGCTGCTTGCCCTCTGCCGCAAGATCTCTTTTGCAGGAGCAAATCCCTGCTGTGCCGCCTTCTCTAGCCAGAAAACACCTTTCTCCTCATCCTGTGACGTTCCTTTGCCCACCATATAGCAACCGCCCAGATTATATTGCGCCTGGGCATCCCCCTGTTGAGCCGCCTTCTCCGTCCATGAAAATCCTTTCTCGACATCCTGCTGCACGCCTCTGCCTTCCAGGTACAAAACACCCATTGCTGTTTGAGCATCAGCATATCCCTGCTGTGCCGCCTTTTCATACCACGTGAAAGCCTGCCTGTCATTCTGCGGTACTCCTTTGCCCTTCTGATAAATGACGCCCAAATTACACTGAGCTGGAGCATAACCCCGCTGAGCCGCCTTTTCATACCATGCAAAAGCCTGTCTGTCATCCTGCGGCACGCCTTCGCCATCATGATATAAATTGCCAAGCTGATATTGCGCTTGAGAATTCCCCTGCTGTGCCGCCTTCTCCATCCATGCAAATCCTTTCTCGGCATCCTGCGGTGCTCCTTTGCCTTCCAGATAGCAAAAACCCAGTACCATTTGAGCCTGGGCATCCCCCTGCCGTGCAGCCTTCTCTGCCCATGCAAATGCTTTCTCGACATCCTGCGACACTCCTTTGCCTTCCAGATAGAAGAAACCCAACTTACCTTGAGCCTCGGCATTTCCCTGTTTCGCCGCCTTTTCATACCATGCAAAAGCCTGTCTGTCATCCTGCGGCACGCCTTTGCCATCACAATAGAAATTGCCAAGCAGATATTGCGCTTGAGCATATCCCTGCTGGGCCGCCTTTTCATACCATTCGAAAGCCAGCCTGTCATCCTGCGGCACTTCTTTGCCTTCCAGATAGCAAAAACCCAGTACCATTTGAGCTGCGGCATTTCCCTGCTGTGCCGCCTTCTCCAGCCATGCAAATCCTTTCTCGACATCCTGCTGCACGCCTCTGCCTTCCAGGTACAAAACACCCATTGCTATTTGAGCACCAGCATATCCCTGCTGGGCCGCTTTCTCTATCCATATAAAAGCCTGACTGTCATCCCGCGGCGTTCCTGTACCATCATAATAGCAGAGACCCAGATTATATTGCGCCTGGGCATTTCCCTGCTTCGCCGCCTTCTCCATCCATGCAAATCCTTTCTCGGCATCCTGCGGCGCTCCTTTGCCTTCCAGATAGCAAAAACCCAGTACCATTTGAGCCTGGGCATCCCCCTGCCGTGCAGCCTTCTCTGCCCATGCAAATGCTTTCTCGACATCCTGCGACACTCCTTTGCCTTCCAGATAGAAGAAACCCAGCGTACCTTGAGCCTCGGCATTTCCCTGCTCTGCCGCTTTGCGCATCCATTGCGCCGCCTGATCGAAATCCTGCACGGCACCGCCGGTACCCCGGCCATAACGCAGGCCGAGTTCACATTGCGCCAAGGCGTCACCCTGCTCCGCAGCCGCCATCACAGCGGACAAATCTTTCTGTGAATAGCCGGAGGCATCGCCGGATCCGGCCATCAATACTTCACCCCCTCCGTTCTCGGCAGCAACAAGCGCAGCCATGCCGCAACATCCCACCCCCAGGGCAAACGCAACAATCTTGCCTGCTACCCTTGCAGAATACTTTTCAAAGAAACAATAACGGTACATATATAGACATTAATTGAATGAATCATACCAGGGAATACAAAGAAGTCAAACACCCCATTCGTCCCTTTTCATCTTGAATAACGCTCCAACAACCGCATCGTCCGAAATCAGACGCTCTTTTATCAAAAAAAATCTCTTCGCCCCAATAAATGTCCGGCACATCCGGTTTATCACATCCTCTTCCGCCCCCCCAAGAGCAGCGCTCTCAATCGCAAAGCTCATTCCTCGACACAGCCTGCCATGCGAGCCCGATACGAGCCTGCATTCGGCAAACTTCGCCGCCTCCTCCGCATCATGTTGCGCTTTTCAACCCTGAGTCACCCCGCAGCACCCGGAAAAACCGCCAGCGTCGCCCGCCGGAAGGCATACTCTTGCAGCCGACTTGCCATAAAAAGGCTTCTCCACCCAGAGCGAAAACACCTTCCGTCCACAAACAGGAAGGCAACTTATTGATCGGATGAACCGGAAAGCCTCTTCAACACAGGCTCCACAGCCTCGGCCATGCGCAGAGCACCCTGCGTATTCGGATGAAGAGGGCCGCATTTTCTCCCCAGAAAATTGACCTCCCAGGGATCATAGAAAAGTTGTTCATTGACCGTATTATCAGCATTCAAAAACGATTTCTCCATATTCAAAAACGTTGCATACGGCACATCCCGCAAAAGCGCTTCGACTCTTTGATTCACGAGGCGGTCGGCAGCCCATTTGGCTGCCGGATCCTTCGCGCCAATCACATGCCAGTCCCGTATATCATTCGGCAGAATGCCAAGCACCAGAATACGCGCCGTCGGCAACTTTGCATGAACGAGTTTGACGATATCGGAAATCCCTTCCACAGTCTGCTCGACAGAACGCCCCGTTCCGGTATCATTGGTACCGATCAACAGCATCACAACCTTGGGCTGGAGCTGATCCAGCAAACCGCCCTGAATCCGCCGAATCACATCAACCGTCTTACAACCGCTCACTCCGAAATTGACAGCATGATACGGAGCATAATACTTCTTCCAAATCGGCTGAAAATCTCGCAACGGAGGTTCCGATTTCCTCAAATTGTCCGTAATCGAATCGCCCAGCATGACCAGTTGGACATCCGCTGCCGGCACACCCTGAATCACGGCTCCGCCGCCATCCGTTCCGGGATCTGCGGCCACCGCATCCATCCTGAACAGGCACAGACACGACATCATCGCCATCAGACAAACAATAAAATGATTCTTCATAAGTATAGATGAAATACGCACACCCCATCAGAAAACTTTCAACATGCCCGTTCTGGCCTCCATACTGCCCCGATCCATACTTGCCCGCCGTGGAAACATTTCTTATACTCGCCTTGATGGATCTCTTCACGCCACACGGACGAAGCGACGACACACGCACGCAGGCCACCCCGCTCGACACCATGCCGCTGGCCGCACGCATGCGCCCCCGCACCATCGGTGAAATCGTCGGGCAGCAGCACCTCCTCGCCCCCGGCAAACTCCTCCGCCGTGCCATCGAAACCGACCGCTTCTCCTCCCTCCTCTTCTACGGCCCGCCCGGCGTCGGCAAAACCACCATCGCCTCCGTCATCGCCCAGCAGACAGCGGCCTACTTCGTCATGCTCAACGGCGTCGAATCCAACGTCTCCGAAGTACGCGACCGCATCGCCGAAGCCCGCACCCGCCAAACCCTCCACGGCCAGCGCACCATCCTCTTCGTCGACGAACTCCACCGCTTCAACAAAGCCCAGCAGGACGTCCTCCTCCCCCACCTCGAAAAAGGAGTCATCCGCTTCATCGGAGCCACCACGGAGAACCCCTACTTCGCCATCAACACCCCGCTCCTCTCCCGCTCCCAGATCTTCCCGCTGGAACCCGTCTCCGAGGAAGACATGATCGCCCTCCTCCGCCGCGCCATCGCCGACGAAGAACGCGGCTTCGGCACCCGGAACATCGACATCACGCAGGAAGCCCTCGACCACATCGCCCTCAAGGCCGACGGAGACGCCCGCAAAGCCCTCACAGCCCTCGAAGTCGCCGTCCTCTCCACCGATGCGGACGCACAGGGAATCATCCTCATCGACCTCGCCGTCGCCGAAGAATCCATCCAGAAAAAAGCCGTCCGCTACGACCGAGGGGGCGACGGACACTACGACACCATCTCCGCCTTCATCAAATCCATGCGCGGCTCCGACCCGGACGCCGCCCTCTACTGGCTCGCCGTCATGCTCAACGCCGGGGAAGACCCGCGCTTCATTGCACGCCGCATCGTCATCGCCGCCAGTGAAGACGTCGGCCTTGCCGACTCGAACGCCCTCCGCGTCGCCCTCGATGCCGCCCGCGCCGTCGAAATGATCGGCATGCCCGAAGCCCGCATCAACCTTGCCCACGCCACCGTCTACCTCGCCACCGCCCCCAAAAGCAACTCCGCCTACCTCGGCATCGACATGGCCCTCAAAGACGTACGTGAAGGCAAAACCCTCGCCGTACCCGCCCACCTCTCCACCCCCACGCGCAAAAAACTCGCCAAAGCCGGAGGCGCCGACGACGCCGACCTCCAATACAAATACGCCCACGACTACGACGAACACTACGTCCCCCAGGCCTACCTCCCCGAAGGCCGCATCTACTACACCCCCACCGCCAACGGCCTCGAACTCCGCATCGGCGAACGCATGGCACACCTCCGCAGCCTGCGCGACCGGCAGCCTGCTCCGCCCCAACAACCTCCGCACTGAACCGCCCCTCCGGCACAGCGCGGCATCACCGCCGAAAAAACACCCTTTCGGCTTGAAATCGTCCCATCCGTGGCGTATCGTCCCCGTATGAGCACCACAGTACGCACACGCTTCGCACCATCGCCCACCGGATACCTGCACATCGGCGGCGCGCGCACCGCACTCTTCAACTACCTCTTCGCCCGCAAAATGGGCGGCACCTTCGTCCTCCGCATTGAAGACACCGACCACGAACGCCACGTCGAAGACGCCACCCGCGCCATCTTCGCAGGCATGGAATGGCTCGGCCTCGACTGGGACGAAGGCCACGGCAAAGGCGGCGACTACGGCCCCTACTTCCAAAGCCAGCGCGACGGCATCTACGACGCCTACTTCCAGAAACTCATGGCCACCGGCCGCGTCTACGAACAGGATGGCGCATGGCGCTTCCGCTTCACCCGCGACGGCATCGTCACCCTCCACGACCTCATCTGCGGAGACATCTCCGTCGACTACTCCAACGAAGACAACACCCCGGACATGGTCGTCAAACGCTCGGATGGCTCCTACATCTTCCACTTCGTCAACGTCGTCGACGACATCGAAATGGAAATCACCCACGTCATCCGCGGGGAAGACCACATCATGAACACCTTCAAGCACATCCAGCTCTTCGAGGCGTTCGGAGTCACCCCCCCGGCCTACGCGCACATCCCCCTCATCCAGAACCCGGACGGCTCCAAAATGTCCAAACGCGACGTAGGCGCCGCCCTCGGCACCTACCCCGAAGACGGCTTCGTCCCCGACGCCGTCGTCAACTTCATCGCCCTCCTCGGCTGGTCGCCCAAGGATGATACCGAAATCTTCACCAAAGAAGAACTCATCCAGCGCTTCAGCCTCGAAGCCGTCAACCGCTCCGCCGCCAAATTCGACATCGCCAAATGCAAATGGATGAACCAGCAGCACATCCTCCGCATGGCTCCCGACCGCTTCGTCGAAATGGCCCTCCCCTTCTGCCTCGCAGCCGGCATGCAGGACACCCCCGTCCTCCGCATGGCCATCCCGAGCGTCCAGACCAAAGTCCAGCTCCTCAGCGAAGTACCCGCGCACCTCGGCTTCATCGAAACCCTCGAATACGAACAGGAAGCCCTCGGCAAACTCCAGCCCAACGCCCCCGAACTCCTCGCAACCTTCGCCCAGACCATCGAACACATGACCATCTTCGACGGCCACGAAGCCGTCTCCCTCATCAAACCCCTTGCCAAGGAACGCGGCCTCAAACCCGGAGCCATCATGTTCCCCGTCCGCATCGCCCTCACCGGCTCCCATGCAGGCCCCGACCTCGGAGACATCATCGCCATCCTCGGCCGGGATGAAACCCTCCGGCGCCTGCGCCTCCTCCAACTCCCGGCCTGACCGCCGCACGCCACTCCAACCCAAACCCCACTACCCCATGAACCCCATCCGCACCTGCCTTGCCTTCATACCCGCCTTGCTCGCCGTCTGCACGGCGGACACACTGCCCGAACACGCCCGCGAGCAAATCGGTGTCACCGTCACCTACGACCCCTCCTACGTCTCCCTCCCCTACCCGGGAGGCGACGTCGCCCAGGATCGCGGAGTCTGCACCGACGTCGTCATCCGCGCCATGCGCCGCAAAGGCCTCGACCTCCAGAAAGCCGTCCATGAAGACATGAAGGCCAACTTCTCGCGCTACCCCCGCCAATGGGGGCTCAAACGCCCCGACAAAAACATCGACCACCGCCGCGTCCCCAACCTCATGACCTTCATGTCGCGTCGCGGCTGGAGCCTCCCCGTCACCAAAAACCCGGCGGACTACCTGCCCGGCGACATCATCACCTGCACCGTCCCACCCAACCTCCCCCACATCGCCATCGTCTCCGACCGGAAAAATGCCGAAGGCACTCCCCTCATCATCCACAACATCGGCAGCGGCACACAGGAAGAAGACATGCTCTTCACCTTCCCCCTCACCGGACACTATCGCCCCTCCTGGAGCAAATAACGCCCTCCTTGCGTCACCTGCCTCGCCGCACGGCACAGCCCGACAGGCAACAACTCACCCTGCACGAACATCACACAATCAAGCAACAACGCAAACAGACACACACAAACCCGAAAAACTCGAAAAAAAGACTTGCAAACATCGGGAAAACATGTAGAATCTCTCCCGCAACAAGCCCCCTTCCGGGCAACTTGCAACAACCTGTGAACCAAACGGTTCACGCATCCAAGCGGATGTAGCTCAGGGGTAGAGCGCAACCTTGCCAAGGTTGATGTCGTGGGTTCGAATCCCATCATCCGCTCCATTTATACCTGTGAACCAAAAAGTTCACGCATCCAAGCGGATGTAGCTCAGGGGTAGAGCGCAACCTTGCCAAGGTTGATGTCGTGGGTTCGAATCCCATCATCCGCTCCATTCTTTCGCCTTCTTGAACACAGGAAGGCTTTTTTATTTTAAGCCTCTCCCTGCACGAAACCTGAACGCAAGCACTCACGGTCAGGAAAACGAATAAACTTGTACCGGCGATAGCCGACTCATTCCGAGCTATCGCATCCCAACACTCGCCGGCCCTTCCTTCCCGAGCCACTAGCCCGGCCCGAACCTGGTCCTTGTTGTGACTTCGCGGAACCCTTGCATGAAAATCGACCCTGATAAAACGATTGATGCACCATCAGCCGCTTGAAATCCGAACGGGCATAATGCCACAGCGTCACGAGAACAAACACCATCACCAGTAAAACACACCATAAAAGAAAAGCGACAAAAGAGGGCTCTCCGTTAAAATCGGTGGATGACCACCAAAGGAAGCAAAAAGGAAGCAATCAGCAACGCACAAAATCAAGCCCCCCGACAAAATGAATTGAGCATGGAGGGACGTATCCCTGCCATGCCCTGTGTGTATCATCGAAACTTCAGAATACTTCGCACCTACGGCCTACGGCAAGCCAAAACTTCGCGTGTTGAATACATCTCTCCACGACGCGTGGTCTGCCCCCAATGTGGGAAGAGCAGCTTAAAACTCTACGACCACTACTCGCGTCAAGCTGCCTTCATCAATGATGAAGGAGCAAAAAGAACATTTCTCATCCAAGCAAAACGCTACAAATGCCAACACTGCACCTACCTCTTTCGCGAACCCATCGAAGGCTTGCTGCCCAAAAAGAGAAGCAGCGAACAATATCGCAAAGCCATCACTCACGAATACATCAAAAACGTCAACAACAAAACCATATCGAAAGAATTCGGTGTATCCCCCAGCACAGTGGAACGCATCATCCACGAACGATTTGAACTCAAAATCAAAGAATCCTTAAACTACCCCGCCCCCCTCATGATCGGCATCGACGAACACACCATCCACAAGGGACGCAAGTTTGCCACCACCATCGCCGACCTGGGCAACCACCGCATCTACGACATCATCGAAGGCAAATCCCTTGCTCAAGTAGAAAGAACCTTAAAAACTTACAAAAACAGAGACAAAGTACAAATGGTCTGCATGGACCTAAGCTCAAGCTACAGAAACATCGTCCGCAAATGCTTCCCCAACGCCAAAATAGTAGCGGATCGCTTCCACGTCATCCGCATGATCCAGCACCACTTTATGGAATTCTGCAAACAAGCTCAGCAAACCATACGCTGGAAACGCCTCATCATCCATCCCCTGAGAAAAAGAACCTGCAACCTCACCTCCCGGGAAAAGCAAACCTTGCATCAACTCTTTGAACTCAACCCCGCTATTGGCATCTCTCATCACTTCAAGGAACAACTCTGTGACCTCTTGAGAATCAAAACGCAGAATGTAAAGCAATGCAAACGAAACATACGAAAACTCAGGGAAATGATGCTCATGCTCACTCATCAGGCTCCGCCTGAAATGAAGAAAATAGGACTCACCATCAGGAAATGGTATGCCCCCATCATCAGAATGTGGAGATACCTCCAAAACAACGGAATTACGGAAGGCTTCCATCGAAAAATGAAACTCATCCAGCGCCGGGCTTATGGGTTTCGCAACTTTCAAAACTACCGCCTCAGAGTACTGGTCGAATGCGGAGGGTTTAATCTATGATTTTCTCTCTATAATCCATCTTCCCACCGATTTTGCCGTTGACCCCAAAAGAGTGCCCAAGATGAAAGGAACCTCCGATATCTTGATCCACAGCATCGGCATACGACCCCAAACACATCACAAGACAGCTTATGCCTGAAAAGAAAAACAACTTGGATACATAGATGGAGAAGCATCGGCGAAGACAAGGAATACAAGCTTGCACGATCAGCAACACCGTCACCGCACACCAGAAAACGAACCAATCCCAGAAACTCAAGGAATGAAAAAATCCACTTATCATCAACAGCATAATCACAACCGTAGGAAATCTCGTTTTTCACACAAGCACACAGCCCCCAACCTCTCACACTGACGTAACTCCCGGAGACCAACCGGCAACACCGTACCATGATGTCCATTATCGAAAGGTACAGTCATATCTTCGATCCTGAACCCTATTCTTTCCATCTCCCTATAAAGCATCCAGCACTCGTCCGAAGCAACCTTGTGCATCAGATGAACGGTAAAAGCATTCTTCAAATCGGCATGCCTCTTCAATTGTTCCAGAGAAGCATAGCGTATTCCAACATATTCGAACTCAACCTTCCCTTTGGAACACCACACGCGAATGGACCGGTTCGTCCCCGTATCGGCATACTTGAGCAACTCGATCAATTGATAATACTGCTCGTCCGGCAACACGAGATCCGCCCATGCATTGGATCGTCGCTGTGCATCAGATGCCGAACAGACCCGAGCCAAAGACACCCTGCCAGCCTCCTTGCCGTGAATATCCAGAAACACAAGATCGGGAGGCATTCGGAAAAAATCGACATCCGCATCCAACCGGCGAAGAACACCGGAACGGCTATCCTCCCTCAAAATCTTCACCACCTCCTTCGTTCGCGCTGGATCGATCATCTCCGAAGGCGAACTTCTGTCGATCCATTCAAGCCTGATCGCAGCTGTCCGCTTCAGCACTGCCACCAAATCATCCTTCGCCACCTTCCCTCGCCGCACCATGGCAACAGCCTTCTTCTCCTTGGAATCCGAAGAAAAAGAAGCACACATACAGCACGATAACGAGCCGCAAACCAGCCAGAATATCCTGAACATATCAATATGGGTAATTGGAGTATTGGAAACAGCCGACATAAAAATGCCCAGCAGCTTCCATCTACAACAATCATACCCCATGCAACACCTGAGACAAGACAAAACTCGCGCAGACAACCGGCAGCTCACTCCGTTTCACGTCATCCCTTTCTCATCGATGCCAGACACCATCTTTTCACGCCAACAGCACCGAACCGCGTCAGCAAAAGGATTACTTTTAGCCACGCCTTCCTCTCTATTTAGACTTCACAGGCAAATGGAAATAAGATAGAATACCGCCAGTATGTCAGCCACCAATCAAAGAACCTTAGCAAAAAGCGCCTCGCTCGAAGGCACATCCCTGCACACGGGCCAGCCCGTCACCCTGACACTCAAACCCGCCCCGGCTGATTCCGGTTTGAAATTCCGCCGCGTCGACCTGCCCGACCAACCCTTCATCGCCGCCGATGTAGACAAGGTTCAGACCGTCGAACGCGCCACCACGCTCGCCGAAGGCTCCGTCAAGGTTCACACCGTCGAACACATCCTCTCCGCCCTCACGGGCATGGGCGTCGACAACGCCATCATCGAAATGGACGCCAACGAGCCCCCCATTGCGGACGGCTCCTCACGCCCCTACGTCGAACTCATCAAATCGGCCGGCATCGTCGAACAGGATGCTCCCCGCCGCGTCTGGCAAATCCGTCAGCCCGTCACCATCGAAACCAAAGGCGGCTCCATCCTCACCGTCCTTCCCTCGAAAGACTTCCGCATCTCCGTCACCTGCGTCGGCCCGGAAGGCCGCTTCACCCAGTACTTCGACGCCGTCATCACGCCGGAAACCTACGAAGCCGAACTCTCACCCGCGCGCACCTTCTGCTTCTACGAAGACGTCGCCCCCCTCATCGAAAAAGGCCTCATCAAAGGCGGCAGCATCGAAAACGCCATCGTCCTCAAAGGCGACCAGATCCTCAGCAAAGAACCCCTCCGCTTCCACAACGAACTGGCCCGCCACAAGGCCATGGACATGATCGGCGACCTCATCCTCAACGGCCGCCGCATCCTCGGCCACGTCATCGCCATCATGCCGGGCCACGGACCGAACACCCAGCTTGCAGCCAAGCTCAAGAAGGAATACAGCAACATGCAATCCCTTCTGCCCAAGCCTGCCGACATCCCCACCGGCGAAGCCGTACTCGACACCCGCGAAGTCATGAAACTTCTGCCGCACCGCTACCCCTTCCTCATGGTGGACCGCATCATCGGCTTTGAAGGAGAAACCAAGTGCATCGGCCAGAAAAACCTCACCATGAACGAGCTCTTCTTCCAGGGCCACTTCCCGGAACACCCCGTCATGCCCGGTGTACTTCAGGTTGAAGCCATGGCGCAGGTAGCCTCCATCCTCATGCTCCGCATCCCCGGCAACCAAGGCAAAATCGGCTACTTCATGAGTGCGGACAAAGTCAAATTCCGCCGCCCCGTCATCCCCGGCGACATCCTCATCATCGAAACGGAACTCGTCAAAATGCGCGGAGCCATCGGCCAAGCTATCGGCCGCTGCCTCGTCAACGGTGAAATCACCGCCGAAGCGGAACTCAAATTCATCGTTCAGGACGCATAAAAAGCCCAAAAACGAGGATGACGTCTTGACATGCGGGAAAAATCGGTTATGATTCCTCACCCGGTCGTGTGTCAAGCGGCTCCGACGGACGTATTAACTTAACATCGATCTTTTACTGATATGAGCAAGAGAACCTACCAGCCTTCCAAGCGCTGCCGCAAGCGCCAGTTCGGATTCCGTGCACGCATGGCCACCAAGAACGGCCAGGACATCCTTCGCCGCCGTCGCGCCAAAGGCCGCAAGCGCCTCCTTCCCAAGGGCGCCGAAGTGCACTACAAGCGCCACACCATCCAGCACGGCCGCTAAGCCTTACGTCAATAAAAGACATAGGCTTCCACCGGAAGCTTATGTCCTTGTTGAACAAGGAGCACCTCCCGGAGCGCCCTGTGAACGATGCGATTGACACGCCGGCAAAGTATGACGCGAGCCTATGAGTTCGCCAAGGTACGTTCGGACGGAGCATCTTCCGCGGGGCGCCTTCTTGTATTGAGCGCAGCCGCTCTACCCGATCCGGCCACCGAATCCCGGTTCGGCATCATCTGCACGAAGAAAGTCGGCAACGCCGTCCTTCGCAACCTGTTGCGCCGCCGCATCCGGGAAATCCTTCGCCAGCACGGCGCACCCCTTGCCTCAGGATACCATGTCGTCGTCATACTGCGTTGGCGTGCAGCGGAAGCGGACTACGCCCATCTGGACAAAGACTTCCGCAAAACGCTGCTCCGACTGCAAACGCAGTTGAATGCCAAACGAACTCCGGCCCCCTGCACTGCATGAAGCACGTGATCCGCCTCCTGATAGCCTTCTATCGCCACGTCATCCGCAGACCCTTGCACATCCTCTGCGGCCCCGGCAGCGGATGCCGCTTCACCCCCTCATGCTCGGAATACTTCATGCAGGCCGTCAACGCGCACGGCGCATGGAAAGGCTCGGCACTCGGCATTCGCCGCATCCTCAAATGCAACCCTTGGGGCCCCATGGGCTACGATCCGGTACCTCCGGCCAAAACGCCCAAACCGTAACCCTTCCCCCCAGCATCACCCCTCCGATTTTCACGATACACCACCATCAGACATACCATGGATAAAAAAGCTTGGATCATCGTCATCCTGTGTTGCGCCTGCCTCGGCCTGAGCCTGTACTACAGCGACCAAAACCAGAAAATCAAAGAACAGAATGCACAGCTGGCAGCGGCCAAACAGCCCACCATGCAAACGCAGCCCTCCGCCGCTCCTGCGGCACCTGCAGCCGAAACCGCAACAGCCACTGCCGAAACCGCCGCTGCACCGTCCACCCGCTTCACCCCCAAAACCATTGCCACCCTCGTCTCCAAAGACAACGGCAAGGACATCGCCAAATTCGCCTTCTCCAACAAGGGCGGCTCGCTCGAATACGTCGAAATCTGCGAACAGCAAATCAACAGCCAAACCGTTCCGGACCATCACGTCCGCATCAATGAAGACAGCCCGGTCGGCATCGGCTCCATCGCCTACAACCTCAGCGGCCACGCCGCCCCCCTGTACGACGAAACAGAATACACCCTCCTTGACTCCTCCCCCACCACAGTACGCCTCCTCGGCAAATCTCCGGACGGCAAACTCGGCATCATCAAGGAATACAGCCTCAAGCCCGCCGCCAAGGACGACGAAAAAAGCAACCTCTACACAGTCTCCCTCAAAATCACCATGGAGAACATCTCCAAGGAACGAGTGAGCCATCGTGACATCGGCATCATGGCTGGCGGCGGCTACCCCATCGCCAAAAACGAAAATGCAGACGCCTACACAAACCTCGTCTACCAAGCCGACGGCGATTACGAACACGAAGCGCCTTCCTACTTCAAGGGCGGATGGTTCAGCGATGCCAAGGACCGCGAATTCAAAACACTCAACAACATCACATGGGGCGGCGTCATGAACCAGTACTACGCCACCCTCCTCATCCCCGGCAAAGACTCCACGGGCGAAGCCATCTACACCGCCCCCCGCCACTTCAAACTGAAACATGAAAACAGCTATGGAGTCAACGGCGTCGAATTCGCCATCCTCATGCCTGCCATCGACCTCCGCCCGGTCGAAGGAGAACACCGCGGCGACCAGAAAACCGTCCAGTACGACATCTACGCCGGCCCCAAACTCAACCAATACCTGAGCGGCATGCCCAACCAGCTTGACTCCATCATGGGCTACGGCTGGCTCTGGATCCTTGCAGCACCGATGAACTGGCTGCTCAACCTCTTCCACGGCTGGCTCGGCAACTGGGGCTGGTCCATCGTCTGCATGACCATCGTCGTACGCCTCCTTATCTGGCCGCTGCACAAAAAATCGTACATGTCCATGAAGCGCATGTCGCTCATGCAGCCCAAAATGAAAGAGCTCAAGGAAAAGTACGGCGACGACAAGCAGAAAATCAACATGGAAATGATGAAACTGTACCAGCAGTACGGCATCAATCCCGCCAGCGGCTGCCTGCCCATGCTCCTGCAGATCCCCATCTTCTTCGCCTTCTACCGCGTACTTCAATACTCCGCAGAACTGCGCGGCCAAGGATTCCTCGGCTGGATCCACGACCTCTCCCTGCCGGACACCGTCGCCACCCTCCCCATCATGGGCTGGGACCTGCCGATCAACATCCTTCCCATCATCATGGCCGCTACCATGATCATCCAGATGAAACTCACGCCGAAGGCGGGCGACCCCACGCAGCAGAAAATCATGGCCTTCATGCCCTGGATATTCTTCTTCTTCTGCTACAACTTCGCCAGCGCCCTCGCCCTCTACTGGACAGTGCAAAACCTCATCTCCATCGGCCAATCCTACATCATCCGCCGCCTGCCCATGCCTGAGCTGACCAAACAGCCCAAGAAAAAAGGCGGCTTCCTCCAGCGCATGATGGAAGCCCAGAAAGCCGCTCTGGAAGAACAGCAGAAACGCGCACAAGGCCAGTGCCCCATGCGCAACGTCACGAAAAAATAACACAGGCACTCCAACCTGACGAAAAAGCCGGAAGCCCCCCTTCCGGCTTTTTTGCAGCCACGCCGCCCGCTTTACAAAAAGGCGGCGGCATGCTTCAATAAATGCACACTTGAGGCTATCCCTCATCCTTTTGCATGGCAGCAAGGAAAACGGAACAGCCTCGACACCTTCGCCATGATACAGGAACTCCTTGCCCGCGTCGCACGCACAGCGGCATTTCGCCGGAAATTGTCCGTTCTGGGCAAGGAAAACACGCGCAACACTCCTGTCATCTTCGAACAAACTCCTCCGGCGGCGCTCTCCTTCCTCATCTCCCTCATCGCCTCCACTGCCGGGCCGAAACAGCGCATCTGGATACTCACACCCGACCTCCCCCGGCAGGAACGCCTCGCAGCCGAACTCCCCATCTGGAAACAAGGCCACACACTCTTCCTCCCCGAACAGGAAATCCACATCAACAACGGACTCTCCGACCCCGACCTCCTCGCCGAACGCCTCGACATCCTTCAAAAACTCTCCCTGCCCTCCGAAGAACGACAACTCGTCGTCCTCACGGAAACCGCACTCATGCAGGATGCCCCCGCCTCCAGCACCATCGAAGAACAAACCTCATACTTCAGCATCGGCGACACCATCGAGCAAAATGCGCTCATCGCCATGCTCACCGAAGCCGGATTCGAACGCAGCGACCAGGTCATCGCACGCGGGCAGTGGTCCGTCCGGGGCGGCATCGTCGACGTATTCCCGTTGCAAGCCCCCCACCCCCTCCGCATCGAACTCTTCGGCGACACCATCGAATCCATCCGAGCCTTCGACATCGACTCCCAGCTATCCTTCAAAAAACTCAAAGGAGCTCAACTCCTCCTCTCCGAACCTCCGTCCAAACAAAAACTCAAAAACTGGATCAGCCCCGACGACTGGATCATCTCCACCCCCGACTGCCGGGAAAGCGGCAACATCGTCATCCTCGAAACGCCTCCGGAAGACATACCCGACGCCGCCGAACTCGACCGCCCGCAAAACAACGACAAAACCGCCTTCTACGGTACCCCGCTCGGCAGCTTCGACACCGGCGACTTCGTCATGCAGGAGGCCAAACGCAACTACGCGCACGGCCAGCTTGAAAAATGGAACAGGCAGGCATGGGAAATCGCCATCTTCTTTCCCCATCCCGGAGAAGAAAAACGCTTCCGCGAAATCTGCGGCAACGACCCCGCATGGGAACGCGTTCACCACTGCCAGGGTGAACTGCCGCACGGCTTCACCGCCCCGGGAGCCAAACTCGCCGTCCTCTCCTCCTCCGAACTCTTCGGCCGCTACACCACGCCACAGGCCCGCAAACGCGCTGATCGCGAAGACGCCGCACGCCGCGAACGCGCCCAAACACCCCTCCGCGAAATCCTCCCCGGCGACCTCGTCATCCACGCCTCCCACGGCCTCGGCAAATACATCGGCATCGACAAAAGCCCCGACACCGGCGAAGAAGAAATGTACATCGAATACCGGGGAGGAGTCAAACTCGGCATCCCCATCCGGCAATCACACCTCGTCTCCAAATACATCGGACTCGGCACCAAAACGCCCGAACTCAGCAAACTCGGGGACGCCAAATGGGTACGCGCCTGCAAAGCCGCCGAAAAAGCAGTCGCCGACTACGCCGCCCAACTCCTCGAAGTACAGGCCGAACGCGAAACCAACCAGGGCTACGCCCACCCGGCAGACTCCGCCTGGATGTGGGAATTCGAATCCTCCTTCCCCTACCGCGAAACGCCGGACCAGCTGCGAGCCATCCAGCAAGCCAAGGCGGACATGGAATCCCCGCGCCCCATGGACCGCCTCATCTGCGGCGACGTAGGCTTCGGCAAAACGGAAGTCGCCATCCGCGCCGCCTTCAAATGCATCACGGGAGGCAAACAGGCCGCCATCCTCGTACCCACCACCGTCCTTGCCGACCAGCACGGCCGCAGCTTCAAAGCGCGCATGAGCGAATACCCCGTACGCATCGAAATACTCAGCCGCTTCACCCCCGCCAAAAAAGAAAAGGAAATCCTGCAAGGCCTCGCCAACGGCTCCGTCGACATCGTCGTCGGCACCCACCGCCTCATCTCCAAAGACATTCGCTTCAAAAACCTCGGCCTCGTCGTCATCGACGAAGAACAACGCTTCGGCGTTCGGCACAAAGAACAATTCAAAACGAACTTCCGAGCCGTCGACATGCTCACCCTCTCCGCCACCCCCATTCCGCGCACCCTCTACATCGCCCTCATGGGCGCACGCGACATGAGCACCATCGACACCGCTCCCCTCAACCGCCTCCCCGTACAAACCGCCGTCTGCCCCTACGACGAAAAACTCATCAAAGATGCCATCGAACGCGAACTCAAACGCGGCGGACAGGTCTTCTTCCTCCACAACCGCGTCCAAACCATCGACCACATGGCTCACCAACTCCACCAGCTCGTCCCCAAAGCCCGTATCGTCATCGGCCACGGACAAATGGACAAAAGCGACCTTGAAAACGTCATGGGGCAATTCGTACGCGGAGAAGCGGACATCCTCCTCTCCACCACCATCATCGAAAGCGGCATCGACATCCCCAACGCCAACACCATCATCATCGACCGCGCCGACCGCTTCGGCCTCGCCGACCTCTACCAGCTCCGAGGCCGCGTAGGCCGTGCAGGCCACCGCGCCTACGCCTACCTCCTCCTCCCGAGACACGCCCTCACCACCGGAGACGCCCGAAAACGCGTCTCCGCCATCAAACAATACACCGAACTCGGCTCCGGCTTCAAAATCGCCATGCGCGACCTCGAAATCCGCGGAGCCGGCAACCTCCTCGGCACCCAGCAAAGCGGCCACATCGCCGCCATAGGCTTCGAACTATACTGCCAGCTCCTCCGGCAATCCATCGAACGCCTCCAGGGCAAAACACCCACCCTCCGCACCGACTCCACCCTCAAAGCCGACTTCATCTGCTGGAGCGAAGCCAAAATGACCATCCAGGAAAGCCGCAAAGGCATCATCGGCACCTACCTTCCCTCGGCCTACATGGAATCCACCCGCACCCGCATTGCGGCCTACAAAGACCTTGCCAACGCCACCCACCTGAACGACCTCGACCAACTCCAGAAACACTGGATCGACCGCTTCGGTTCTCTCCCCGCAGAAGCCGAAAACCTCCTGCAATGCCAGCGCATCAAACTCCTGGCCTCCCGCGCCAACATCGCTCAGGTCGAAATCGTCGGCCAAAAACTCATGCTCACCCGCAACCGCGACTACATCCTCCTCGAAGGCCGCTTCCCCCGCCTCAAAAAACTCCACCCCGTCGATAAACTGCGGGAAGTATTGGAATTGCTGCTCACTCTCTAAAATATTATTCCCGACCAAAGATAACCATGATGCAAACAATTCCTTCTCAAATTATGGAAAAAGAATTCTATCTATTCCTACAAAACAAAGCTTTAAAACCTCGCACATGTCAAAGCTACATCAATGCCATCAAAAATAAAATCTCAAACTATTTACAAAACGAAAAAATTCTTGCCCATAATCACACCCTATTCCATATAAACGATCCTGCTCTTTTATTTGCGATACAACACGGCTTTGAACTTTCCGAAAGTTTCCGGGAATCCAATATTATTGGACACAATATGTACAGTTGCGCATTAGGCCATTATATCCAATTCATTCATTCGTACACAAAAGACAATCCATCCTCCATCATCAAAGAACAAACCGCACTGATTGTACGAACAGAGGGTGGCAGAAGAGTTGTAGTATCAACTCTGATTGAACGCAATCCTGCATTGAGAAATGCCGCTATCGCCATACATGGCACAACATGCTTAGGTTGTGGATTTAATTTTGGAGAGACGTACGGTACATACGGAGAGGGATACATTGAGATCCATCATGTTTATCCTCTTGGTAAAGAAACACGGTACGTCAAAACATCCGTAGCAACTGATTTAATCCCTTTGTGCTCCAATTGCCATTGTATGGTTCATCACAAAAAAGATTATGTACTCACTCTGAACGAGCTACAAATGATACTAAAGTCACCTCAAAGTCGCAGTTCTGTAACTTATACAACAGGTATTTCCCTATCAGGCGAGCTCCTCCAATAACCAGACCTTCTTCACAGCGGCATCACTGGATATAACGATGCGAATGGCTTTCACCTCCACCATATCAATCACCCTTTTATCTTCGCACCGCGAAAGGTGAACGTATGCGCGAGCATTCAGGTATTGAGAAGGATGAAATGAAACAGGGCGATAATGGAAACAGCATCGGTGAAGATACCCTCATTGCCCACAACAACGGCAACGAAATCGGTCTGCACGACCTGGCGGGCAATGTACAGGAATGGGTCTCCGACAACTACGGCGGCCCGCGCTCGGCCTCATCGGATGGGCAATCCGCCGCCGTCGCAAGGCAACCGCAGCGACGGTCTGACACCAACCGCGCCACATCAACAAAAGCAAAGAGCGAAAGGGTAATACCATTCGCTCTTTTTTATCTTCACAATCTTCAGCAACCAGTCTCATTCAACCTGACACTTGTTGCGTTCATCATTCCACTCCCCCTGGCAGCATGACGTAGTCATGGTAAAGGGCGGCGATTGCGGTGATGAGCGGAAACGAAGAAGCCCCGCATGCAATTAAGCAAGCGGGGCTTCATATAACATCCCGGCGGCGACCTACTCTCGCGGGACCTGTCGTCCGACTACCATCGGCGCGGCAGCGTTTCACTTCCGGGTTCGGAACGGGACCGGGTGGGACCACTGCGCTGTGACCACCGGGTTTCAGCTTGTTGAGGGCTGCCTATCCGGGAGTCATTGGTATGTGCGGGGATGTTATGTTGTTGTCTTCAGGCTCGTATGAGGAGGCTGACATCCGTGTGGCATGTAGTGTTTAATATTGAACTTGGCGTTACTTTCTTTGACAGAGTCGTCATTGAGGTTCATGGTGAAAAGAAGTCAATCGGTGATTAGTATCACTCGGCTTAATGCATTACTGCACTTCCACCTATGACCTATCAACGTGGTCGTCTTCCACGAACCTATAGGGAAAACTCATCTTGGGATGGACTTGGCGCTTAGATGCTTTCAGCGCTTATTCCTTCCGCACTTAGCTACTCGGCCATGCACTTGACAGTACAACCGATGCACCAGTGGTGCGTCAGACCCGGTCCTCTCGTACTAAGGTCTGAACCCCTCAATTTTCCAACGCCCACAGAGGATAGAGGACCGAACTGTCTCGCGACGTTCTGAACCCAGCTCGCGTGCCGCTTTAACCGGCGAACAGCCGGACCCTTGGGACCTTCTCCAGCCCCAGGATGCGACGAGCCGACATCGAGGTGCCAAACCACGCCGTCGATATGAACTCTTGGGCGTGATCAGCCTGTTATCCCTAAGGTACCTTTTATCCGTTGAGCGACGGCAATTCCACTTTCTACCGCCGGATCACTTGGGCCTGCTTTCGCATCTGCTCGACTTGTTGGTCTCGCAGTTAGGCGCGTTTATGCCCATGCACTCGACACTCGGTTGCAGACCGAGCTGAACGCACCTTCGCACTCCTCCGTTACTTTTTGGGAGGATACCGCCCCAGTAAAACTGACCGGCTGACACGGTCCCATTGCCGGTTTCACGGCTTATGGTTAGATTCTCCAATCTCAAAGGGTGGTGTCTCATTGGCGACTCTGGCGGGCCCTAAAGCCAACCTTCATAGTCTCCCACTTACTCTGAGCATTGCGACCGAAGAAACAATGACAGCTTACAGTTAAGGTCTATAGGGTCTTTCCGTCCTTCTGCGGGTAGGCGGCATCTTCACCGCCACTACAATTTCACTGAGCGCCTAGTTGAGACAGTGCCCAACTCGTTTCACGATTCGTGCAGGTCGGAACTTACCCGACAAGGAATTTCGCTACCTTAGGACCGTTATAGTTACGGCCGACATTCACCGGGACTTGGGTTCAGAGCTTCGCTTGCGCTAACCCCTTGCCTTAATCTTTCGGCATTGGTCACGTGTCACACCCTATACTTCGACTTGCGTCTTTGCAGAGTGCTGTGTTTTTGATAAACAGTCGGTTGGGCCATTTCTCTGCGGCCTGATCTCTCAGGCACCCCTTCTTCCGAAGTTACGGGGCTAATTTGCCGAGTTCCTTAACTAGGTTTCACTCTTGCGCCTTGGTATATTCTACCCACCCACCTGTGTCGGTTTACGGTACGGGTTCCTTAGCATACGGCAGGGCTTTTCTTGGCACTCGATTTGATCATGCGTTTCGGCCGAAGCCTCCACTCGGAATTCGTTTACCTGGTGATCTCTTCTCATGCGTCCTCCTGCTTTAAGGGTCGGAAGCTCAGGATTATTAACCTGATGTCCATCGCCTACGCCTCTCGGCCTCGGCTTAGGTCCCGGCTAACCCAGGGACGTACATCGTTGCCCTGGAAACCTCGGGTTTACGGCGGACATGTATTTAACATGTCTTTACGTTACTAATGTCTGCATACTCACTTGAATGCTCTCCAGGTTCAGTCGCCATCCCCCTTCTACGTACATTCAACGCTCTCCTACCACTCTATCTTACGATAAAGTCCAGAGCTTCGGTATAACGCTTATCGCCAATCATTTTCGGCGCAGGATCACTCGATGAGTAAGCTATTACGCATTTTTTAAATGGTGGCTGCTTCTAAGCCAACATCCTCACTGTCTGTGTAATCCCACATCCTTTCCACTGAGCGTTATTTTGGCACCTTAGCTGCTGGTCTGGGCTGTTTCCCTTTCGACAATGAAGCTTATCCCCCACTGTCTCACTGCCATATTCCATTGCGCGGTATTCAGAGTTTGATAAGGTTTGGTAAGCGGGTGTGCCCCCTAGCCTTGTCAGTGCTTTACCCCCGCGCATCAGCATATGACGCTGCACCTAAATGCATTTCGGAGAGAACCAGCTATCACGGGGTTTGATTAGCCTTTCACTCCTACCCTCAACTCATCAGAGAACTTTTCAACGTTCACCTGTTCGGTCCTCCACATAGTTTTACCTATGCTTCAACCTGGTCAAGGGTAGGTCACCTCCGCTTCGGGTCCAGTACCCGCGACTTAACGCCCTTTTCGGACTCGCTTTCGCTACGACTCCATCCCGGAAGGATTTAGTCTTGCCACGAACACTGACTCGCAGACTCATTAAACAAAAGGCACGCCATCGCCTTTACGGCTCTGACACTTTGTAGACTTACGGTTTCAGGTTCTATTTCACTCCGCTCACAGCGGTTCTTTTCACCTTTCCCTCGCGGTACTTGTTCACTATCGGTCGCCAACTAGTATTTAGCCTTGCGCGGTGGTCCGCGCGGATTCATACACCGTTCCACGTGTGGTGTATTACTCAGGATTCCTCTTACTCCCACTGGTCATTTCGCTCACGAGGCTTTCACTCTCTCCGGCCTACCTTTCCAGGTAGTTAAACTATGATCAATGGTCGAGTTTGTCGAGGTCCTACAACCCCGAAGGAGTACCTTCGGTTTGGGCTCTACCGCTTTCGCTCGCCACTACTTACGGTATCGATTTCTCTTTCTTTTCCTCCGCTTACTGAGATGTTTCACTTCAGCGGGTGTCGCGTTCCTTATCCTATGTATTCAGATAAGGTCGATTCCGTATTACCGGAATCAGGTTACCCCATTCGGATACCCCCGGGTCTTAGCTCACTTGCAGCTCTCCGAGGCTTTTCGCAGCTTGTTGCGTCCTTCTTCGCCTGTTGGCACCAAGGCATTCTCCGTAAGCCCTTGGTTTCTTCTTTCCGCGGATTTCTCCGTTTCCAGAACCCCAATGACTTTCTGTAAAGTTTTTTGTGTGTTTTGCTTGGTTCTATTATTTTAAGTGTAAAATTGTATATTTCCCACTTTGGTTGGTTGAAACCGATTTCTCGGTTTCTCCTATTTGCCACACGGATGTCAATCTCCTTTTACCGTTCACTTTGCTTCGCCTCCATTAGGCGTTGGTGGGCCTAACAGGACTTGAACCTGTGACCCCACGCTTATCAAGCGTGTGCTCTAACCAACTGAGCTACAGGCCCTTTTTTGCTTCCGTTTTTTTCGAGAGGTCTCTTCCACCTTGTTTTGGTGGAGGCACGGGGACTCGAACCCCGGACATCCAGCTTGCAAAGCTGGCGCTCTACCAACTGAGCTATACCCCCTTTGGTTTTGGGTTCGGTCAAGAGAGTGTTTGTCGGAAAAAGCCGTGACGCGCGCCGTCTGTTCTCTGCGCTTGTGTTGCAGGAGTTTACACATCTTTTTATCGTTTCGGAAGTATCGCAACACTTCCGTCTCAGCCGAGGCTGAGTCGACCTAAGAGATTTTCATCTCTTTTCTCCATAGAAAGGAGGTGATCCAGCCGCAGGTTCCCCTACGGCTACCTTGTTACGACTTCATCCCAGTTACCAGTCTCACCTTAGGACCCTGCCTCCTTGCGGTTGGCTTCAGATACTTCGGGTGCGACCGGCTTCCATGATGTGACGGGCGGTGTGTACAAGACCCGGGAACGTATTCACGGCGCCGTAGCTGATGCGCCATTACTAGCGATTCCATCTTCATGTAGGCGAGTTGCAGCCTACAATCCGAACTGGGCCCAGTTTTCATGGATTGCCTCCCCCTCGCGGGTTCGGTACCCTCTGTACTGGGCATTGTAGTACGTGTGCAGCCCTGGGCATAAGGGCCATACTGACCTGACGTCGTCCCCACCTTCCTCCCAGTTGATCTGGGCAGTCTCGCCAGAGTCCCCACCATAACGTGCTGGTAACTGGCAACAGGGGTTGCGCTCGTTGCTGGACTTAACCAAACATCTCACGACACGAGCTGACGACGGCCATGCAGCACCTGTGTGACGCCACCGAGGTGTCACATGCTTTCACATGTTGTTCATCACATGTCAAGCCCAGGTAAGGTTCTTCGCGTTGCATCGAATTAAGCCACATACTCCACCGCTTGTGCGGGTCCCCGTCAATTTCTTTGAGTTTTAATCTTGCGACCGTACTCCCCAGGCGGCACGCTTAACGCGTTTGCTCCGGCACGTGGGGGGTCGATTCCCCACACACCAAGCGTGCACCGTTTACTGCTAGGACTACAGGGGTATCTAATCCCTTTCGCTCCCCTAGCCTTCGTACCTCAGCGTCAGTACATGTCCAGGAACCCGCCTTCGCCACGAGTGTTCTTCTCGATATCTACGCATTTCACTGCTACACCGAGAGTTCCGGTTCCCCCTCCATGACTCTAGCATCACAGTATCAAGCGCACTCCAGGGGTTGAGCCCCTGCCTTTCACGCCCGACTTATGATGCAGCCTACGTACCCTTTACGCCCAGTGATTCCGAACAACGCTTGAGACCTCTGTATTACCGCGGCTGCTGGCACAGAGTTAGCCGTCTCTTCCTCTTGTGGTACTATCAAGCTTGCGCCTTGCTCCCACATGACAGGGGTTTACAATCCGAAGACCTTCTTCCCCCACGCGGCGTCGCACCATCAGGGTTTCCCCCATTGTGAATGATTCTCGACTGCTGCCACCCGTAGGTGTCTGGACCGTGTCTCAGTTCCAGTGTGGCCGGACATCCTCTCAGACCGGCTACCCGTCATCGCCTTGGTGAGCCGTTACCTCACCAACTAACTAATAGGCCGCGAGCCCCTCTTCAAGCGCATTGCTGCGTTTACTCTTGCGAGTCTATCGGGCATTAATCCCGGTTTCCCAGGGCTATTCCCGTCTCGAAGGCAGGTTGCTCACGTGTTACTCACCCGTGCGCCACTAAGAAGCATTAGCAAGCTATTGCTTCTCCGTTCGACTTGCATGTCTTATCCACGCCGCCAGCGTTCGTTCTGAGCCAGAATCAAACTCTCCATATTATATTTTTTAGAAATTGCTGGTTTCCGCTCGAATCTTTCGATTCTGCGGATGCCATGCGTCCCCTGCTCTCCATCCCTTTCGGAACGGGTCTTCGCCTAGTTCAGCACGGCGTGCGTCACGACTTTTTCCTCTCTCTTTTTCCTCCTCTCAAGTGCTCTCCGCAAGGTTTCGTCTCCTCGCTGCCGGTCTCCCGGCTTCAGCACTTCGAAAGTCTTTCCTGTAAAGTGTTCGCCTCTTCTCCTGAAGAGTTTGCCCGCGGCCCTCGCTTCACTCTCACTCGCCCTTGCCTTGCCGGCTTCCGGTTCGTTCCGTGTCGCGTCTTTCGCGGCGCCCCGTAGTGGGGTGAGGAGAGTTTACTCTTTTTTTCTCTCACGTCAAGGTTTTTTCACTCTTTTTTTCTTCACCTCCTCCCCAAACTACCCCCACAACACACCCATAACTGCTAGCTTTGAACAATTTATACGTTTTTGATTTTTTATGCTTTTTTTGACGAAAAGTTGTTTTGCGCATGATTTAGCCCCTGATTTCATGCCGTCTCGTTCCAAGTGTTTTCCGGGCCACTTTATCCCAATTCAACTCAATGCGCTGATGATGAATAATCTGTATCAGCATACACATTTGGGTGTTCGCTTTCGTCTCGACCGGAAGCCTGCATTTGCATGTTCCGCTGCATTTGCCGGCGGCTACCATCTTCCTGCGGGTGCCGTGGG
The DNA here is from genome assembly GCF_900097105.1 of Neoakkermansia glycaniphila. GTDB lineage: Bacteria > Verrucomicrobiota > Verrucomicrobiia > Verrucomicrobiales > Akkermansiaceae > Akkermansia > Akkermansia glycaniphila. Next base: position 2,429,556 of record NZ_LT629973.1, on the reverse strand, counting down.
TCGTCGTAGCTCAGATATGCTATACAGGCTGCCCCCAGTAGGAAGACGGACGTTTGTATTTTATCATTCATTTTCATGCTATTCATTCCGTGAATCCATGTATTATAGGTTTCTTTTCGGGCGGCGTCCAATTAAGCCGGGACAGGTATGCATCAAGAAAAGGTTAAGTCGGGCGTTTCGATGATCATGGCTTGCCAGCCATGCGATGCACGAGCCCGGCCTCCTTATTGAAGACCGGGCTTTCTGCTCACTTTCTTATGTTCCGGAGGGGTAGTCAGAAGTTCAGGTTGATGTAGGCGCCATAGACGAATTCATTTCCCAGGTTCGCACGGCGCAAGACGGTCGCCGCCTGCGTGTAGTAGATCAGGGCGGATACGGAGAGGTTGTCCGTCAAGGCGTATGTCGCTTTCATGGAGTAGTCGATACAGTTGGCGCCATCGCCTGCGGAGAGGTTGTATCCGCTGTTGTATCCGAAGCGTACCAGAGGGGTGATCGTGAGGTTTTCGATCGGTGTCCATGTTGCCTGTATGAAGAGGTCGTAGTATCCTTCCATGACCTGATGCTCGATTTTCCATTGCGCATCGGCTCCGACCGTCAGCCAGTCGTTAAGGGCATAGCCGACCGTGAATGCCGGGTTGGCTACGTTGTAGTCGGGTGTGAAGTAGATCTGGTGTTCATACCACGGTGTGAATGTCCAGTCTCCGTTTTTGAAGGTGTAGCTCAGTACGAGGTCGAGTTCTTCATAGGATTGGGAGACGCCGCTTGCGTACCAGGCGGAGAGGGTCCAGTTTTTGTATGCGACGGAGGGAGCCACTTCCCAGATGGAGCTGCCCGGTATGCAGTCGATGCCTTCCGTGACGTATTTGCTCGTCCATCCGGTCGTCAGGGAATAGGCAGGCCCATTTTCTTCCACCGAGGTTTGAGTGATGCCCGCCGCCTGCATGGGGGGAGCGATGAGGTTTTCATTGGCCAGGGCTCCGGATGCACAGCAGGCCAGAAGCAGGGAGATGTATTTGGTGTGTTGTCGTATCATATGCAAAGGTGTGTTTGCGATGCGGACAATATACCAACCATTCCACGCACCATCCAGTTAAGGCATTCATGATAAACGTTAAGAGTTTGTTAAATCCATTTTTCGGCATGAAACAAATGCCCCTTCCCGATGGCAGCCATGCACTGCCGGGAAGGGGCGAGCGGGGAGGTTCGTTTCCTCCGAACGATTCAACGGAGCCGATCAAGCGCAACGTTCAATTTGAGGACGTTGACGCCGTCTTCACCGCAGATGCCTCCGCGGTCGATGTTTTCCGAGATCAGGGAAAGCACTTGTTCCAGCGGAAGGTTGCGTTCGCGGGCCACGCGGGGGGCCTGCAGTTTCGCCGCCGCTTCGGAGATGTGGGGGTCGAGGCCGCTGCCCGATGCAAAGAGCAGGTCGGAGGGTACCGCCGTATCTTCGGGCAAGCAGTTTTCGCGGATGACGGCCGCCTTCCGCTCCTGGACGAGATCAAGGAGAGCCCGCGATGTCGGCGAGAGGTTCGAGGCCCCTGAGGGCATCGTGGCGTAGTCTCCGGCAGAAGGCCTCGGTTTGAAGTATTTGGCGGAGGTGACGGGCTGGGCGAGTAGTTCCGAGCCGACGATTTTCCCGCCTTCATCCCGGATCAGGGATCCGTTGGCCTGATGAGGGAAGACAAGCAGGCCGATGCCCGTCATGGCGAAGGGGTAGGCGATGCCCATCAGTCCCGTCATGACGAGGACGATGCGGAGGTTGATGCATTTGATATTCATGTTGATCGATCAGGGTTGGTGTGTGTTCAGACGAGGTGAAGCGCGTTCACGAGGAGGTCGATGAGTTTGATGCCGATGAACGGTGCGATCAGGCCGCCGAATCCGTAGATGAAGATGTTTCTTCTCAACAGGGCTGCGGCAGCGGACGGCCGATATCGGACGCCGCGCAGGGCGAGCGGGATCAGGACGATGATGATGAGGGCATTGAAGATTACCGCGCTGAGGATGGCGCTTTCCGGCGAACCGAGTCCCATGATGTTCAGGGCGGAGAGCGGGCCTTCCGAGCTTCCGGCGACGATGAACAGCCCGGCAAACATCGCCGGGATGATGGCGAAGTATTTGGCGATGTCGTTCGCGAAGGAGAAGGTCGTCAGCGCACCGCGCGTGATGAGCAGCTGTTTGCCGATTTCGACGATTTCGATGAGTTTGGTCGGGTTGCTGTCGAGGTCGACCATGTTCCCGGCTTCGCGAGCTGCCTGTGTGCCCGAGTTCATCGCGACGCCTACGTCGGCCTGGGCCAGCGCGGGCGCGTCGTTGGTGCCGTCTCCCGTCATGGCGACGAGGTGGCCGGCAGCCTGTTCGGCGCGGATGCGGTCGAGTTTCATTTCCGGCGTAGCCTGGGCGAGGAAGTCGTCCACTCCGGCTTCGGCGGCGATGGAAGCTGCCGTGAGCGGGTTGTCGCCTGTGACCATCACGGTGCGGATCCCCATTTCACGCAGCTGGGCGAAGCGTTCCTTGATGCCGCCTTTCACCACGTCCTTCAGGTAGATGGTGCCGAGGATTTCGGAGCCTTCCGCCACGACGAGGGGCGTGCCTCCGAGGTTGGAGATGCGTTCCACATCGGCGCGCACTTCGGCGGGGAAGAATCCGCCCTGCTCTTTCACCCATTCCGCCACGCTGTCCGCCGCACCCTTGCGGATGGAGAGGATGCCGCCTTCCTCCTGTACGTCCACGCCGCTCATGCGGGTGATGGCCGTGAAGGGGATGAAGGTAATGTGGTGGGAGGAGACATCGCGTCCACGCAGGTTCAGCGTTTCCTTGGCGAGTACGACGATGCTGCGGCCTTCCGGCGTTTCGTCCGCCAGCGAGGAGAACTGGGCGGCATCGCCGAGCCTTTCGAGCGAGATGCCCGGAGCAGGCACGAATTCGCTGGCCATGCGGTTGCCGAGCGTAATGGTGCCCGTCTTGTCGAGCAGCAGCACGTCAATGTCCCCGGCGGCTTCGACGGCACGGCCGGACGTGGCAAGTACGTTGCGGCGTACGAGGCGGTCGATGCCGCTGATGCCGATGGCGCTCAACAGGCCGCCGATCGTGGTCGGGATGAGGCAGACCAGCAGGGAGACGAGCGCAGGGATGGAGATGTGCCCGCTGCCGCCGAATCCGAGGGAACCGGCTGCACCTTCGAGGTAGCCCGTCATCGCGGGCAGCGTGCAGATGACCACGAGGAAGACGAGAGTCAGAGCCACGAGAAGGATGCCGAGGGCGATTTCGTTCGGCGTTTTCTGGCGGCTCGCACCTTCGACCATGGAGATCATGCGGTCGAGGAACGAATCGCCCGCTTCCGAGGTGACTTGTACCACAATGCGGTCGCTGATGACTTTCGTGCCGCCGGTTACCGCGCTGCGGTCGCCGCCGCTTTCGCGGACGACGGGGGCGGATTCCCCGGTGATGGCGGATTCATCGACGCTGGCAATTCCTTCGACTACTTCGCCGTCCGCCGGAATGGTATCGCCCGCTTCGCAGACGACCCGCTGCCCTTTTTTCAGGGAATCGGCAGGCACGGACATTTCCGAACTGTCATCTTTCAACAGGCGGGCATGCACATGCGTCCGCATTTTCTTGAGGGCATCGGCCTGAGCCTTGCCCCGGCCTTCCGCCAGAGCTTCGGCGAAGTTGGCGAACAGCACGGTAAACCACAGCCACAGTGTGATCTGGAAGGTGAAGGCCACGTTTTCCCCGGCGGCGGCGTCCACGAAGAGGACGACCGTCGTCACCAGTGCACCGAGCGCCGTGACGAACATCACGGGGTTGCGCGCCAGAGTGGCGGGATTGAATTTGCGCAGGGCATCGAAAAACGCCTGCCGTAGCATATCGCCGTCGAATCCGGCTTTCCTGTCTTGTTTCTTGCTCATATTATTTTCTCGTTAAAGTTGCCACAAATTGTGTTTAGAGTACGGCACCGCCTATCATCAGCAGATGTTCCATGATCGGGCCGAGGGCCAGTACCGGGAAGAAGGTCAGCGCGCCGACGATCAGGACGATCGCCACCAGCAGCAGCATGAACGTCATATTGTCCGTCGGCATCGTACCCGGTGCGGGGGGAGCTACCTTCTTGTTCATCAGGGAACCGGCAATCACCATCACGGGAATCATCACGGCGAAACGCCCGATGAGCATGCAGAGACCGCCCAGCACGGAATAGAAGGGGGTATCTCCCACGCCAAGGCTGGCAAAAGCGCTGCCGTTATTATTCGCCTGCGAACCGAAGCAGTAGAGAATTTCACTCACGGCATGCGGGCCAGCTGCGCCCAGAGAAGCCTGCCCCACATCCGTCGCAGCAGCCAAAGCGGAGCAGATCAGCACCGCCAGACCGGAAGCCAGGACGCCGACCATCGACCAGCGGACTTCCCTGCCCTCGATTTTCTTGCCGAGGAATTCCGGCGTACGTCCGACCATCAGGCCGCACAGGAACACGGTAATGATCGCAAAGAGCAGCATCGAGTACAGGCCGCAGCCCGCACCACCGAAAATCACCTCTCCGAGAAGCATATTCGTCAGGGCCACGCCACCGGCCAGCGGAGTCAGGCTGGCGTGCATGCAGTTCACGGAACCGTTGGAGGAAGCCGTCGTCGCCACCGAATACAGCGTACTGTCCGTCAGACCGAACCTCAATTCCTTGCCTTCCAGCAGAGGCATGCCGGAATAAGCCGGGGAGCCGCTGAATTCAGACCAGAAGGAAATACCGATCATCACGATGAAAATCAGCATCATCGCACCCCATATCGTCCAGCCCTGCCGTTTGGAACCGATCATGCGGCCGTAGGCGAAGGGACAGGCACAGGCGATAAGCAGCAGGGAAAGCATCTCGAACATATTGGCCAGCGGCGTCGCATTCTCGAACGGATGCGTGCCGTTATTGCCGAAGAAGCCGCCGCCGTTCGTCCCGAGCTGCTTGATGGCAATCTGCGAAGCGGCCGGGCCGCCGGGAATCACCTGCTCCACGCCGTCGAGCCCCGTCGCCATCACAGGAGCATTCATATTCTGAATCACGCCCTGGGAAATCAGCACGAGCGTAACGATCACCGCCAGAGGAAGCAGGAAATACAGCGTACTGCGGGTCATATCCACCCAGAAATTGCCGAGGCCGGATGCCGCCCCCTTCTTCTTCAAAGCTCTGATGAATGCAGCCATCACGGAAAGCCCCGTCGCACAGCTCACAAAATTCTGCACGCACAGCCCCGCCATCTGGGTGAAATAGCTGACGCCCTGCGGCCCCTCGCCGGAATAGAACTGCCAGTTCGTATTCGTCATGAAACTCACCGCCGTATTGAAGGCGATATCCCAGCGCATATTCTCGGTGCCTGCCGGATTCAGCGGCAGCCATGCCTGGCATACCAGCAGCAGGTAGAGGACGATGAAACCCCACAGATTGAACAGCAGGGCAGCTCCGAGATACTGCTTCCAGTTCATCTCGAACGCCGGATTCACGCCGGATGCCCGGTACACCAGCCTTTCGGCGAATCCCAGGGGTTTCAGAAAACGCATATTCTCACCGGTCAGAACCTTGGAAAGCCATGTACCCAGAACGGGAGTCATGGCTGCCAGCACGCCGATGAAAATGACGATTATAATCAGATCATGTAGTGACATGCCCGCACTATACACCCGGAATCGCAGTCCGGGTAGTTAAGTAGGGAGGCCGGAGCATTAAGAAAAAGTTAAGAAAAGAACCGGATTCCCGGCTCTGGCCTCCACACCGAAAAAAAGGCCGCACCCCGGAGGGCGCAGCCGCTACCCGCCTATCCCCGCAGGGCACAGGCATCAACCGAATGGCGTGCTTCGTCTCACTCGGGCACAATCCTGTAGCCGAGGCTCGATTCCGCACGGATCATCCTGTTTTCCGGATCGGTATCGCCCAGTTTCTGGCGCAGGTGCGTCATATGCACGCGCAGATAATGCGTATCCTCCTCGTTCTGGGGCCCCCATACTTCGCGCAAAAGCTGCCTGTGGGTCAGCACCTTGCCCTGATGCTGGAGCAGCAGGCGGAGAATGGCGTACTCCTTGCCCGTCAAATGAACCTCTTCGCCATCCTTCACCACCAGCCGCGAAGTCAAATCCACGGACACGTTCCGCAGCTTGAAAGCCGTCGGCTCCGGCCCCTGCGCACTGCGCCGCAGCATCACGCGCAGGCGGGCCAGCAGCTCGCCGCTGCCGAAAGGCTTCGTCAGGTAATCGTCCGCCCCCGCATCGAGAGCGGCGATCTTATCGTCTTCCCGGTCCTTCGCCGTCAGCACCAGCACGGGAACCTGCGTCCACTCCCGCAATTCCTTCAGCACATCCAGCCCGTGCATATCCGGCAGGCCGAGATCGAGAATCACCACATCGGGTCGGCGGAACGCAGCCTCGCCGATACCCAGCCTGCCGTTCTCGCTCTCGCGGGTGCGGTAGCCCGCCTCCTGCAGGGTCAGCGTCAGCAGGCGGCGAATCTGGCGTTCGTCATCAATAATCAGTATTTCAGGAGCGGCATTCATGGTCAATGGAAAAGGGATTCATCAATCGACAGGTACCTCGCAATGAGGATTCCAGGGCATCGCAATCCGGAAATGTCCCCCCCTATCGGACGGCAACAGCGTCACCGTCCCCTGCTGGGCCTCGACAAAACCTTTCACAATCGGCAGCCCCAGCCCGCAACCGCCCGTCCGCGTACTGCGGAAACGCTCGAACAGATGCGCCTTCATCTCCTCCGCAATGCCCGGACCCTCATCGCACACATCGAGGTAAATCTTCCCGGCCACGGAATCGACGCTCCCCTGCACGGCAATACGCGTACCCGAAGGCGTATGAATACAGGCATTCAGCAGCAGATTCGCCACGGCCTGCTCCATCAAAGTATAATCGGCACGAAACGGCGGAAAATCCTCCGGCAAACGCACATCCACCGGATGCCCGGCGCGAGCCGCCTTCGTTGCCTGCAAGGCGCCGTCCACCACATCGCTCCAGTCGCACCAGTCCGGCTTCGCCTGCAAATTGCCGGATTCGAGCCGACTGACATCCAGCAGATTCTTCACCAGCCAGCGCAGGCGGTGAGCCGCTTCGCCCATCTCCCCACAAAGCTGCAAAGTCTCATTGCGGCGGCTTTCGCCATCTCCGCACACGCGTGCCATCCGCTCCGTCACCCCCTCGATCACCGCAAGCGGCGTCTTGAACTCATGCGACACGCTATCCAGCAGGGAACGGTTCAGCTTCTCCGACTCCTCCATCACCAACGTACGCGAACGCAGGCGCTCCAGCTCGTCGCGCTCCAGAGAAAGAGCCAGCTGCGCCGCCATACTCTCCAGAAGATTGCGATCCGCCACACTCAGCAACACATCCTTGCCGGGCATCACACCGATCACCCCCAGGCACCTGTCTCCGGAAACCATCGGCAGATAAAAACCGTCCGCCCCCGGCAAAGTCTGCGTAAAACGGCCCGCGCACTGGCGATTCTTGAAACACCAGTCCGCCACGCCCAGCTCCTTCACATTCGCATCGTAACGGCCGATATAGGAACGCAGACGCACATACGCCGGTTCCCCTCTAGGCATAATCAAAGCCACCGGGGAATTCATCAGGCGGAAAATCTGCTCCTGAGCCTTATCCAGCATCTCCTCCGTATTGCGGGCGGCGGCCACATCCCGCGTAAACAGGAACAGGGCGGACGTACGGTCCACCCGCGCGCGCTCATTGCGCTCCTGATCGCGCAGCTTGGACGTCAAATGGCCGATCGTCAGCGCGATCACGAAAAACGACAGGCACATCATTACATCCTCCGTACGCGCGATCATCATCGTATACTTCGGCTCGATGAACAGCAGATCCCAAAGCAACGCCCCGCACAAGGCCGACAGGAAAACCAGCATGGGCCGCACGAAAAACGCCAGAGCCACCACCGCCATCAGATAAAAAAACGCCGGGGCGAAATAATCGAGCATCGGCACCAGCAGCAGCCCCAGCAGAGTCACCCCGCCCATCGTCGCCAGCATGGCGGCCCACTCGCGGCCGGAAGCAACCGAACTCCGGCGCGATGTCCTCCATGCCGGTTGCGCGCTCGCTTCCTCGGCTGGCACCACATACACGTCGATCTGCCCGCACTCGCGGATCAGCTTATCCACCAGAGTCGTACAGTGCAGAAAGCCGAACAGGGGCAGCTCGCGCGGCTTGCCAACCACAATCTGGCTCACATTGTGCAGATGCGCCACGCGCAGCAACGCCTCGGCCACATCGTTGCCCGGCATCACGATCACCTCCGCGCCAAGAGAGCGAGCCAGCTCAAGATTCTTATCCAGCCGCGCGCGGGCATCCGGAGGAAGCTGAACGGAAGTCTCGACCGAAAGCGCAATCCACGGCGCATTCAGCGCATACGCCATCCTGCGTGTCCACCGCACCAGCCGCGTCGAAAACGGGCTGGGCCCCACGGCCACCATCAGGCGCGTACCGTTCTTCCAGATATCCCGCCTGCCGGAATCGCGTCGAATGAAATTCAGCTCATGATCCACCCATTCCGCCGTCATCCGCAAAGCCAGCTCGCGCAACGCCGCCAGATTCGACTCCTTGAAAAAATTCTCTGCCGCAGCCCTCGCCCGGTCCGGCATATACACCTTCCCTTCCTTCAGCCGCGTCAGCAACTGCGCCGGAGTCAAATCCACAAGCTGGATATAATCCGCATTCGTCAGAATGGAATCCGGCACCGTCTCGCGCACCGTGGCCCCCGTAATGGAAGCCACCGTATCCGCCCGGCTCTCCAGATGCTGCACATTCAGCGTCGTATACACATCGATACCGTGTGCCAGCAGCTCCTCAACATCCTGAAACCTCTTGGCATGGCGCGAACCGGGAGCATTCGTATGGGCCAGCTCATCCACCAGAATCAGCTGCGGATGCCGCCGCAAAGCCTCCTCGAGATCGAACTCCTCCAAATCCACTCCCCTGTAACTGATCGCCTTGCGAGGCAACACGGGCATCCCTTCCAGCAAAGCCCGCGTATCCTCCCGCCCGTGCGTCTCCACAATCCCCGCCAGCACATCCGTACCCTTCTCCAGATCGGCACGGGCCGCTTCGAGCATCGCATACGTCTTGCCTACCCCCGGCGCCATTCCGAAAAACACCTTCAGGCGGCCACGCCCCTCCTTGGCTTCCTGAGCCTTGATATTGGCCAGAATCTCGTCGGGCGTATGTTTGAAATCTTCCATAAAGAACCAGCCGTACGGCTTTTTTCCACACTACCACAAAACCGCCCCGGGCGGAAGGTTAATTCCGGAACGAAAAGTGTTAATTTTTTATTACGCCGCACCGGCAAACCGCCCGTTCAGGCGCACATCTCCCCATACAGCCCCGCATCAAACGATTCCCGGCGATAGCAATCCGATCATGGGGGACGATCACCCCTCACGATTTCATAAAAGATTGATTCCTGCAATATTTTGAATAGTCGATTCTATGGGCAGATGTGACACCTAAGAAAAATGCATATTGAAAAAGCGATTCTCGTACAACTCTTATTCTGTAATAATGGTCGAGAACTTAATTGTTACCCATGAACCCATCGACATGCAACTCGCAAACCTCAGCTTTGCCCTTTGTAATGAGAACCCTGATATCGCTGGAAACCATGCCGGGGAAAGTGTACGTTTTCTTCTCCATACCTTTTTCCGCATGAATCGTCCCATGATAAACGGTAAGAAACTGTCCGCCTCCCGAGGAGAGCTGTATTTCAAAATCGGCATTGCTGCCTTGATTCCAATCAATACCGATTTTTTGGGGAGTAATGTTCTCCTTGAGAGTCATGGTAATATAATCGCCTGATTTTGCCGGCCAGAATGTTTCCTTTTTACGGTCAATAACATGATGGGCCTTATCCTCGTCTGCAGAGGCAATAAGGGCATTGGAAAGATTGGTTTCCCTCTGGTCTCCGCCCGCTTTGGATTGATTCCCATCAGTATAGGTCAAGGTCCCATTGAGCTTGATCTTGTCAGAGGATGTTCCGACCATGATCTTGAATTGTCCGGGTTCCGTCACCCATTTTCCTTTCCCGTTCACTAGAGCGAGATCTTCCGGCTTCAATGTAAAATTCAATTTCTTGGATTCTCCCGGTTTGAGATGAATGCGCTCAAAACCTCTCAGCACTTTTTCATAGGCTGTCACGGAAGAAAGAACATCACGTATATAAAGCTGTACGACCTCATCACCGGCACAATCTCCAGTATTTTTGACTGTGCAGGTAATTGTGGCATTCTGCCCGGGTGTGATTGTTGCGGGAGAAATTCCCAAATCGGAATAATGGAATGTTGTATAACTTAATCCGTGACCGAAGGAATACAGAGGACCATTCACCAACGTCAAATTACCTCTAGGCCCCGTGCCGGAGCCATGCCCAAGCTGAGCGGCAACTTTGGTCGGGAAATTGAACGGAATCTGCCCCACGGTTTTCGGGAAGGTCATAGTCAGCTTGCCGCCAGGATTGTAATCGCCAAACAAGACATCGGCAACAGCGGTTCCACCGTGCGCTCCGGGATACCATGCTTCGAGAATGGCAGGAATTTTCTTCTGTGCCCAGTTAATGCTCAACGGACGTCCATTGATCAAAACGAGAACGACCGGCTTGCCTGTTGCATGAACTGCTCTGAGCAAATCCTCCTGCCTGCCGGGTAATTCCAGAGAAGTGCGGGATTTGTTTTCGCCGCAAGTTCTGCCACCACCTCCCAGAACCATAATCACGACATCGTTCTCACCAGCAACCTTGACAGCTTCGTCGATACCTTTTTGTTCTTTTTCATTCAATGGTTCCCGTATGATTTCCGAATTGGGCCAGTTATCATCCACCAGTTCGCAGCCCTTGACATAGGTTACTGTGGCCTTTCCTTCAGCCTTGTTCCTGATACCTTCCAAAACGGTGGTAACATCAACATCCAAAGGCCCGTAATGAAGCAAGGCATACGATTTCACATCGGCATTGGGTCCGATAACGGCGATTTTTTTCAGGGACTTTTTATTGAGCGGCAATGTTTTATTGTCGTTTTTGAGAAGAACGAGCGACTCGCGGGATGCCTGAAGAGCATATTTCTGGTTTTCTTGAGAATTGACTTCCTTATCTGCGGCGGCAAGATCGCTTTGATACGGATGATCGAACATACCCGCTGCCATTTTGACTCTTAAAATATCGCGTACGCGCTCATCGATAACCTTTTCATCGATTTTACCCTCTTTAACCAATTCGCGAAGAGGTTGGATATAAGAGTCGGGAGAGCGGAACGTACAGCGTACATTCAACCCGGCCAAAACACTCTGACGAACGGAGTCCTTGAGGTCGGGAGCCGTAAACCATTTGAAATACATGTATTCGACAGCATCACTATCGGAAACGAGATAACCCTTGAATCCCATTTCTCCACGAAGGCGCTCCGTCAGCCAATAATGGCTGCTTTCGATAGGTTCACCGTTATAGTCATTGAGACAGACCATGGCTCCCAGCATATTGGCGCGTTTGATCACTTCCCTCCATGGATAGACATGGACGAATTCCATTTCTCCGGGCGACATCTGAGGATCAGACCGGGACATGCCTTCACGACCGCCCTTATTATTGCTATAACCCAAATAATGCTTGCCCGTAGAGATGATTTGGCCTTGGTCCTGCATTCCTTTAACCATTTCCACGCCAAGTTCCGCGACAAGGAACGGGCATTCGCCGTAGACCTCTTCACAACGTCCCCACCTTTGGTCTCTGGCCACGTCCAAAATGGGTGCATAAATGTTGGTGTAACCGAGCAATCTTCCTTCTCTACCCGTTATTCTCCCGATTTGACGCACCAATTCCCTATTCCATGTATGGCCGATTCCCAATTGGCAGGGAAAGTTGGTTGCCTTGGCCGCTTCTACGCCGCGAATACCCTCGTTGGTAAAATCCGTCGGTATGCCCAGACGCGTTTCTTCGACGAAAAATCGCTGCACTTCATTGATAGCCCAAGCATGGCGGGAGGCAGGCCAAACATTGGGATTCTTTGAAACGGGCCTGCCCCACGACACAAAGCCGTTCAAATGCTCATCAATGGCACCAATCCCATCTTTCCAAATTTTCTTTTTCCAACCCGCATTGGGTAAATCATCGCTCAATACCCTCTGGTAACCGTACAAAGTTGCCATTTGGCATGTTTTCTCATCCAGCGTCATTTGGGACAAAAGATCTTCCACCCGCCTGTCGATAGCCTCGTCCGGATCTTCATAGACATCTTTTTTCCCATTTTTGTTGAAATCGATCCACCCTTGACGATACATCGGATTCTTCCCGGGACTATAGGTAGGAGAAGTCGATGGTGAAGGATCTTGAGCATAAACAGAAGCATTTCCCGCAAGAAAAGAAATACAGCAAGCGAGCGTCATTGTTTTCGCATATGTGGAGAAAGTAATCATCATAATCTATCAGAAAAATAATTAGTGTAACACTTAAAATAACTTAAGTATATTTGTATACGCATTGAATACGGAAAATCTTTCTTGATACATCATATTGACCATCATTTCATGGTACGGATATACAAGCAATAACGGTACAATCCATCGCACAGGAAGGTGCCCAAACACAACAAATACGCCCCCGTTCCCTGGTGGCGTTCCTGCAAACAGGAAAACATCCGGCGAATTAAGAATGCCTGTGCCCCCGCATGGAGCAAAGCACCAGATGCGCATTGAAGCCACCGCCGAAACCGTTATCGATATTCACCACACTCACGCCATTGGCACAGGAATTCAGCATCGCCAGCAGAGCGGCAAGCCCGCCGAACGACGCCCCGTACCCTACGCTCGTCGGCACGGCAAACACGGGGCACTTCACCAGCCCGGCCAGCACGCTGGGCAAAGCTCCCTCCATCCCGGCCACCGCCACAATCGCGGATGCGCCGCGCAACACATCGAGCCTGTCCAGCAGGCGGTGCAGCCCCGCCACGCCGCAATCGTACAACCGCTGCACCCGGCTGCCCAGAAACTCCAGCGTAAGCGCCGCTTCCTCCGCCACGGAATAATCCGAAGACCCCGCACTGATCACCACGGCATAGGCATCTCCCGGCGGCTCGGGAAACTCGCCCACGGCAACCATCCTGCTCCCTGCATCGTACCGTGCATCCGGAAAACGCTCCATCAGCACCGCCGCCTTCTCGCCGGAAACCCGCGTCGCCAGCGCCCTGCCGCTCGCATGCAGCACCGCCGCCATAATCTCCGCGATCTGCTCCGCCGGCTTGCGCTCCCCGAAAATCACCTCCGGCGCACCTGTGCGGCACTCCCGCTCCAGATCCACCCGCGTATGCCCCAGATGCAGGCACCGAGCCTCCTCCAGCAGGCGCACCGCCTCCTGCTCATCCATCCGGCCCTCGCGGAACCCGTGCAAAATATCCGTCATCTTCATCGTCAAATTCCTTCCATATTCATGCTGCCCCGCTCATAGCCGCCCATATCGAGAGAAATGTGGCGGAACCCCAGCTTGCGGAACGCCTCGACAATCCTCTCCCGGCACGATCCCTCCATCGCTCGGCGCACATCGTCGGGAGAAAGCTCGATACGGGCCAGAGCATCGCCATGCACACGCACGCGGCATTGGAGAAAGCCCATCACCTGCAGGCAATCCTCCGCCGCTTCGACCCGCCTCAGCATCTCTTCCATCACCTTCTTCCCGTGTTCCAGCCTTGTCAGCAGGCAGGCGCCTGCCGGGGCATGCACGATCTCCATCGGCACATCCAGCATCGACCCGAGAGCCTTGATGCTATCCTTGCCGATACCGCATTCCAGAAAAGGAGACAAAACTTCCAACTCCTTGATCGCCTGCATCCCCGGCCTGAAATCCCCCAGATCATCCACATTCGTACCGTCCGCCAGCCACTCGAACCCTTCGTCGAGAGCCCGCTGCTGCAACATCGAAAACACCGACCTCTTGCAAAAATAGCACCGCTTCGGAGGATTATTCCTGATCAACTCCGGAATCGCCGTCCGGCACACCACATGGCGCACGCCAAGCCTCTCGCAAACGCGCCGTGCGCTCTCCAGCTCCTTCCCCACCATATAGGGGGCATCCACCGTCAACGCCAGGCATCGCTCCTTGCCCAGGCAATACGCGGCAAACGCCAGCAGCACGCTGCTATCCGATCCGCCGGACAAGGCGACGGCCAGCTTCCCGCGATTCCGCAGAAACACGGCCAACCTCTTGGCAGACTCGCAACCGTCAATCACGTGCCTCCTCCTTTCCGCAGCAGCCGCATTCATCCAGCAAACGAAGCATCATCTCCAATGAAACACCTTTGCCCTCCGCCAGTTTCTTCAAATCGTCGAACTCCACCTTGGAACGCCGCATCTCTCCATCCCCCTCGCGGCACTTGCGCCTGTACGGCATCCCTTCAAACACGCACTCCTGCTGAGACCTCCCGCTCTCGTACTTCGACAGCCGGGCCACGCGCACCCCCAGCGAAGAAGAATGCACCAGCATGCAGCGCACCATCTCCGCCTCCAGCTCCGGGCGGCACAAAGCCGTCACCTTCGTCCCCAAACGGCTCTTCTTCATCGCGATAGCCTCCTGCCACACATCCGCCGCCCCGGCGGCAAACAGACGTTCCGCCAAATACGCCACATGCTCCGCCGTCATATCGTCGATATTCACGGACACCTCAAGTGCATCCGTCCGCTTGCAAGCCTCCGTAACCGCATCCGCAGCCTCCAGCAAAGACACGCGCACCACATTCGGCAAACGCTCAGAATGCCTGTGGCCCACACCGATACCCGTCGCCAGCACGCGCCCAGCCAGCACGCCATCGCACCGCCCGGCCATCGCCGCCAGCAGTCCCATCCCCGTCGGAGTCGTCGCCTCATGATCCGTCCCGCCGATCGACACCTCGAACCCCTCCGCCAGAATCGCCGTCGCCGGAGCGGGAACGGGCATCACCCCATGTGCACAATGCACATGGCCGCTGCCCAGCTCCACCCGGCCACAGGAAACCGCATCCACCGCCAGCAACTCCCAGCAGATCGCCGCCCCCACCACATCAACAATCGAATCCACCGCTCCCACCTCATGAAAATGCACCTCCTCCACGCTCCTGCCATGCACCCGCGCCTCAGCCTCCGCAATCTTCCGGAAAACCGCCGTCGCATCGCGCTTCACGCGCCCGCTCAGGGAAGAATCCGCAATCAATTTTGCAACATCGGCAAAAGAACGGTGTTCATGATGATGGTGGTGATGATGTGCATGCCCGTGATCATCGCCATGGTGGGCATCATCTCCGTGGCAATGCACCGAAACCTCCACGCCATGAATACCGGAACGGCCGCTGCGAACCGACTTCAGCGAAAAACTCCCGTGCGGCAACACCAGCTTCCCAAGCTCCTCTTCCAGCCGGAGCGGATCAACGCCCAAATCCACCATCGCCCCGAGATTCATATCCCCGCTCAACCCGGCAAAACAATCATAATGCAGCACACGCATACTGCCTGGAACCATACCAGAAACAGCCTCCTCGCATCAAGATTAAAATAGCCGCCACACCGGCATGCCTCGCATCCCCTCCCGCAAAACGCGGCACACCGGCGCACAGACGAAAAGAAACCTTGTGTCTTCCCGAACAAACCGTTAAAATCCAAACAGGCCAGAACAACGCCTTCCCCCACATCATGCAACGCAGAGACTTCTTGAAAATGGGCTTCGCCGTCGGAGCTGCCTTCTCCCTGGAAACCCTGAGCGGACTCTTCCCCGCAGCGGCAGCGCAAACCGCCGGCAAACCGGACGAAACCGCCGGAGGTACTCCCTCCCTCGTCGCCGTTCGCAACGGATCGCGCATCGCCATGCTTGAAGCAGGCCTCGCCGCCCTCGGCGGAATCGGAGCCTTCGTCAAAGCCGGACAAAGCGTCGTCATCAAACCCAACTGTGCGTGGGACAAAACGCCCGAACTCGCCGCCAACACCCATCCGGACATCGTCGGACGCCTCGTCAAACTCTGCAAGGATGCCGGAGCCTCCCAAGTCCTCGTCTTCGACCACGCCTGCGACGCCTGGCAACGCGTCTATAAAAACAGCGGCATTCAGGAAGCCGTCGAAAGCAACGGCGGAAAAATGATCAGCGGAGCCGACGAATCCATGTACCGCGACCACGACAACCCGCAGGCCGTCAAACTCAAAAAGGCCAAAGTCCATCAGGCCATCCTCGACTCCGACGTTTACATCAACGTACCCGTCCTCAAACACCACAGCGGCGCACGCATGACCGCCTGCATGAAAAACGCCATGGGCCTCGTCTGGGACCGCTCCTTCTTCCACAACAACGACCTGCACCAGTGCATCGCAGACAGCGTCCTCCTGCGCAAGCCCGACCTCAACATCCTCGACGCCTACAGCCCCATGCTCCGCAACGGCCCCAAAGGCAAGGACGCCAACGACCTCATCGACACCAAGGCACTCCTCATCGGCACCGACATCGTCGCCGTCGATGCTGCCGCCTCCAAACTCCTCGGCAACAAGGACGGAGACGTCCGCCACATCGACCTCGCTGCAGGCATGGGCATCGGCTCCAGCGACCTCTCCAAAATAGGCATCCGGCGCATCTCCCTCGCCTAACCGACCTCCACAGCCATGCTCAGCACCTTCCGCAGACTGGCGGCGCTCGCCGTCCTCGTCCTCTTCTTCTGCACCTTCATCAACCTGAAAAACGAAGAACCGGGCGAAACGGCCAACTGGCTGCAAAGCATCCAGTTCGTCCCCGCCTGGCTCGGAACCGTCAGCGGAAAAACCTGGGCATTGGCTACCCTCATCGGCCTGATCGCCGCCACCCTGCTCTTCGGCCGCGTATACTGCTCCTTCCTCTGCCCCCTCGGCATCCTGCAGGACATCGCCATCCGCGCCCGGAAACTTTACAACAAACTCCTCGGCAGAAAACAAACCGGCAAAACCGTCCGCTACACGCAACCGGTACCGTATGTGCGCTACGCCGTCCTCCTTGCCACCATAGCCGCCATGACCGGAGGCTCCGCCCTCCTCCTCACCTGGCTCGATCCCTACACCATCGCCGCACGCTTCGCAGCCGGATACGTCAACCCGCTCGCGGCAAACGTCAACAACCTCCTCCTCGACACCCCGCTGGCAGCCCCCCTTGCCCTCACCCACATGCCACCGGACTGGATGCGCTACGGCCTCCTCCTCATCCCCATCGCCGCCTTCATCCTCCTCCCCCTCGCATTCGCCTGGCAGCGCGGCCGCCTCTACTGCAACACCCTCTGCCCCGTCGGAGCCCTGCTCGGCCTCATCTCCCGCCGCCCCCTCTTCCGCCTCAGCGTCGACTCCGCCTCCTGCGTCAAATGCGGCAACTGCCTCAAAGCCTGCAAAGCCCACTGCATCGACCTCAAAACACACGAAATCGACACCGGCCGCTGCATCAACTGCTACAACTGCGTCACCTCCTGCGATGCGCACGGACTCCGCCCGCGCTTCACCAACCCCTTCAAACGCCGCACCGCCCCGGCAGCCAAACCCGCAGCCCAGCCGCAGGCCAAACCCGCAGCCGCACCCGATATGGCGCGGCGAGCCTTCCTCGGCAGCACCATCCTCGGAGCCTCCGCCATGCTCAGCTCCTGCAAGAGGGACGACATCTCCGGAGCCAGCCTCGACCCCGCCAAAACAGGCACCAATGCCGGCCACGCCGCCACGCCGCCCGGCAGCAAAAACCTCGACTTCTTCCTTGACCGCTGCACGGGATGCGGACTCTGCATCACCGCCTGTCCCACGCACGTCCTCCAGCCCTCCTACACCACCCATGGCCTCAAGGGATTCATGAAACCCTACATGAACTTCACTAAAGGCTTCTGCAACTTCGACTGCAACATCTGCGGCACCGTCTGCCCTGAAGGAGCCATCGCCAAACTTCCCCTGCCCGACAAGAAAAAAATCCAGATCGCCCTTGCCGAATTCCATCGCGACCGCTGCGTCGTCCAGCAAAACCGCACCGAATGCGGCGCCTGCACCGAACATTGCCCCACCAAGGCGCTCTTCACCGTCGAAGAAACCTTCCCCATCCTTCACCCGGACAAATGCAACGGTTGCGGAAAATGCATCCGCATCTGCCCGCAGGAAGCACTCTCCGTCCAAACCGATGCCGACGGCAACGAAACCGCCGTACTCGACAACAAAAAATGCATCGCCTGCGGCAAATGCGCCACCGCATGCCGCAAACGGCAGGCCATCAGCCTCCAGAAACTCCTCATCCCGCAAATGGACAACAAACTCTGCATCGGATGCGGAGCCTGCACCTATGCCTGCCCCGTACGCCCCGACCGCGCCATGACCATGACACCGCGCCTCGTCCAGCTCGAAGCCGTCCAGAAAATCGAAGCCCCAGCGGAAAACCCCGTATCCACGGAAGAATTCCCCTTCTGACCGGGCTTCCCTCCTGCACATCCATCGGCATCCCCGCCTTGGGCGGCGGCATCCCTCTTCCGGCTCGCATCAGGAAATATCCCGTTGCATCAGGACGATACCGAACTCGCGTCCCAGCTTGAACCCGATATTCTCCAGCAAAGCCACCCGGCGGAAACCGTGCTTCTCGTGAAACCGCAGGCTGCGAGCATTCTCCTCGGACACTTCGGCAATCAAATGGCAAATCCCCATACCCTCCGCTTCCCGGATCAAAAGATCGAGACACAAAGTTCCCAAGCCCCGGGACAAATACGCAGGCGCAAGAAAATAGGTAACACACGCCGTACGGCGAAACGTGGGCGACGACAGCCACTCTCTCAACATGCAAAAACCGATCGCTGCACCCGATAACGGATCCATCAAAACAAACGACGGATACGACTTCGCATCCTCCAAAAACCGGTCATAGGCATCCATCGGCAGTGCAGAATCTGAAAAAGCGGCGGTTCCACTCTCCACATAGATATTGAAAAGCTGCATCACCGCAGCCCGGTGAGCCTCTCCCATCCTTTCAAACAGCACATCGTCCATCGACGCGGTATAACACAGCCTCGAACATCCGTCAAGAACAGGCACACCGCAAAGCACGGCCTCGAAGGCCTTCACCGCACCCGCCATCGCGGATCCTCGCCCCTGCATGAAGCCGATCCGGCCAGGCAACAAAAAACCGCCGCCTTTTGCAAGGCGGCGGTGAATAAACAATTCAGTTCAGGAGCGGTTTAGGCAAAGCTCTTGATGAGAGCCTGGCGCTGGTCTTCGAGTTCCTTCGGCAGCTTGGAGCCGACCTTGTCGAAGAGTTCCGTCTGGCTGGTAAGTTCAGCCTGCCATTCGCTCTTGTTGAGAGCCATGTTGGTGTCGAATTCCTTCTCGCTGTATTCGAGACCCGTCTTGTCGAGTTCGGCATACGTCGGGGAAACACCGAGTTCGGTCTTCACACCTTCAACCTTGCCCTTGACGCGGCGGAGAATCCAGTCGAGCACGCGCATGTTGTCGCCAAAGCCCGGCCAGATGAAGTTACCGTCCTGATCCTTGCGGAACCAGTTCACGTTGAAGATCACCGGAGGATTGGCAACCGTCTTGCCCATGTCGAGCCAGTGCTGCCAGTAATCGCCCACATTGTAGCCGATGAAGGGAAGCATGGCCATCGGGTCGCGGCGAACCTGACCGATAGCGCCGAAAGCGGCGGCAGTCATTTCGGAGCCCATCGTCGCACCGACGTAGACACCGTGGTTCCAATCGCGGCTCTGGAAGACGAGCGGCATCGTGGTGGCGCGGCGGCCGCCGAAGAGGATGGCGGAAAGGGAAACACCTTCCGGATTCTGCCATTCGGGGTCGATCGTCGGGCACTGGGCGGCCGGAGCGGTGAAACGGGCGTTCGGATGAGCGCACTTGTTACCGCAGTCGGGGGTCCAGTCATTGCCCTGCCAGTCGATGGCGTGAGCGGGCGGAGCGCCGTCCATGCCTTCCCACCACACGTCGCCGTCGTCGGTAAGGCCGACGTTCGTGAAGATGACGTTTTCCTTGATGGTGTCCATGGCGATCGGGTTCGTCTTGTAGGACGTGCCCGGAGCTACGCCGAAGTAGCCGTTTTCGGGGTTGATGGCGTGGAACGTACCGTCTTCGTGCGGCCAGATCCAGGCGATGTCGTCACCGATGATGGAGGTCTTCCAGCCGGCTTCGCGGTAGGAAGCGGGGGGCACGAGCATGGCGAGGTTGGTCTTGCCGCAGGCGGACGGGAATGCGCCGCCGACGTACACCTTTTCACCCGTGGGGGATTCGATGCCGAGAAGAAGCATGTGTTCGGCCATCCACTTGTTCTTGCGAGCGATGGAGGAAGCGATGCGGAGAGCAAGGCACTTCTTGCCGAGCAGGGCGTTGCCGCCGTAACCGGAACCGAAGGACCAGATTTCCTGCGTTTCGGGGAAGTGGCAGATGTACTTCTCTTCATTGCAGGGCCAGGTCACGTCAACCTGACCGGGTTCGAGGGGAGCGCCAACCGTGTGGAGGCAGGGAACGAACGTTCCGTAGCCGTCGCGCTTGGGATTGCCGCCGCCGTTCACTTCGTCTTCGAGACGCTTGAGAACAGCTGCACCCATCTTGGCCATGATGCGCATATTTACGACAACGTAGGGGCTGTCGGAAATTTCAATACCGATCTTGGCAAGGGGAGAATCGAGGGGACCCATGCAGAAGGGGATGACGTACATCGTACGGCCCTTCATGCAGCCTTTGAAGAAGCCCTTGAGCTTGGCCTTCATTTCGGCGGGATCTGCCCAGTGGTTGGTCGGGCCGGCATCTTCTTCCTTTTCGGAGCAGATGAAGGTACGGTCTTCGACGCGGGCAACGTCGGAAGGCGTGGAACGGGCCAGGAAGCAACCAGGGCGCTTTTCGGGGTTCAGTTTGATGAATGTGCCCTTCTTGACCATCAGGTCACAGAGAGCAGCGTTTTCTTCTTCCGAGCCATCACACCAGTAGATGGATTCGGGTTGGCAAAGCTGGGCGATTTCCTCGACCCAGTTCTTAGCGACTTCGTGCGTGGTACCAGTTAATTTCATGGTACCCCCAGAATAACATGGAAGCAACCAGCTTGCAAGCTTAGAATTTTCATTTCCCGTAGAATCCGGGGGTGCATCCTCGGGAAGTCATTGAGGCAGCGGGAACGGCAGAAAAAGGTTTCCATGGGCCGCCGATATTCCGGCAGCCATCGCCTTCAATCAGGAGTTCGCCTGCGTCATGCAGCTCCTCCGGGCGGATTCTTCTTACCGCCCGCATCGGACTTTTCCTTATCCTTGCCAAAACCGAGATCGGCCAGCGAAGGCAAATTCAGCGAGATCGACGGCAGACTGATACTCGGCATCTCCACCGTACCGAGGCGGGCGCGCAGCATCAGCCAGAGCTTCCGCACACTGTTCACCCTGTACCTCTTGGCGAAAATCTGATACTCGTCCGCCTCCATCTTGTCCAGAATCGTATGGTAAATCAGACTCATCGCCTGCGCCGGAATCAGGGCGGAGCGGTCTTCCGTGGAAAGCTTGGAGTACAAATCATCCGCTTCGGCGAAAAACCTCTTGGCCAGCACGGCTTCGTAGGCCAGCAGCGTCTGCAGGCGGTAATCGCACACCCCCTTCTCCAGATCCTCCAGGCTCACGCCGAAAAGCTCCATATCGTCGGCCGGCAAATACACCCGCCCGTGCTTGCTGCAATCCTCGCCCACATCGCGGATGATATTCACGAACTGCAGAGCATGGCCCAGAGCCACCGCATAATCGTGCGCTGCAGGAGAAGCCCCCATCACGCATGCGCTCGTAATACCTACGCAGGATGCCACGCGATATGAATATTGCAACAACTCCGCACGCGTTTCCGGCTGCACGGGAGCAATATCGCCCCGGCACCCCTCGATCAGCTCCAGCATCGGCTCAATATCCGGATTCAACTTCTCCAGCAGCTCATGCACTTCCTGCTCAATACCGTCCGCCGGCACGACCGCACGGTGCACGACCTCCACCCACCGGTCGAGCGCGGCATGCCGCTCGTCCGGCTCCATGCCCGGTTCGTCCACAATATCGTCGATCACGCGACAAAACGCATAGAACTGCTCCATGGAGCGCTTCTTCTCTTCGGGCATGTCAAGCAAAGCGAAGGCGAGATTCGACTTGGCTCTGCGTGTAATATCGACGGATTCGGACATGAGGCTGTCAAGTTAATGGATCACGCCCCAATGCCAGGTAAACGGCCAAAGAGAAAACATCGCGGGACCGACAAGATTGTACTGGCGCACCGGCCCCCAATAGCGGGAGTCGAGCGAATTCACCGTATTATCCCCCAGCGCGGCATACTCCCGCATATTCGGATCGGAAGGGGGATTGGCGAGAGTCAGCGTCTGCCCTGCAGCCAGATACTGCTGCGGCACGCGGAACAGAGGCGGCACGGGATGCGCGGGAGGGCACGGCTCGTAACCGTGGGAATTGTAGGGAGCTACCCGATCCATCACCCGGCGAATCGTCCATTCGTCGGCCACCTTGCCGTTCACCAGCAAGCGAGGAGAATCAATCGTCAGCGAATCGCCCGGCACGCCGCACAGGCGCTTGATATAATGCGAACCGTTCGCCTGGTCGCCGCTGTGCTCTGCGATCCCCTTGATGCCACGGGTATCGAACACGAACGTCTCACCACGCTCCGGCTTGCGGAAATGGTATGCCATGCGGTTCACCAGCACCAGATCCCCCGCATCCACACGGGCGCGAATAATCGTATCTCCGGCTTCGAAATGGGGAGTCTCCGTCTGGAAACGCGTCTGGAAATAATCGCGCACGGCCCCCATCGCAGAAGGCACCGTAATCGTCGAACGGTCGTCGAACGTCACCACCGTCTCGGTAAACAGCAAATACTTCGTCTGCTGATCGTAACCCGTAATCGTCTTCGGAGAATCGGCCTTCTCATCCACATAGGAAGAACCATAGGCCACCGCATGCGCCATACGCACCGGAAGAGACGGCACCTCGTCCACCGGATGCACGCAAATACCGTTCAAAGACGGCTGCATGGAACCCGTCGGAATACGGAACGGCTGCACGAAATACGTCCGGATACCCAGAAACACGAGAAGAATCACGAAAATTGACTCCACGCACTCCACCCAGCCCGCGCGCCGCGCGCCGGGAAGCCCCTCCGCCTGAGCCCGCAGCAAATTACCGATCCGGACACTCTCCTCCCTGTTCCATGCCAGCAACGCCGCCTTCAACGAAGCCAGCAAATCGTCCAGCTCGGCGATCTTGGCAGGATCCATCCTGTCCGAATTGTAATTCACATACTTCCGGACGGCCTTTCCCGTCAAACGGGCTTCACGCCGCCATTTCGGAGTAAACCATGCGAAACAGGTATCGAGCAAATAAAAACAGAAAGCTTTCAGAAAAGACATGATGGAACGGGTAATGCGCTCAACCATCATGCCGTCTCCCGGCACAATAGGAAAGCAAAATAAGTGTCCGGGTCGAAAAAAGGACACGCCATGCGGCCTTCCGTTCCGACACGGAGACGCAAAACCGCCGGCTCCGAAGAACCGGCGGCGGTGCCTGTGCAACCGGCCGGAAACGGCCGGGACACAAATCAGGTATGCTTGAAGCTCATGGCATCGGCCTCCGACAAGTGGGATGCCGGAGCATGGGCGCACAGGAAGGCGATCCCGCGCTTCATATCTTCGACCAGCAGATCGGCCATATCCTTCGTGAAGCCCTGCCGAACCATCACGCGCATCACCACAGTCTCCTGGCAATCGGGAGGCAGGGTGAACGCAGGCACCTGCCAGCCGCGCTCCCTCAGGCGATCGGACAACTCGAACAGATTATAGCCGAGATGGTCATTGCCGGGCTTGATGTAGAAACACACGGCGGGAATATCCTTCTCGGGATTGCCTTCCGCGATGAACTCGTACGGCCCCATCTGCGCAATCTGCTCCTTCAGATAACCTGCTACGGAATACGAAGCCTTCTGAATGGCCGTATAGCCTTCCCTGCCCAATCGAATGAAATCGTAATACTGGCAAATAATCTGCCCGGCCGGGCGCGAGAAATTGATCGCAAACGTCGGGATGCTGCCACCGAGATAATTCACGGCAAACGTCAAATCCTTCGGCAGCTGCGACTCGTCGCGCCAAACCACCCAGCCCGCTCCAAGGGGAGCCAGACCGTACTTGTGGCCGGAAGCGCTGATGGACTTCACACGGGGCAGGCGGAAATCGAACGGAATCTCCGGTGCCATGAACGGCGAAAGGAACCCGCCGGAAGCGGCGTCCACGTGAATATCCACATCCGGACCGCCGGAAGCCGCCAGCTTATCCAAGGCATCCGCAATCGGGCCGGGGAACTCGTACTGCCCCGTATAAGTCACGCCGAATGTAGGAACCACGCAAATCGTATTCTCATCCACATACTTCAGCATCGTATCCACATTCATCTTGAACTTGCCCTGCTCCATCGGCACCTCGCGCATCTCCACATCCCAGTAGCGGCAGAACTTGTGCCAGCAAATCTGAACGGGGCCGCAAACAAGATTCGGCTTATCGCAGGGTTTGCCCGCAGCCTTCCGCTTGGCGCGCCAACGCCACAGAGCCGCCAGGCCACCGAGCATGCAAGCTTCACTGGAACCGATCGTCGAACACCCGATCGGCTTCTCATCCTTCGAAGAATTCCACAAATCGGCCAAGATATTCACGCAGCGCATCTCGATAGCGGCAGTCTGCGGATACTCGTCCTTATCGATCATATTCTTATTGATGCTCAAATCCATCAGCATGCGCACCTGCTTCTCATCCCACGTCTGGCAGAACGTCGCAAGATTCTGGCGGGCATTACCGTCGAGCAGCAACTCGTCGTGAATCAATTGATAGGCATCCTCGGCACGCATCGCATACTTCGGCATCTCGGAAGTCGGCAGCACGCTAGCCGCCTCGGGTGAACCGAAAATACTCGCAGAAGCGGGCACTGCGGAATGGCAGCCGCAACCGCAGCCTGACTCCTGCTCCTTGCAATCGCAATCGGAACCGCAATCGCAGGCAGGATCTCCGCAACCGCAATCGTGTTTCGTCGCATCGCATGCAGGCTCCTTGCAATCGTCTGCACCGCCGGAGCAGTGGCAGGATTGCGCATGATCATCTGAAAGATTCGTTGATTTCATGGTTTTATACTGGTTAGGCCAATCATGGCCTTTGAAGAGTGCGACGCCTGCAAAACGAAAAATGCTCAATCGGTTAGGCATAACTGTTATAAAAATAAATAACAATTATCCCCCGGGCATTCATCCGGCACTTGCCATACGCACGGCATCGCCTTATAATACATGCGATGAAAAACAAACCCACCCTCGCCAAACCCAAGTGGATCGATGAATTCAAGGCCTTTGCTCTCAAAGGCAACGTCGTCGACCTCGCCGTTGCCGTCGTCATCGGAGGAGCCTTCGGCAAAATCGTCACCTCCCTCGTCAACGACATCATCATGCCCTGCGTCGGCTACCTCACGGGTGGCATCAACCTCACCCAAGAAAAGCTTGCCCTCGGCGGCACCGGAGTCTCCCTCTCCTACGGCAACTTCCTGCAGAGCATCATCGACTTCCTGATCATCGCCCTCAGCATCTTCTTCGCCATCAAAGCCCTCTCCCGCTTCCGCGCGCAAGAACAGGAAAAACCCGCCGACGCTCCGCCGCCCGCCACACCGGAAGACACCGTCCTCCTCCGCGAAATCCGGGACCTGCTCAAAAAAGACTGACCTGAGCCTACTCCACCTCTTTCCAGCCACCCGGCGCCAAGTCGGGCAT
The DNA here is from genome assembly GCF_900097105.1 of Neoakkermansia glycaniphila. GTDB lineage: Bacteria > Verrucomicrobiota > Verrucomicrobiia > Verrucomicrobiales > Akkermansiaceae > Akkermansia > Akkermansia glycaniphila. The sequence continues at coordinate 2,403,771 of NZ_LT629973.1, read as the reverse complement.
ATGGAACGCGAAGATTTCCCATCTCGGGAAAGCTTTGTGCATTTGCTCTCTGCAAAACTCATACAGTCGCCTTTCGGACTGGAAAAGCGAACCGGGACATGCTAAAGTACTCAGGCACATGAGATCGCCCTCCATCCATCGACGGCATTTCCTGAAAACCGTAGCCGGAGCCGCGGGACTCCTCGCCATGGCTCCCCTCCTTCAACAGGCAGCCGAACCGCAGAACAGCCAACGCATCCTCAAAATAGGCGTCGTCGGCTGCGGAGGCCGCGGACTCGGAGCGGCAGCCGATGCCCTCCATGCCGACCCCGACACCGTCGTCTGGGCCCTGGCCGACGTCTTCGACGAACGCCTCACCGCTGCCGAACAACTGCTCACCCAGCAATTCGGCGATCGCTTCCAGGCTCCCGCAGAACGCCGCTTCGCCGGACTCGACGCCTACAAAAAACTGCTGGAAACCGACGTCGACCTCGTCATCCTCGCCACGCCCCCCGCCTTCCGTCCGGAAATGCTGGCCGCCGCCGTCAAGGCAAACAAACACCTCTACGTCGAAAAACCCGTCGCCGTCGACATCCCCGGCATCCTCTCCGTCCTCAACACCTCCCGCATCGCCAAAAGCAAACAACTCGTCATCCTCGACGGCTTCTGCTGGCGTTACGACGCCGCCAACATCGCCGCCCACGAACAACTCTCCGCAGGCGCACTCGGCAAAGTACTCTCCTTCGACGCCAAATACTACACCACCCCGCCGAAATCCCCCCTCGCGCTCAACTCCCGCCCTGCCGGAGAAAGCGACCTCTCATGGGCTCTCCGCAACTGGACGGCATGGAACTGGCTCTCGGGCGGCCAATTCGTCGAACAAATCTGCCACTCCGTGGACGGCATGCTCTGGTCCTTCGGCGAAGAACTCCCCATCGCCGCCAAAGGCACCGGTGGCCGTGCCCAGCGCAAGGACGACGGCGACGTCTGGGACCACTACGACATCTACTTCGAATACGCCGACGGACGGGAAGCCCACATCTCCTGCCGCCAATGGAACGGCTGCCACGGAGAAATCGCCGACCGCACCATCTGCGAAAAAGGCACACTCCACACACCCTACCGCCCCCACATCCAGTCCGAACGCCGCTGGCGCTACCGCGGCGAACCCACCAACATGTACGCGCAAACCCACATCGAACTCATGCGCCACATCCGTGAAGGCAACTGGAAACAAACCCTCGAAGACGCCGCCAACAAAACCCTCGTCGCCATCCTCGGCCGGGAAGCCGCCCACACCGGCCAGCGCATCCTCCTCGAAGACCTCAAGAAAAACACCACCCGCCTCATGCCGGAAAAACTCGGCATGGACAGCAAACTGCCACCTGCAAAAATCCCCGTGCCGGGCCGCTACTGATGCCTCAACTCTTCTCTCCATCCGCCAACAGGCTCCCGCTCTGGATTGCCCTCTCCGTCGGCTTCGTCCTCGCCGTCGCAGGAGCCATCACCGCCTACCACCTGTGGGGTCCCAAACTCTACGCTCCCGAACAGCCCATCCCCTTCTCCCACGCCATCCACATGCAGAAGGCGGGCATGAACTGCATCGCCTGCCACAGCTCCGCCCTCCACTCCGCCAAAGCCGGAGTGCCGGACTCCCAATCCTGCCTTGCCTGCCACAAGCACATCCTGCCGGACAGCCCCAAACTCGCCCGCCTGCATGCCTCCGCCAACCCGGACTCTCCCAACTACACCGGAGAACCCTTCCGCTGGAACAAAGTCAACAAACTCGCCGCCCATGTCCAATTCGACCACTCCGCCCACGTCAACCGGGGAGTCGGATGCACCACCTGCCATGAAGGCATCGACACACAGGAGCGCACCACAGCCATCCCCGACATGAGCATGGGCTGGTGCCTCAGCTGCCACCGCAGCCCATACGGCATACGCCCCCTCGAAGAAATCTCCAACCCGGCATATCAGGACGATCCCGAACTCTCGGACCGCCTCATCGAACAGTGGCAAATAGACCCCGGCACCAACTGCAACACCTGCCACCATTGAGCAAAGACCAACCACAGCACGGGGAAAACGGCGCCACCCGCCGCGACTTCCTCAAACTGGCGGGCCTCCTCACGGCGGCCCTCCTGCCTGCCTGCCGCCGGGTCGAAGAATACATCGTCCCCTACCGGACGGGGCCGGAATGGAACATCCCCGGGGCGGACATCTCCTACGCCACTTGCATGCCCCATGCGCAGGGAGCCGTCCCCCTCCTCGCCGTCTGCCAGGAAGGCAGACCCACCCGCCTCCATCCCAACCCTGAATACCCCGACCACTCCGGCCTTGATGCCATCACCCAGGCAACCATCCTCGACCTCTACAGCCCGCAACGCGCTACCGCACCCACCTTCCACGGCCGCCCGGCGGACCCTGCCGAATTCGAAGGAGCCTTCGCCGCCTGGTCGCGCAACGTCCGGGAAAACGGCCGCATCGGCTTCCTCTTCCATCAGGCGCAATCTCCCGTCCGCGAAGCCCTCATCCGCGAAATACGGCAAAAAAACCCGAACGCCCGCTTCTACGCATGGGAACCCCTCGCCAGCCATGAAGAACAGGCACTCGCCGCATCCATCGCCCCCGGCACCGTCCAAACCTGCCACCTCGACCAAGCCAGCCGCATCCTCACCATCGGGCGCGACTTCCTCGGCCTCTTCCCCATCGGCCCCAACCGTGCCTTCTCCCTCGGCAAAACACCCGAAGGAGAACACTATGCCCACCCTCAAGGCCAATACGCCAAACTCACCAAACTCTACGCCGCAGAAACCGACTACACCATCACAGGCGGCATCGCGGACAACCGCTACCCGCTCCACCCGGACGAAACGGCAACCCTCATCCACGCCCTCGCCGCCTCGCTGCACCAACTTACCGGCCACCCCGACCTCGCACCGTACGGCAGCGAACCGCTTCACGGCACCCCGCTCCACCGCTGGGCGCACGCCTGCATGGAAGACCTCCACCGCCACAGCGGAGAATCCCTCATCCTCCTTGCCCCCGAAGCTCCGGCATCCCTCCACCGCGTCGTCCTCACCCTCAACGTCATCCTGCAGGCCACCGAAAGCACCCTCACCTTCCATCGCAAACCGGAAAACCCCATCCCGTACGGCGACCTCCTCCTCGACCTCCGGCAAAAAACCATCGAAACCCTCTTCATCCTCGCCCCGCAGGACACCTTCGACACCCTGCCGGAACTCCATGCAGCCCTCCGCGACACCCCCATCGAAAGCATCCGCCTCGCCTACTACGACAACGACCTACTCTCCGCCCACTGCACCTGGACCATCCCCGCCACCCACTACCTCGAAGAATGGGGCATGGAATACGACCCCTCGGGCCGCCTCTGCCTGCGCCAGCCCATGATCCTCCCCCTGCACGACTCCGCCTCGGAACTTGAAATCCTCTCCGGCCTCATCGGCAGCAAAGGCAAACTCATCACCGCAGGCAACGCCCCCAACAACCTCTCCCCCGCCTACCACCGCACCCGCAAAACCTTCAACCTCCTGCTCGGCATCCCCGCATACGAACAGGAAACCCTCTGGCAGCAAACCCTCCGCCAGGGCTACACCTCCGCCACCGCCTACCCGGCCATCCACACCATCCCCAAACCGCCTGCCCACGCCATCCCCCCCGGTGCATTGAAACCCGGCATCGCCCTCCTGCGCCGCCCATGGAGCTACCGCGCCTACGACGGCCGCTACCGTCGCAACCTCTGGCTGCAGGAAATGCCCGACCCCGTCAGCGGCATGGCCTGCGGAGACGCCGCCCTCCTCTCCCCCGAACTCGCCGCCTCTCTGGGCGGCAAAACCGAAGGCCTTCAAACCCTCACCGCCGCCATCAGGACAACGCACATCTCCTGCCCGGCCCTCCCCTACCCCGGCATCCCGCACAACACCGTCATCCTGCCACGGCACATCGACCTTCCCGGCAGCCGCCTGCAAGCCTTCGCCTCCTCCCTTCGCCTCTCCCCGCTGCCCCGGCGCACCGAAGCCATCCACCCGCCCACCATCCTCCGAGGCAGCGTCGAACACGCCCCTCAGCTCCTCGACGCCCCGCCCGGAACAACCGGCCAGCCCCCCACCCTCAACCTCGCCGACCGTACACCCGACACACGGGAACAATGGGGTATGAGCATCGACCTCAACATCTGCACCGGCTGCAACGCATGCCTCATCGCCTGCCGCGCGGAAAACAACATCCCCCTCGTCGGCAAGCAAGAACTCATCAAAGGCCGCGACCTCCAGTGGATCCGCATTGATCGCTACCTCCGCCACCGCCCCGGCGCCAGCTCCCCCACCCTCCAAAGCGTCCCCGTCGCCTGCCAGCAGTGCGAAGCCGCCCCCTGCGAATCCGTCTGCCCTGTCAATGCCACCGTCCACACCGACGACGGACTCAACGCCATGGTCTACCCCCGCTGCTGGGGCACCCGCTACTGCTCAGCCAACTGCCCGTACAAAGCACGCAAATTCAACTTCTTCGACTACGCCAAAGCCTCCGAGGCAGACACCAAATACCAGCGCAATCCCAACGTCACCGTCCGCTCGCGCGGCGTCATGGAAAAATGCAGCTACTGTGTCCAGCGCATCGTCCAAGCCAAAGCCCGCCACCGCTCCGGCCTCATGCAGGGAACCGGCGAACGCCCCTCCACCGAACTGGAACTCACCGAAGACATGCTCCGCCTCCCGCACGGAGCCGTACAAACAGCCTGCCAGCAAGCCTGCCCCCAGCAGGCCATCACCTTCGGCAACCTCCTCAAACTCGCCAAACCCTCGGCCACCTACAACGCCCAATCATCCCCCCGCGCCTCACGCCTGCTGGATAACCTCGGCACCCGCCCCCGCACCGCCTACCTCTCCCGGTACAGTCCGCCTCCGAATCGGGACTGACCTGCAGTCCCTGCTTCCCGGCCACAGGCCGACATCAACTGGCAGCCTCTTCCGCAGCCAAATCCAGAGCCTGCTCGTACCAGACCGACCATATCCCAGCCAAACCCAGCACGGTATGGAACAGATTCCCGTGTTCCGCCGCCCCTCCCTGCCTCCGCGTCAAATTCTCCCACAACCGGGGATTCTTCTCCCGGTACGCCGAAGAACACCAGACCAGCAACGGCACCTGCCGCTGCTCCATCATCGACAGAGGCCCTCCATGCAGAAAACGGCCACCCTCTCCGAAAGACTCTCCATGATCGGAACAATACACCAGCACCACATTCCTCTCCCGCGAAAACTCCATCAGCGAATCCAGAAAATAATCCAGATACAGAATCGAATTATCGTAGGCATTCACCAGATCGGGCTTCTGCATACTCAAATCCCGGTCATGCTCATCGGGAAGAAAAACGGAAAACCCTTCACGCGGATACTTATTGGAATAATGGTAATGGGAACCCTTCGTCTGCAACACGATCAGCCTGTTCCCGTCGCCCTCAGCCAACACATCCTTCACACGCGACAAAATCCCATCCGCCAGAAACGAATCCGAAAAATACCGATCCTCGCAATCTTCAGTCAAAAGCATCATCGGCGGCGTCGCCTCCCGGCGCATATTGTAAAAAAACGCCGTCTGAAAACCATGCTTGCGGAACAGCGACACAAAAGAACCCACCGTCGGCACCCTCCGATCATTCGCCGCATTGGTCATCATCCCCACCACGCTCTTCTCCGTCGAAGTATCAAACGAAAGCACATTCGGAAAAACAGCCAGCTCACCCCGCTGCCTCCTTGCCGCCAAAAGCGGGGTCGTCCTGCGCTCGTAGCCGCACACCTGCAAATGATCTGCCCGCACCGACTCCCCCACGATGAAAATCACCGTCACCGGGCCTCCCCGCTGCACAAGGGAAGACGCCCCCTCCGCCGCCTTCGGCAGCTTCTTCAATGTAGCCAGCTCCCCACCTTTGCGAATCGTCTTCTGAGCATCCAAGACGGCAATCACAAAAGAATCATACGGCGGGCAAATATAAATATAGGCAAACTCCACCATGCAGACCCATCCAGCCAGAAAAGCCGTCTCAGCCGCCGGAATCCACCTCCATGCGATTATTCGGCATCGAACGATCAAAAAACGGCCGAGCAGATAAATCCCGGCATTCGCCAACACGCTCCCCGCGAGCCACATCGCATTCCCGAACGTCATATACGAGCGTGCCTCCTCCCAATCCGTCCCGAGAAAAATACCGACATAGGAAGAAGGGTCGGAAATGCCCAGACAATAATACATATACATCCGCAGCGTCTGGTACAGCATGAACGGCACCCAAAACAGCATACCCCAAAACCTTGCCCGGATGAACAAATCCAGAGCAACGGCAAAAAACAAGGTGGCCACAGCGCCATTCCAACTCCACAGCGATGCCCAATGCGCCCCAAGCGACCGATCGACCGAGGAGAAATCATCCGCCCCGAACGAAACCGTATACGTAGCATAATACAGGACAACTGCCACCATCAACACATACAGCCAGTATGCCCATTGCGGCAACCGTTCTCTACGCACCAGCATCTTCCACCACTTCGTCATCGGCATCTCGCGTCCATTTCATCTCCATTCGGCCACATACTTTCATCTCTGTGCGGCATCAAGAGAAATCGCGAAATCATAATAACCTACCTATGCGATGTCAACGGCATATTTATAGACATCGCCCCGAACATCTCTTATTGCCACCCTCCCCACAAAACGGCATATGTCTCATCAAACAAAAAAACGGATCGCATCGCGATCCGTTTTGCAAAACACATGGAAGCCTCCGGCTTCATGCAGCCCTGCGACGGCGCCATGCCATGCAGGCCAGCCCGAGCAGGCTCAACGTTGCCGTAGCAGGTTCCGGCACAGCCGCCATTTCCGCCATCAAAGAACCGACTTCGGTTTGGGAAAGAGCCTTGTCATGAACATACAGCTGTTGCACAGCCGCCTGCAGGCGGGAATTGTCCGTACGATCTCCACCGACATTCAGCTGCGTAATGCTGGTTCCGCCGAATTTCAGCCCTGTATTGGTGAAATAGGTGCTGCTATTGCCCACATAAAGGCGTGTTCCATCGGTAGTTCCTTCATAGCGCCCTGTCACCAGAGAGAGAGACAACGATCCCGTCGCAGGCACCGTATAGCCCAATGTTGCGTAATTGGTAATCGAGCCGCTGCTGTTCGGCTGCCAAAGCATGCAAAGGCTACCGGTACTCGTAATACCCAGTCCCCATTGTAAACCTGCTGCATTGCTGGCCGAGAAAATGGTCGAAAACCCCGTGGTGGGGCGTACCAGTTTCGACGTATCCAGCATCAGAGAAACCGACATGGCAACACGCGTATTGCCGCTGCCGTATGGCATGCTGGACAAAGCCGCGCCGGAAAAATGGGCGGCCGATGTTCCGCGTGTGCGGAGCATACCGTACCAAATCTCATTGCCCGTGCCCAATGTGCCCGTAATGGAGGATTTTTGGGTACCCACATCTGCAGACAAACCGTCGGCAAATTGCGTATAGCCGAAAACACTCTGATCCATCAAAACCCCGGCATAAACGGATGAACCTAAAGCGACCAATGCGCATAAAATAGAAATTGTTTTCTTCATATCAATTAGAGAGAAAGTTGAATTGGACACGTGTACCCTAGCGGATAATGAATCCTTATTGCTTGATCGTTGAATATATTTGGCGTAACAATATGGATGTTTGATGATTGCTTTTTCCCATGAAAAACATCATTCCGGCGCTTGGAGCAAATAGTGTATCGTATTATTCTCTAAAACGTTCTTTTATCTGTTGTTTGAGCATTTCATGTTGACATCGGATTCATTATCCGCCCAACATAAACCATCATCTTCTTCCTTTCATACTCAATCATTTCATTTCGAATCTCCAAAATAACAAAAATGAAATGCAAGAAAAATCAACGGAGCCAATTCGGCCCAACATCCCGGCAGGCAACAGGGCGAACCGTCAAACGGTTCGCCCTGCGGCACAAAACACTGTGGCAGCACCCTCAAGCCGCACGGCGACGGCGCAAGGCCATACAGGCAAGCCCAAGCAAACTCAATGTCGCTGTTGCCGGTTCCGGCACAAGCTCCATTTCCGCCATCAACGCGCCGATTTCCGCCTTGGAAAGAGACGTATTGTGTACATAAAGCTGCTGAACAGCCAAAGCCAAAGTATTGTTACCGGCATTGTTCGCCCCGATACTCAGCGAATTGGCGCTCGTATTGGATTTCAGGCCGCCGGCATCAAAGAACACATCCGTTCCCCCGATATAAATACGGGCGCCTTCCGTGCCATCGGCCACACCATTGATGCGTCCCGTCACCATGGAAAGCATCAGCGAACCATTCGTCGGAAGCGTATAATCAATATCCGACCCCCAGGCATTGCCACCCCACATCCAGCACAGCTTGCCGGATGACCGCACGCCAAGCCCCCATTGCGTCGCACCGCCCGTCGAAAAAATCGTTGCAATGCTGCCCGACGCAGTCGGCAACACCATCTTGGAGGTATCGACCATCATGGTTACCGTCATCATCATGCGGTTTCCGGTCGCATGGTTCTGGGTCATCGTCAATCCGGAAAACACAGCCCCGCCGGCACCATAAGTGCGAAGCATCTCGTACCACACCAGATTACCCGCACCCTTCGAACCTGTCACCTGTTCCTTGCTTGAACCGACATCGGCCTGCAAGGCATCCGAGAATTTCGTATAGCCGAACAGGCTTTGATCCATCACCGTCCCTGCCGAAACAGAAGTCGTGATGCCGGCCAAAGCACATAAAATGGAGATAGTTTTTTTCATATGAAGTAAGAATGATAAGTAAAATTGTTCTTGAAATCTAATCTAGCGGATTTGGAATCCTGTGTCAACAGAAAAACACACGAAAGTTTCAATCAGTAAACGATTTAACAATGTATCCTGATACAAGAATCGCATTTTCCGGGAATAATATTCTATCGAATCCATCCCATCAAATGCGTTGACTCTTTATTATTTAACATAAATAGAAAACTCATGTCAAGAACATAGGATTCCAAATCCGCAAGATCTGAAAATCACCATATAAAACTGAAAGCAAACAAATAAACACACTAACAACAAAATACTTATTTGGCAAAAAAACACGCGCCGGAACATGCCGGCGCGTGTGGCAAATCAAATCGTATAACCTTTATTATTCCGGGGTCGCTTCAAGTACGACCACCTCGTAGGGTTGCAGCGTCAGGCTCACGGGTTTGCCCGCTTCGATCCTGTCCACCGGAAGCTTGTCGCCCTTCGGGGAAGACAGCTTGTAGCGCAAGGGAGCGCCGACAGGCAGTTCGAAGACAGAGGCGGCTTCGAAACTCCACGTCTGAGGCACGGAAGACGGATTGCGCAGCGTCAGAATCCCCTTTTCGGGAGACCATGCGGCCCAGCCGTACACATCGAGCTTCGCCGGATCTCCTCCGACCCAATGGGTATCGACCAGGGTTCCTTCATTATTCCGCGCCCACTTGGCAGCCGCGGCCAGCGTATCCCATTCCGGCTGGGTCAGCAGCGACGGAGTAATGTACATCTCCTGCATCTGCGTGCCGGAACCGAAGCCCGACCAGATTTCATTCGTCAGGTCGTTGCCTTCCACCTTCTGGAGATTGCGGGCGCGCTTCGTATAGATCACGCCGTGCGTCATCAGCGAGTTGATCGGGAACAAGGGAGAAACAGCTACGTTATTCGCATAAATCTGCCCATCGCGGAACGTCATCCACTGGTTGCGGTCGCTGCCTTCGCCAATGAACTCGTGGTCCCAGCCGCCGCGCCAGATGGAATCGGCAATACCGAACCAGAAGGGCGAAGCCCAGGTACCCGTCGTCAGATTCACATACAAATCGGGTCGTTCCTTGCGAAGACCGTCGATCAGATTGATAATCGCCTCGAAATCGCTGGCAAACTTGCTGCCCGGAATCAGACGCTCCACGCCGGAAGTGCCGTCGAGCTTGAAATGGTTGATACCGTTTTCACGGATCATGTGCAGGCACATATCGCGGAAATGGTCATAATACTTCGGCCCGGCAAGAGCAAAGCCGCTCTCGTTCGTCTCGAACTTGCCGTTGGCGGCAGCCAAACGGTTTTCCTTCGGTTTGCCGTAGCCGCCCCACGGGGAGAACCATACGCCCGGAGCCGCACCGTACGATTCGGCGAGCTTGCGAATATCGCGGAATTCGTTCGGCAGCCCCTTATGGAACTTCCAGAGAGTCTGCGTATCGTCCCATCCGTCGTCGAACAGGAAGGAATCCAGCACCACGCCGCGCTTGCGCACCAGCTCCTCGCCGAACGTCTGCACCACGTTCATCGCCGCCTTCTCATCGTAGGGATCGAAATAGCCGATATCGTACCAGCTGTTGTAATTCAGGAAAGCGCCATACGGCCTCGCACGCTCTTCATTGAGATAGGCGAGCTGGAACGTGCGGCGAAGCTGGGAAGGATTCGACACGCCGAGCACGGAAGAAACCGTCGTTGCGGCACGGTTGGGAAGATCCGTCTTGTGCTTGATCTTCGCCGTCACCCGGCCCTTGTCCGCCTCATTCACGGAAAGAGGATGTTCCACCCCGGCAAACAGGCGGCGACCTGCGGCCACTACGGGAGCTCCCTTCACGGAACCGACCACCTCCGCTTCGGGAGCGGCGAAATCAAGCACCGTAATCTCGCGGGCAGGCAGGGAACCCTGCTCGGGCAGAATCGTCAGCCCAATACGCACATAAGGATGGCCTTCGCGCACTTCGGCCCACCACGTCAGTTGCAGGCCGCTATCCGTCTTCGCGAAAGGAAGAGTCAGGCGGGAGCCGTTCGCACGTTCCACCAGGCGGCGCGCCTTCGGATCGCCGGGAATATCCGTCTTCGTCAGCTTCCCTGCCGCCAGATCGGAAGCACGCAACACATGAGTCGATTCCTTGACGACCTCCTTGCTCAGGAACTCGTCCGGCTCGGAATCGGCAATCACAAGAGAAAAGAAATCGGGGCCGAGGTCGTATGTACGTCCGTTCAGCTTATCCGTGAAAATCATATTGGCCAGCTTGCGGCCTGCGGTCTGCACGCGCAGTTCCACGAGATCGTTGGCCAGCACGCCATCGGCCTGCTGGCTGGACACATTCGCGCCAGAAGCAGGAGCATTGGCTGCGTCAGGAGTGGAAGCGGCACAAAGCACGCCCGTACCCATCATGCCGAGAGACAACAATCCGGTCAGAATCTTTGATGAAGTCATGTGTCTATCATACCATCAAATCATGGAGAAACGCAAGCCCCGGACGAGGCATGCACCACTCTCCTTCTCTCGCGAAAACACTCCCGAACAAGCCGCATTGAAGCGCTTCCGGCCTCCCGCCCCTCAACCCGGATACCAGTATGACGAAAAAAGAGAACACGTGCTCCCGGAAGAAAACTTCCGAATCCCGCCACCGCCGGCAGCCGACTTCTGAAAACGGTTCATGAAAAGGACTTGCCAAAAGTCCTGCTGAACGTGTACACTGCGGCAAGCGGCACACAGTCCGCACATCCTTCACCGCATCCCACCATCATCCTCTTCACACCATGGCCGAATACATCGAAATCATCAAAGGCGCCCCCAGCGACGACATGATGAAAAAAATCCTCACCCAGTGGTACGGCGTCTCCAAACCCAAATGGAAACCCTGGCTCGACGCCATCGTCCTCATCTTCTTCACGGCGGCATCCATCCTCCTCATGTACACCGGGCAAACCACCTACGCGTGGATCGCCATCGCGGGCTTCGTCATGAGCTGCATCGCCCTCTTCGGCTACATCCCCTACCTCGTCAACATGGCGCTGAAAGTCAGCAAACTCTCTCCGTCCTACAACAAACGGAAAACGTACCGCTTCTACCCGGACAAATTCCAGTTCGGCTACGAAGGCAGCGAAATAGTCGAAGGCCCGTTGAACGCCTTCACCTCCGTCCATCTCACACCGGATGCCCTGCTCTTCCTCGGAGGCAAACGCCTCGCCCTGTGGGTCGTCAAAAGCGACCTCACTCCCGAAGAACTGGCCACCCTCCTCGCCTACCTCGAAAACAACGGCGTCCCTGTCAAATAAACGCCGCCCGCATCACGTACCGACACCTCACAGCTTCGGTTTCGGGGCAAACTCCGCCTTGAGATACCGGATAATCGCTTCGGCATCCTCATCCTTCGTCACGCCCGGCGGCAGCATCAGGGAATCCCACTCGCGGCCCTTCACCTTGATCTTCCCTTCGAGACCGTTGCGGATAACATCGCGCAACCGGGCATCGTCCTCCACCAGCCACTCCGAACCCTCCAGCGGAGGATAATTCACCGCATCGCCCGCACCGTTCCGTCCGTGGCACACGGCGCATTTGGAAAGATACAGCCTCTTCCCCTTCGCCAGCAAAACCTGTTGCGAAGCCGCTGCATCCTCCGCACCGCCAGCCGCCCCTTCGAGCGACGACAGAAAATCCACCAGCGCCACCGCCGCCGGAGAAGGAACGAGCTCCCTCCCCGCAGACACACGCACAGGCAACGCCTCCGGTGACCTGCCCTTCACGGAACAATCCCTCTCTTCAAACAAACCGGGCATCGCCGGACAGGCCGAACGCACCTTTCCCCACAAACGATCGCCCGGATTATAAAGATGCAGATACAACCACTCGCGGGGAGAAGCCACCATCCTCTCCTCCACGGACACCTTGCCCTGCACGCGCCCCATCAAACCGTCCAGCGACGGCCCCAGCCCCGTCACGGAAGACACCGGGCCGCAAGCATGGCACAGCAGGCAACCTCTGCCCGCCAACACCCGCGCACCGTCGCTCTTCCATGCCGCAGCATCCTGCATCGGAACAATAAACACAAAACACGCTCCCGCAACCGCCGCGGCAAGACCGGCACAGCCCACTCCCATCCGCCACGAACAATCGCACGCAGCCTTCTTCGAACCGCCCGCTGCACCATGCCGCCGCCTCAACCTGCACAACGCCCACACCGAGGCCACAACAAACAGCAGGCAAGCTCCGCCCAGCGGATACCCCCAACCATACACCGCCGGAAGCCCGAACAGCAAACCGGAGGCCACGCTCCACACCGCCGCCGACCAGCAGCGCACCCACACCCCCCGGCTACCCGCAAACCTGAACACCCAGCACAGCCCGGCAGCCATCAGCACGGCCCATCCGCACCAGCCCGGCACCCAACCCCACGGATCCAGCCATGACCCCGCCAGAACGCCACAACCCAAGGCAAACAGCCCGGCTTCCGCCGCCTGCGCCCACCGGGCCACCCCGGCACGCCGCACCATCCCCACGACACAACAACTCCCGGCCATCAACAGCAAAAAACAGGGTACCAGCCACGGTGCGGCTGGCATCCACCAAAAACCGCTCCCCACGCCTCCCCACACAGAACAGGCCGCCACGGCCACCAGCACATTCCAGCCGTCGCGCAGCAGGCGCACCAGCCGCAAAACCGACTTGCACTCCGGGGGAATCGCCTGCACGAAAGCGGCAAACAGCCCCATCCAAACCCATCCTGCCAAAAACAGGGATTGGAACACATACGGCACCTCCGGCGGCACAAGCACACCCGGCAGCCACCGGGCCGCGCACACCGGCATACATGAAGCCAGCCCTGCCAAAGCAGCCAGGCACAGCCACCGCAACGACCACCGCAGCCATGCCAACGCCTCGGCGGACAACACGGGCGACGGAAGCGGACGCGGCACCGGAACGCCGGGGCGCGACACATCGTCCGACAAAGGCAGCACGGACGGAGACTTCATTCCTCCGCCTCCCTTCCGGAACCGAACGCCCTGAAAACCAGCCAGCCCATCCCGGCCACCACGGCCAGGCACCCGGCATACACCCACACGAAAGCAGCATCGGGAACATCCCACACGATACCCGGAGCCACATACCAGAACCCCTCCGCCGCACTCGCCGCCAAGGCCAGCACCGCCACCACCCGCAGCGCACCCCGCCGCCTGCGGCAGGCAGGCACGAAAGCCATCGCCAGCACGCACAACACCCAAACGCCGAACATCGCCGGAAGCCAGCCCTCCCACATCCCCGCCGAACGCACGCGGTAAAACTCCCACTCATGCGGCAAATTGCCGTATTGAATCAACATGAACTGGGAATAGGAAAAATACACCTTAAAAGCCAAAGCCGCCAGCAGCAGCAAACCCATCTTCCTCACCACACTCTTCGTCCAAGAACCGGCACCGGCCAGCACTGCCGAAGCAACAGCCGCCGTCGCACCGAACGCCAGAAAACAGAAAGGCAGCATCGACGAAACCCAGGCCGACCGCACCATCCACCAATCCACCCCCGCCACGGCAACTGCCGCCACCAGCAGCGGCAGGCACACCGCCGCCACAAGACGCTCATGCCGAACCCGCCCCCTCCGGCGGAACATCCCCATCAGCAAAAACATCACCGCAAACAAACCGAAAACCGCACAAGACCTTCCCTTGAAAAACGGCTCCGCCAGCCACCAACCGCGCACATCGTTCCCGCCCCAATCCACCGCCTGCCCTGCCGCCGCAGCGCGCGCCGCCTCCATCGCCCATGGGTACAGCACCGGAAGCATCACCTGCAAAACAAGCAACACCAACAGCCAGCCCCACACCGAAGCCCGGCACAGGCCACACCACACACCGCGCACATCATCGCTCCAGCCGGCACCCGTCACCCGCAACACCATCCACCAAAACAACGCACCCAACCCCAGCGCCGCCGCCAACACCCCGGAACAAAACACCCCGGTCGCCAAAGCAGCCTTCCACCGGAACATCGGCACCCCGAAAAACGAACCCTCATCCGATGGCCACGCCTCATACACCCGGTGCAACATCACCCCCGCCACCATCAGCACACCCAGGCACAGCAGCAGCACCCCCCGCCGCGAAAAAGCGAAAGAACCGCCAGATACACCGCTGGACACACCGTCACCCATTATTCTCCAAATTGAGCGGTGAAAGCGTACGCAAATGGAACACCCACAAAGCCGCCGCCCAAAGCTCCTCCACCGTCAGCTTATCGCCATACGCAGGCATATTCCCCTGCCCGTCCGCAATACTCTTATAAAACCGCCCGAGCGAAAACGTCGCATACTTCTCGTTCTGAAACGCCGCCACTGCAGGCATCCCCTCAGCCGCAGCGGACTTCCCGTCCCCCGCACCCCGCACCCCGTGGCACGAAACGCAATGATTGGCATACACCCTCGCACCGAGCCCCTGCATCCTGATCACCTCCTTCGCGGAACTCCACTTTACCGGCAGCTCCGCACCGCCATCCGAAGAATTTCCGGACATCTCGTACGAACCGTCCTGCCTCCGGAACCCGTCCGCATGGGCAGTCGTACTCTGCGGAGCCGTCTTGGAAGGCACTTCCCAATCTCTGGATTCCTGCACCTGCACCATATCGCGCACCAGCCGCCCGTCATTCCGGTCGGCCCGCTCCAAATAATTCCATACCGCCACCGCCGCGACAAAAGCGGCTATCAGGCAAACAATCAAACCGACACGCTGCATCCCGTCATATCCTTTCCATCATTGAATCATCAAACTACTCATCGAAATCGGGATGATACCACCGTGGCAACCCCGAACAAGCAAAAAAACCGGCAACCGCCCACAACCCGGCACCCAGCAAACCGCCCACAAACACCGCCGGCACAAAATCCACCCAGCGCTCCCATCCCGGCGCACGCCCCTGCACCACCGCCGAAGTCGCACAATCCTGCGTCAGCCAAACCCACACCAGCACCACCGCCATCCCGAACACGGCGCCAGCCGCGGGAATCCATGCCCTCCACGCCCGGCGGCGCACCGCTGGCGAACCGTCCCCATGCAAACCGAACTCCGGAGGCATCCGCCTGCCCAGCAAGGCATACAGGCAAACAAACAGCCCTACGCTCCCTGCCAGCATCCACCAGTCCGTCGGACTCGGCACATACCCGCCCTCCTGCCCGGGCAAAAACGATACCAGCGAACTCCCCACCACAATCACCACACGCTCCAGCCACATCCCGAACAACACCGACACGGAAACCGCCGCCACCACTGCCGGATTCGACCTCCACCGCTTCACCCAATACAACTGCGGCACAAGCACATTCCCCGCCAGCATCGCCCAGAACCACCAGGCATACTCACCGCACACCCTCTGCACCATCACCTCGGCCACCGTACCGCCCTCCAGCAACGCCATTCCGGCTTCCACCGCATAGAACACCGCCATCATCCACGAGAAACCCAACACGAACCGGCTCATCACCTGCTGCACGGAAGCAGCGCGCAGCCGCACTCCCCGGTCGAACAACGCCACGAGCTGCACCATCGCCATCCCGCTCAGAATCGCTCCCGCCACAAACATCGGGGGGAACATCGTCTCATGCCAACCGGGCTTCACCGTCGTCGCAAAATCGCAACTCACCACCGAATGAACCGTCACCACCAGCGGAGCCAGCACGCAGGCCATCGCCACATTCGCCCGGCGAAACACCGCCCACTGCCGACCTGTCCCGCGCCAGCCGCAGGCCAGCGCACCATAAAACCTCTTCAGCCACCACGAAGCGCATCGATCGCGCATCAACGCCAAATCGGGAATCATCCCGATCCACCAATACAACAGCGAAAGGCAGAAATACGTCCCCACCGCCAGCACATCCCACACCAAAGCCGAACCGATATCCGGAAACACCCCGCTCGCATCGGGAAACGGAGAAACCATCCACACCACCCAGATACGCCCCACATGCACCAGCGGAAAAATCCCCGCGCACACCACAGCGCAAATCGTCATCAACTCCGCCGCCCGTGCAATCGGCGTACGCCACCCCTGATGAGTCAACAGCAGCACCGAAGAAATCAAAGTCCCCGCATGGCCGATCCCGATCCAGAACACGAAATTCACAATATCCCACCCCCAGGGCACATCGTTATTCACCCCCAGCAGCCCCACACCCTCCGAAGCCAGCCTCCATGCACTCCAGCCCAGCCCGTACAAAGCCAGCCCCGCACACAACGCCACGCCCAGCCACCAGAGCAGCCCCTTGCGGGCCTCAACGGCTCGCACCGACTCCTCCGGCAAACAACTCAACTGCACTGCATCACGACTCGACATGGCACCCATGCCCCACACCGGACGGACACCAGAAACACCGCCACGGTAAGGACGCAAAACCCTACCACACACCACCAGACGACACAAGCTCAAACCCCGCCACCCCGGAGGCAACTCGAATTTGCCATTCCCCCGGCTGCATGAAATGTTTCGTCATTGCATTATGCCCCCCACTATGAGATCATTGCCGGGCAATGAACACATCGCTCAATCCAGACATCGTCCGGCTCACCCAGGAACTTTGCAACGCCCTTGCCCAAGACCAGAAAGTGATCTCCGCCAAAGCCCGCATCGGCCTTTTCTTCCAAAATGCCGAAGCCACCAAACTCTTCCAGGAAGTCAACTCCTACGGCGAAGAACTCCGCAACAAACACCTCGCCGGCATGCCGCCGACCGAAGAGGAAATCTCCAAATTCGACAAACTGCGCGAAGCGGTCGTCTCCAACGAACTTGCCCGCGGTTTCCTCGAATCCCGCCAGCAGATCGATGAAATCCTCGGCACCATCAGCCAGTTCATCGGCATGTCCATCGACCTCGGCCGCGCTCCCTCCCTCGAAGAAGTGGAAGAAGCACGCAAACAATCCATGAGCTCCTCCTGCTCCTGCGGCGGCGATTGCGGCTGCGACGGAGAATGCGGCGACGACTGCGACTGCAAGGATGGCGGCGACTGCAAGTGCAGCCACTGATCCAGCTTACACTTCCCGGCCGGCGGACTCTCTCGTGAGATTCCGCCGGTTTTTCCGACTGCCAGGCACACTCCCGACCCCCATGTTTTCCCTGCACAGCATCAAGCGGCACCTCTTCAGCGCACGCTGCCCACTGATCCTGCTTCTCATCTTTGCCGCCATCAGCATCGCCTTCGGCGCCAAACACCTCTTCACACCCTTCGATGCCATCCACATCTCGGCCTATGCCTTCATGGCCCTGCTGGCAGGCGCATGGTTCACCCTGAAAACTCTCCGCAAAGACACCTCCTTTCTCTCCTCCCGAAGCATCCTGATACTCCTCGGCCTCAGCTTCGTCCTCAATATCGTATACAACCTCTACCTGTGGACGGACCCGTGGAAACTCCCTCTCATCCTCGCCACCACCCTCGGCATGCTCGCCGCCACATGGGCGCTCATGCGCTCATGGGCACTCATCGTATGGGCACCCTTCTTCCTGCTCGAATTAATGCAGACCTGCATGTACATCCAGTACGGCACCACCATCAACTCCCTCGTCGTCGCAGCCACGCTCGAAGCCTCGCCTGAAGAAATATCCGCCTACAGCGGCTGGGGCAACATCCTCAGCTTCACCGGGCTCCTCATCGTCACCGCCGCCGTCTGCTACGGCCTCCACCGCTGCATGCGCACCTTCCCGAAAATGCAGCTTCTCCGCACCGGACTGGCCTCCCTCGGCATCATGGCCCTCTGGGGCCTCTCCATCCCCATGGAGCGGCAAAGCCAGGACTACTACTGGCCCGGCAGTGAATTCTACAACCTTGCCAACGCCTATATCGAAGCAGTCGAAACCAACGAAGACACCATCAACCAAGTAAAAAGCCTTCCCGACCCCACCGAACAACCATCTCGGTGCGACACCATCCTCCCGAACCAGGGCATCATCCTCGTCGTCCACATCGGCGAAAGTGTCCGTGCCGACAGGCTCTCCCTCAACGGATACCACAGAATCACAACCCCCTATCTGAACACAGCTCCGGGCCTCATCAACTTCCCCCGCACCATCTCCGTCGCGCCGGACACCTGCCAGGCCCAAATCAGCATCCTCACCAACGGCCGCCGGGGCCTGCGCGACACCGATCCATGCATGCAGCCCACCACCGGCTCCATCCTCAACATCATCGCCAAACACAACTTCGACATCTACTCCTTCTTCGGCAACAAAGTCGCCCAGAAACTCAAATACGACCGCGTCGTCCGGCTCCTCACCCAGGTCTCGAAACAAAGCTACAACTCCCCCGCCTATCCCATGAGCGGCCTGCCGGACATCAAACGGACCATCGATGAAAACGGCAGCAACAACCTCGTCCTCTTCATCAACAACGAAGGCACGCACACACCCTTCTGCTACTTCGACGAACAGCACGCCCCCTTCCAACCGGCCTTCACCAGCTTCGAAAACCCCGAGGCCAATGCCGAAGGCATCAACAACGCCTACGACAACACCGTCTATTACCTCGACGACTACATCCGCCAAATCGTCGGCTACATGGGCAACCGACCCTTCGTCTACCTCTACATCAGCGACCACGGCGAATTCCTCGGGCATGACGGCATCTGGGGCCGCGGCGGCCTCGGCAACTCCACCCTGCGCTACCACGACACCACCGGGTGCATCGTCCCCTTCTTCCTCATCACCTCCCCCTCCTTCGAAAAACTTCATCCCCACTACGCCAAGGCACTGGACGGACTGCGCAGCAACACCGAAAAAACAATCGGGCAGGAACACATCTTCCACACCCTCCTCGGCCTCTTCGGCATCGCTACGCCGTACTACGACCCCACACTCGACCTCACCCGGCCCAATGCATCTCCCTACACCGGAGACATGCCGGAATGCCTCAAAAAACAACAGAATACAGCTTCAACCGAACCGAAAGAACGGCAACAAGCAGCCATCGGCACACCGAAGCCTCACGCCTGAACCGGAAACCTATCCCCGTTCCGACAGGAAATAAAGTCCCGTATACACACGGGGATCAACCATTGCCCCGGCCTGCATCCGCGCTTCCAGCCATGCGTCCACACCGTCGAGCGGCACCTCATGCACCGTAATACGCTCGTTCTCCACCCCGCCGCCTGCCGACACCTTCCGCAAGCCTTGAGCAAGAAAGAAATCCACCGTCTCGGAAGTCATACCCGGCGAAGAAGGCCCCGTAAACAGAAACCTCATCTCCTCCGCCTCATACCCGGCCTCTTCCAGCAATTCACGGCGAGCCGAATCCGCCGCCGCCTCGCCAACCTCCACATCACCTTTCAAACCTGCGGGAAAACAAATGCAGGAACACCCCACCGGAGGGCGAAACTCCTCCACCAGCACCACACGCCCATCCTCCGTCGCAGCAAACATCATCACCGCGCCCGTACCGCGAGTCCTCTCCGCATACTCCCAACCCTGCGCCGTACGCACCAACTTCAAAAAACGGCCTTCGCCCAACACACGATCCATAAGAACAAAATATGACAGTAACTTGTTTTCCTTCCAACCCTCGCAAGTTTTGGCATACTGCACAACGGAAGGCATCGACAATATTGTTGACAACTTATCACAAACAATCCAGCATAAAAAACGTGAACGCTAAAAAACAAACGATTTTCCCCGGCAGTAAATTCAGGAAAATACTCTTTGCGCTCTGCCTCATCTTATCGTTCGACATCCTGATCAGCGGGCGTTCTGCTGGTATAGGCCTGCACACTTATACCCACGCAACCTACTACCTCTATGCGCTATTCGCCATCCCAGCCTTTTTGTGCGGAGCTCACCGGATCATCTCACGTCGTGCCCAAATCGCAATCATGGCAGCCATGTTCATCACCAGCCATCTCTTATGTTCGCTCGAGGAAACCACACTATCCGACCAGCCCACCCTCACGCAACCGACACCTCGTCTCTTTGCCCCGTCCTGCTGGATTGCCCTCAACCCCACCAGCGGCCTTTTGGAAGCAGGCGATTGATCATGAAAAAAGGGTAGCCAACCAAAGTCGGCTACCCCTTTGAAACAAAAATCTGCTTTTTTAGCACACCGTACCGGTCGCACGCACCATATTCTGGTAATGGGCCAGAATCTTGGTCGTAATCGGGCCGGCCATACCGTCGCTGATCGAATGGCCGTCCAGAGACGACACCGGAATCACCTCGGCAGCCGTACCGGTCAGAAAACACTCGTCGGCGCAAATCACATCGTAGCGGTTGATCGTACGCTCATCCACCGGAATCTCCAGCTCAATGCAGATATCGATCACCGCCTGCCGGGTAATACCGTCAAGCGCACCGTCCGTCACGGGCGGAGTCGTCACCACGCCGTCGCGCACGATGAAAATATTGTCGCCCGTACATTCGGCCACATTACCCTGCTCATTCAGCATCAGGGCTTCGCCTGCGCCGCGTTGCACGGCCTCCTGCTTCGCCATGATATTGTTCAGGTAATTCAGGGACTTCACCTGCGGGCAAAGAGCTGCAGGAGCATTGCGGCGCACGGAACTCGTAATCAGCGTCAGCCCCTTCTCGTACATCTCGGCGGGATACAATGTGATTTCAGACACAATCGCAAACACGCAGGCACGCGGGCAGCTAGCCGGATTCAGCCCCAGATTGCCCTCGCCGCGAGTCACCACAAGGCGGATATAACCGTCCTTCAGACCGCTGGCGTTCACGGTATCGCAGCAGGCGGCGGCCAGCTCATCCATCGTAAAAGGAATCGTCAGGAAAATATAGCGCGCGGAATTGTAAAAACGAACCAAATGATCCTCCAGACGGAAAATCTTGCCATCGTAAAAACGGATGCCTTCGAAACAACCGTCACCATAGAGAACACCGTGATCGAACACGGACACTTTCGCGTCCTCGCGATCCACCAACTTTCCGTCGAACCAGATCTTCATGTCTTAAAAATAAAATATTGAGCGCGGTGAACATACACCTTCCATCAACCGAATGAAAGGAGAAAATGAGACAGCCCCTCAGGAAACCTCTCACCCGGCGCCGCCTCGCACCGTCACTTCCCCGGAACCCGCAGAGCAGCCAGCAGAAACGCAGCATCCGAACTGCCGTTCGCACTCGCAAGGCGCACCACCCTCCACTGCGGCAGAGGCAGCGATTCCAGAAACTCCTCCACCGCCTCGCACTCCTCGCGCCCTCCCTCATGGCCGGGATAACACATCACCGTCAGCACACCGCCGGGCAGCAGCAACTCCGAAGCAGCCTGCACGGCAGGAACCGTCTCCTCCTTCACCGTCTTCACCGCATGATCGCTTCCGGGCAAATAACCCAGATTGAACATCACCGCCTTCACACCATCCGGCACCGCCTCGCGCATGCGGGAATGGCTGCATTCATGCAGCGACACCCTCTCCCCGCAACCCTCCCGCATCAGCCGGCGGCGAGTCTCCTCCAGCGCGGCGGCCTGCACATCGAACGCATGCACATGCCCCGAAGGCCCTACCAGCCGGGCGAGAAACAGCGTATCGTACCCGTTCCCCGCCGTCGCATCCACTGCGGAATCACCCGGCACCAGCACACGCTCCACCCAATCGTGGGCGCAGGCAAGAGGCCGCATCAAACCATGCACACCATCCGCCATTGCCATCACTTCTTGCCGGGAAGATCGTCCATCTCGATATAATCGAGGGCAACCGTCCGGGATGAATCCTTCGGATCGCGCACCTCCAGCTTCATCTGCTTGAAAAACCACGAACCGTCCTTCAGCTTCTGCACCGAAGTAATCGAAATCCTCTTCTTCAACTCCCCGTCGGCTCCGTAACCGTCGATCTGCCACGTCGTCCCGTTCTCCTTATCGATCCACACGCGCACCCAGGCAAACTGCCCCGACTTCGTCGGATTCTGAATACGCACCACCCAGCAATCGCGCCCCTTGATCCGGGCATCCTCTCCGGCATCCTCCAGCACCCCGCCCTTCCAGTACAGGAAACGCAGAGACATATCCTCGTAACACACATCCGTACCCGCCAGCGGAGTTGCGTACTTCGCCACTGGAAGCACCGTCGCCTTGCCATCCTTCACCTCCATGATATCCACCCCCTTCGCCTTGATATGCAAATCGAAACGATTCCATACATCATTCAGCTTATACTGGAACGCAATCACGCCGTTGCGCACGCTCATCCCGAACGGAATCTTCGTACGCCCCTTCCGGATCTGCCCCTGCACATCCTTCTCCCCCTGGCTCACCGACATATCGCGCATCGCCTTCAGCAACTCGTCCGCGCTCGGCTCCGCCTGCAACGCGCCCAGCGACAGGCCAATACATGCCGCCCCTAAAATCTTCTTGAAGAAACTCTTCATGCCCACACCCTACCACAGCGCATTCCGCAATGCAAAAACAGATTCCCCGCTGCCGCAAAAACCTCACCTTCCCCGTTCGGCACAAGGAAGCGAAGCCTCCATCCATGCCTGAAATTCCACTTTACAACAAAAACGCACGGGCGCATACTCCCTTCCATGTTCCACCTTCCGATCCGTCCACGCCGCAACCGCAAAAGCGAAGGCATCCGAGGCCTCATCCGCGAAACATCCCTCAGCGCAGCAAACCTCATCTACCCCATGTTCGTCCAGGAAGGCACGGAAAACACACCCATCTCCAGCCTCCCCGGCTGCACCCGATGGAGCGTCGCAGGACTCGTCGAAGAATGCCGGCGGCTCATCGACCTCGGCATCACCACCGTCGACCTCTTCGCCGTCGTCCCCGACGACAAAAAAACACCCACGGCCGACGAAGCATGGAACCCGGACGGCATCATCCCCCAGGCCATCAACGCCCTCAAAAACGCCCTGCCCGACATCACCATCATGACCGACGTCGCGCTCGACCCCTTCAACTCCGACGGCCACGACGGCATCGTCGAATTCCGGCCGGATGGCACCTACGAAATCCTCAACGACGAAACCATCGAAATCCTCTGCCGGCAGGCCCTCTGCCATGCCGATGCCGGGGCGGACATCATCTCCCCCAGCGACATGATGGACGGCCGCGTCGCCGCCATCCGCGCCACCCTCGACAGCGAAGCCCTCGACAACGTCTCCATCCTCGCCTACACCGCCAAATACGCCAGCGCCCTTTACGGACCCTTCCGGGGAGCCCTCGAAAGCTCGCCCAAAACCGGAGACAAAAAAACATACCAGATGGACCCCGCCAACATCCGCGAAGCCCTTCGTGAAGCCGACCTCGACATCAACGAAGGCGCGGACATGCTCATGGTCAAACCCGCCACCCTCTACCTCGACGTCATCGCCGCCATGCGTGCCCACTGCAGCCTCCCCATCGCCGCCTACCACGTCAGCGGGGAATACCTCATGCTCAAATCCGCAGCCGCCTCCGGCTGGATCGACGAACGCAGCGCCACCCTCGAAACCCTCCTCTCCATCCGCCGCGCCGGAGCGGACATGATCCTCACCTACGCCGCGCCCCAGGCGGCCCAATGGCTCCGGGAACAATAACGGAACTCCCGCCGCATGAACCCCTCCGCCATACGAACGGGCGCCCTCGTCATCGCCTTCGTCATCGGGGGGCTATTCCCCTCCCTGAGCAGCCTCGACTACCTGCTCCAGTGGAACATCATCCTCATGCTCGGCATCACCTTCCTCGGACTCCAACTACCCAAACTCAAACCCAACCGACTCCACCTCCTGCTCATAGCCGCCAACATCCTTCTGGGCGTTGCCGCATGGGGCATCCTGAAACTATTCGGAGAACCCGTCTGGGCGGAAGCCGCCTTCTTCTGCGGCATCGCACCCATGGCCGCCTCGGCACCCGTCATCGTCAAACTCATGAAGGGCAACGTCGAATTCTGCGTCACCGCCCTCGTCCTCAGCCAGCTTGCCATCACCGCAGCACTCCCCCTCCTCATGCCACTCGTCATCGGCAACGTACACGAAGGCTTCTTCTTCGACATCGCCGGGCGCGTCACCTCACTCCTCATCCTCCCGGCCCTTGCCGCGCTTGCCATCCGGCGCCTCTACCCCGCCAGCCGCCAGTGGTCGAACCGCCTCGCGGACGTCTCCTTCGCCCTCTGGATATTCTCCCTCATCCTCATCGCCGCACGGGCCGTCTCCACCATCAGCGCCATCCACATCCCGTGGCAGGCCATGGCTCCTGTCGCCACCATCTCCTTCATCGTCTGCGCGGCGGGCTTCCTACTCGGCTACCGCATCGGCTACCCGCACTACAAACGCGAATGCTCCCAGGCCCTCGGACAGAAAAAT
Organism: Neoakkermansia glycaniphila; assembly: GCF_900097105.1. GTDB lineage: Bacteria > Verrucomicrobiota > Verrucomicrobiia > Verrucomicrobiales > Akkermansiaceae > Akkermansia > Akkermansia glycaniphila. The sequence goes on along the minus strand of NZ_LT629973.1, from coordinate 2,378,705 downwards.
ACCATCATCACCATCTACCTCGCCATGACCTATGCGGACAACACCCTCGTCTTCCTCGGCCCCGTCTTCTACGTCATCTACCACAACCTCTTCAACGCACTGCAAATGCACCTCTACTACCGGAGTACCACCTTGTCACAGCCAGACACCCGGCCACACTGACGGCAACCTGTCACACCCTGTCGTAAGACCGCATCAGCAGCACGGCATCCTCGGCCAGCCGTTGCAGAGCAGCCACCTTATTGCTCACCGCAGGCAGCGACCACAGATTCGTCTCATTGTGCGCCACGATATTGAAATACATCCCGCGCAGCATCGTCAGGCACCACAGCCAATCGCCATCCGCCATCCCCGGGAAAAACGCCCGCATTGCCTCATGCCACTCGCGGATCGCATACGAAAAATGGGACTCGTACACATCCCGCGTCAACTCCGGACTCTCATACCCCATCTTATTCAGAAAACAAAGCACCTGCCCGCCTGACACCACGGAATCATCCCTCCACCCCGTCAACGGAGCAGCCATCCACGAAAACACGATCTTCCCGGCCTCGCCCGACGCCTTCGCCTCAGCCAAAGCCTCCAGGCAAACCTCATTATACTGCTCCGACACGAACGCCAGCGTATCGCGGTACAAATCCGACTTATGCCCGAAATGGTACCGGATCAGCCCGATCGAAGCATCCGCCGCCGTCGCGATATCCCGAATCGTCGCTCCCTCGTAACCCCGCCGCGTAAAATCCTCCACAGCCGCCCGCATAATCGCCCCCTTCGACACCTCGGACTTTGAAACCTTCCTCTCCTGCGGCCTGCTCATACCCCACTTTATACGGAGAAGCCCGCAGCGTGTCAAGACACAAAGGCACCCCCCAACCCGCCTCCCCACCATGCCGGCAAAAAATAATTGAACGCCCGACCGTCAAACACCGTCTACTCCTCCGGCATGAAAACCTCAACAAAACACACCCTTGCCCTGCTCGCCTGCCTCATCTCCGCCGATCTTGCGGTCGGCGCGGTTCCTCCTGCCCGCATCGGCGGCACCACAGACCGCACAGGAGGCATATCCGGCATCGGAAGCAAACCCGCAACCTCCGCCCCGGCAGCCCCATCTGCAACCACGCAGCGCACCATCCACCGCGACCCGTCCGGACAACCCGTCGGCACATCCGTCCATCGCAACGGACGTACCGAATACACCCGCCCCGACGGCCGCCCGGCAGGCGCAGTACGGGACGGCTCCGGCGCATCCCGCCCCGTACCGGGCACCACCCCACCGCCACTGCGAGGCAAATAACGAAAGCTACCGCACCTCCCTGCTCCGCGCCTCCCCATACGCAAACAGGCGCAGCGGTCTGAATTTGCCATTGCACAGCATCCGCGGTTGCAGTACAATCGTGCCGACATGTACTACATCACAACAGCGATCGATTACACGAACGGAAAACCCCACATCGGGCACGCCTACGAAAAAGTCCTCGCGGACGTCCTCGCACGCTGGCACCGCATGATGGGCGAAGAAGTCTACTTCCTCACCGGCGTGGATCAGCATGGGCAGAAAGTCCAGAAATCCGCTGAAAAAGAAGGCATCGAACCTCAGGAGTACACCGACAACGTCACCCGCAAATTCCTCGCCCTCTGGGAACGGCTCAACATCTCCTACGACGGATGGGCCTCCACCACCGACCCGCGCCACAAAACCTGCGTCCAGAAAATCCTCATCGACCTGCACGACAAAGGCCTCCTCTACAAAAAATCATACAAAGGCATCTACTCCGTCCGTCAGGAACAATTCCTCACCGACAAAGAACGAGGAGAAGACGGCCAGTTCGGCCCGGAATGGGGCGAAGTCATCGAAATCGAAGAAGAAAACTGGTACTTCAAACTCACCGAACAGGCCCAGTGGCTCAAAAACTTCATCACCTCCAGCGACACCTTCGTCCAGCCAGCCGACAAAAAAGTGCAGCTGCTCAACGCCGTCGACCAGGCCTTTGAATGGGACCTCTGCATCTCGCGCCCGAAAAACCGCCTCTCATGGGGCATCGAACTGCCCTTCGACCCGGAATTCGTGACCTACGTCTGGTTCGACGCCCTCATCAACTACATCTCCTTCGCCGGCTACCTCGCCGAAGAAGGCAGCGGCCTCCCGAACTTCGCCAAACTCTGGCCCGCAGGCTGCGAAATCATCGGCAAAGACATCCTCGTCCCTGCCCACGGCATCTACTGGCCCGCCATGCTCCATGCCATCGGCTTCCCGGACGAAGCCATGCCCTCCCTCCTCGTCCACGGCTGGTGGAACATCAACAACGAAAAAATGTCCAAATCCATCGGCAACGTCGTCGACCCCAACGACCTCGTCAACGCCTTCGGCGCGGAAGCCGTCCGCTACTACCTCGTACGCGACATCACCACAGGCAAAGACGCCAACTTCGACGCCGACCGCCTCAAAATGATCTACAACACCGAACTGGCCAACGACCTCGGCAACCTCTGCAACCGCTCGCTCAACATGTGCCTGCGCTACTGTGAAGGCACCCTCCCCGCAGCTGCCGGAGACGACGAAGCATCCGCCGCCCTGCGCGAATCGCTCGCTGCCGCCGAACGTAAATTCATCGACCTGATGAACGGCAACGACGTCTCCGAAGCCCTCGCCGCCCTCAATGCCCATGTCGGAGCCTGCAACGGCTACATCGAACAAAAACAGCCATGGGCACTCGCCAAGGACCCGGAAAAATCGGAAGAACTGGCCCGCGTCCTCCGCCACCTGCTCGAAAGCTGCGCCCACATCGGCTACCTCCTCGCCTGCGTCCTCCCGGATGCCAGCGCCCGCATCCTCGACCAGCTTCAGGCCACCGAACTCTTCGCAGCCCTCACACCGGCCACCCTGCAATGGGACATCCTGCCCGCAGGCCACACCATACAGGCGCCCAGCCCCATCTTCCCCCGCATCCTTTCGGAAGAAGAAAAGGCCAAACTGGCAGCCAAAGCCAAAAAATAAAACGGGCAACCGCCTGCAAACCTCCATCGAAAAACCGGGAAGCCCTCTTCCCGGTTTTTTTATCGCCATGTATCCAAGGCCAATTCAGCCTCCAGCACGGGAAACATGGCGGCATAATCTTGCACCGCCCGTAGAACATCCATACGGAGCAACAATGTATCGCGCTCCGCAAGAAGCGCACTCATCCTGTCCTTCTTCATCGCATCCGAATCCTTGATTGTCGCCAGAAACTCCAAATGCCGCTGCAACTCACCTTCCACCGCCGCCATCGACTCGCGTGTACGCCGGGCCTGAGCCAAAAGAATCCGGCGTTGATTCTCCATCATCTTATGCTCTACCCCGCCATCATCTTTCCTGATCACGGCGGATTGCAGCCTGTGTTCCCCTCTTTTCACCAAAGCATCCGCCCGTTTCACATAAGCGGCCAATGAACCGTGCCACATGGGAGACGATGGTTCAAGACGGGCAACAACCTTCATCGCGGCTTCCAGAGATGAAATACGCCGCTCCACATGTACGCCCCTATTCTTTGCAGCAGCGATCTCCTGTTCATACCATGCCAACGCAAAGGACTCTCTATACTTGCTGCCATTCGAAGAAGCCGCGTACGCCTCCTTCAAGCGTTCGCAGACCGATAGCCATTCCCGGCACAACGCCAATTCTTCATATAAAGCCGACAGCCGAACGCAGCATGACAAAATCGGTCTTCCCAAAGCGATCTCCTGCATCATCGAACTTACCCGCTCAATAGCCTCACTGTCGGGTCGGTCCAGATTGACCATACTCCAATAATATCGCTCCCATCCCAACAGAACATTCGATACCGGAGAAACCCGGCACCGAGGATCGCCATTCTCGACGGCAGCAGCTTGCCATGCCAGAAGAGCTCCGGGGAAAAGCTCAACTTCTTCGGCATCTACAATCTTCCGGACTTGTTGCCATGCCTTTCGCAAAACAGGTGCATCTTCCGCCATGCGAGACGCATCATGCAATAATACAGCCAATTCCGGGATATTCTCATAGATGTCATCCATTTCATCTTCCATCTGCTCGGACGATAATGTTTGTGGCACTGCCGCCATTGCTCCGGGTTCGGCTGCAGCCACACATAGAAACATGAGCAGCCCCGACACAACGCATCTACACTTCATGCCGAATATTCTCTCATCGATTGTTCCTTACCGCAAGAAGGAAACAAAAAAGGACAGCCTCGCGACTGCCCTTTTAAGAAAAAACAATAGCTATCGATCAGCCCTTGGACTCCTCATCACTGGAAGAAACTTCCACTTCTGCGGGCTCCACAGGCTGTTCTGCCGGAACTTCCGCCTCCTGAGCAACAGGAGCAGGTTCGTCTTCAGCTTCGAGCTCAGACACCTCGACCGCCTGCTCATCGGCAGCGGCTTCAGCCTGCACGGGAGCTTCCTCCTCAGCAGCCTGTTCGGCCTTCGGTTCGGCAGCCTTTGCTTCCTTGGACTGAGCGGACGTCTTTCTGGAACCCTGCTTTTTCTTCCTGGAAGAAGCGGGCTTCTCCTTCTGCTGCTGATCCCTGGCAGCATCATTCTTCGGATTCCAGACCGTATTGTCGTTCATCACCAGAATAAAACCCTGCTCCATCAGCCAAATCATATCCGCAACAAAGGGATCATGAGCGGCGGCAGCCTGTTCCTTGGCCTCCGCATCGGCATCTTCACCCGGCACGGCGACGCCTGACAGGGATGCAAGAAGCTTGTCAACCGTCTGTCCGGAATTTTCCTTCACCCAGCTGGCAATAGCCATCATGCGATCGGCCAGCACGGTACCTTCCGGAATGCACTTGGGGCGGCTCGGCCCGGTGTAATGGCCGCCGCTCCACTTGTAAATGGGCATATGATGGCGAGCCATGCCGTGGCAGAGATTCGGAATCAGCATCTGCGGGAATTTGCGCGTCTTATCCGACAGAATCGCCAGATGCGCACCCAGTCCCGGAGCCAGCAGGCGGCGGGGAGTCGCACCGTTTACAAACACCTTATCCACCACTTCATACACTTCGTCGAAATGGAAGTCGCAGAAATCCTTTTCTACGGCCTTTTCGTCCGCAAGCACCGTCTCCGCCGCACCTTCGCGCTTCGGCTTCCAAACGGTCTTCTTCGTCGCCTGTTCCAGCCAGGCCGCCACCACTTCGTCACCTTTCTCAATCACGATGCGGCTGCGGTACTTCTCGAACGGCATATTGGAAAACTTGCTGCGGTGCAAAGCCATTACGGCAGATTGGTAGCCATGCCAGTTCACAGGGCCGATCAACTGGCCGGAAAAACCGCACTTGGCAATCGCCGAAAACACGCCCTTCGGAGCTTCCACCGTCTCATCCACGGCTTCATACAACTCGTCGAACCATGGAGACTGCCACAAATAGGCCACGCTCTCCTCTTTTTCGATCCAGCAGGCGCCGTCGCCCTTCTTGGAATGAATGAGTTCCGGGCCGCCTTCCTGCTTCATGAACACGAGGTCGAACCTCTCCTTGGCACCCATCACCACCTTGGCCATCTCCAGCAGGGAAACGGCACGCTTCTGCTTGTGAACCTCGCTGGAAAACACTGTCAGAACACTATCCACCGGACGCAGTTCGACACGCAAACCGGCAGTCGGTTCCGGGAGTTCGCGCACAGGGCGCATCTCGCGCGGTCCACGGTCGCCTTGCCTGCGGCCTTCGCGATTATCCCTGCCCTCACGGCGTTCCCGGTAATCCCGCTGGTCGCGGCCACGGTTATCACGGTTGAAGGGGCGGCGTTCAGAACGACGTTCTCCACCATCGGCGGATTCGCGGGAAAAACGGCGTTCACGAGCCGCCGGGCGGGCAGGCATTTCGCGTGCAGGGAAAGTTGCACCGGACGCGCCGCCGCGAGCCCATGCCGGACCGAATTGAAAATCGGTCAAAGCGGAGAGATCAAGCGGCACGTTGTTGCCACTCTTTTGAGAATGGTCCTCTTTGGTCATAGATGTACTGGAGTAATTAAACGATAAACAAGAGATTTTGCAATACTTTTACACCGTTACAGACGCTTTTTCATTGAAAATTTGACATTTTCTATCAGAAACACCGCCTTTCAGCCCGCCAATCCTGCAGCTGCCGGGGAAACAGGCACTCCTCGCACAACGACGGCTGGCAAAAATCCTCTTCGATCTGCAACAGGGCCTGATGCTGATAGGCACGCTTCACCAGAACCTCCCCGCCGGAGCGCGATCCGAACAGACGATCCGACATCCGCACCACACGAGCACTGGGCGAGCCGCCCGGAAGGCGCAAATATATTTCCCATGCGACCGGATCCTCGTCATAGGCCAGCACATGGTTCACCAGAAAATCCCGCACGCGATCCTTCCCGACCAGCACAAGCCTGTTCTTCAAGACAGGGGACGGCAGACTCACGCGATAACTCCAGTACGGATGGGTCAACCCGTTCAGATAGGTTTCCAGCCGCCGCGTCTCCCGGGCACGCAGCAACGAAGAAAACTCCTTCCACCCGGCTACCGTCAGGCACAGCGCGGCCAGCCTCCTGTGCGGATGGTTGGCGGGTCTTATTCCGGCGTACGACCACGGCAGCCGCCGCTCTTCCGACAGCTCGAATTCATCGCGCCGCTCCCACCACGATTGCCAGATGCGGCCATGGTAGGCGCGAGTCTCCTCATCGCAGCGATCGGGCAGCACGGGTACAAGAAAACCCGCCGTCCCAAACAACACCGCTTCCTCCTGCCCATGCAACGACGCCAGAGGCGCACGCCCGGCCAGCAACGACATGGCTTCGCGGTTCACCCGGTAGCCCAGCGTCTCCGCCCATGCTTCATACCATGCCTGATGATCGCCGCACAATTCCGCCTTCCTGCGAAAGCGCCTGCGCTTGGCCTGCATGCGGAAGGCTGCCGCCGCCTGCAGCAGGGAAACGACATCCGCATCGGACATCTCCGCCAGAGGCAGGCGGCACAAATCCGCACGCGCGGAAGGCAAAGGAAGCCTCACCCCCGTGGCGGCATGCCATGCCTCGGCAGGCACCACCACCAGAGGAACTTCCTCATGGCGACTATTGCGCGTAAACCAAACGCGACCCGGACGAGCAAACGCCACATGCAGCATCACGCCGTCGAACCGCCCGTTCACTCCATGCCCGTGGCGCTCCCAATCCTCCGGCTGCCTGTCCAGCTCCACATCACCCTGCAGGCGGCGACCGTCCACTTCCATCGTCGCATTCAGAAAATCCGGTCCCGCGCCGCGATTCCAGACGCCGAAATCCAGCATGCGCACCCTGCGCCCATCCTGCATCGTCCATTCCCGCCCCAAAAGACCTGCCTGCCAGCATGCCTGCAGAACGGCCTCTCCGGGCAACTCGCCGGGTAAAGGTTCAGACACACCTTCGCCGAGAACGGACTCCCTCAGACAAGCATAGCTTTCCGCCAGTTCTATCGGAGTCTCCTTCATGGCAACCGGCGGAAAAGGCACAGCCTCTTGTCAGCTCTTGCGCTTGATCTCCTCTTCGAGGCTCTCGCGCACATATTTGAACTGCTCCGCATTCTCCGGGCTGATATCGCTCAGAGTATTATGAGCATCCAGCACATGCTTCGTACGATCCAGATCGGGCATATCCATCGGAATATCCGAACTGTGCAGCTCGGCCCGCAGCTCATCCAGATGGCCGCGCCACGGAGCGGTAGGAGGATCGATCTCCATCAGGGCATCAAGCCCCAGACTTTCCAGCGCCGCTCGGGAACGCTCGCTCGGCGTCGCCACTTGAAGCGACCCGCCCAGCGGCATCAAACGGCGGGCAATGCCGGCCATCGTCCCCATGAAAGTCGAATCCACTCCGGCGCAAATCTCCAGATCCACCACCACGCACCTCCCTCCATCGTCGACATACTGATCGGCAATGGATTTCAGAATAGAACTATTGACGAAACTGCCCCTGTTGGCGCAGCGCACCCACAGAAACCGGTCAAACACATGGTATGTAATGGAGGAATCGGTATTCACCATTGGAAAATCGGCTTGGAAACTCAAGGATAGCATGGCGTGAAGCTACACGTCAAGCGCATTCCTCGTCCGAAGAATGGAAAACGGCAAACGCGTGGCAAACACATCAGGAAAAATCGGGCGTCACGCCGCCGATCCTCTTCATACCGGCTGTAACATCCTTTTGCAGCTTATCCCAGGTACGGCCATCCAGCAGATACTCGTACGCCTTTTCTTCCCCTTCGCCATCCTGAATCGCCTTGACGAACTTCTTGATACGCGCGGCATCGCCCTTTCCGTCCACATGGGCAAAATAATACAGCAGCATCGGGGAAAACCCGTAATACAGCTGCTTTACATTATCGTCGGGATGCATGAACGACTCCTGATAGGCCTTCTTCATGAAGGTTTCCAAAGGCCCCACCTTGGGAGTTTTCCCCAAAAACCGCCCCTTGGCCGGCCCCGGCCGCTTCGGCAGCTCAATACAACGCTCAAGCAGAGCGCTCTTATTCGAGGCGAAACCGAATGTCCCGTTGAATGAAGGAGAACTGCTGATGGAAACATACTCCGCCAGCCCCTCGACAAACCAGCCCGGATACTGGTAGCTGCCGATCGACATCTGGTGGGTAATTTCATGAATCAGCGTACCGTAATCCCTCTTCCCCGCCACCACGTAATTGGCCCCCTTCTTCACGAGAGCGAGGCTATCGAACGGCACGAGAATCCTGCCCATCGCCCCATGCGGGCCGCCACCCTGAAACACCCCGGCAGAAGGAGGAGGCCCGCCCGCCTCAATATACTGCTCCTTCGTCTCGTACAGATAGGCATCGTACTTCTTCTGCCCCTCGCCGTGGTAGCGGCAGGGATTGTTGAACGGAATATCCTGATTGGCGGAATACGTTCCCTCGAACAAACGGCCGACCGACCGAATCACGTCCACCGACAGCTTCGCATTGCTGTGAAACCGGAAATGTGCGGTCTCATACACATACTCCCCATCTTCTTCCGACACCAGCTTGGGGGGAGTCCTCTCATCAGGTGTCGACGAACTGGGCCATTTGGCGGAGAAATTGCTCTTCACATCCAGCGTCGCACCTCGCCTCTGGTTCTCCGCACTCACCTTGGAGGCAGCCTGCACGTAAGCCAAATCCTCGGGACTCAGCTTATCCATACCGAACGTCACGATCTTGCCTCCTTTCAGCTTCAGCGTCACCTGATTGCCGGAAGTACTCACGTACTCGGCCTGAATCTTGGCGCCGTTCGCGCCCGTCCACTCGCGCATATCGGCGAGCGCGGACGACGAAATACTCAAAAGCAGAAACAACCGGAAAAACCTTTTATACATCATGGGAGCAGGATATTGAAATTGAATGGGGAGTCGGACACGGAGAAAAACCCTTCACGAACGGAATCGGAAGAGATGCACGCATCGTACCGTATGAATATGGCACAAACAGCCCATCCATGGCAAGCCTGTTTTACGTGCATGTGTCAAAAGCGTCGCACATTTATGATTGACCTGCATGACCCTTTCGGGCATTCTTCTCGCGGTATGAACACAGTCCTGATAATCGGAGCCGGAGGCGTTGGTCATGTCGTTGCGCACAAGTGCGCCCAGATGAACGCTGCCTACGATGAAATCCATCTCGCATCCCGCACCAAAAGCAAGTGCGACGCCATTGCCGCAGACGTCAAGGCACGAACGGGACGTACCATCACCACGCACGCCATCGATGCGGACGACGTAGCCGCCACCACGGCGCTCCTCAAGGAAATCAAGCCGCAGCTCGTCATCAACGTCGCCCTCCCGTACCAGGATCTCCACCTCATGGATGCCTGCCTCAATGCAGGAATCGACTACCTCGACACAGCCAACTACGAACCCCTCGACGTCGCCAAATTCGAATACTCGTGGCAATGGGAATATCAGGACCGCTTCCGCAATGCCGGACTCATGGCCCTGCTCGGCAGCGGATTCGACCCCGGCGTCACCAACGTCTTCACCGCATGGGCTCTCAAACACCACTTCGACGAAATCCATACGCTCGACATCATCGACGTCAACGGAGGCAACCACGGACAGGCATTCGCCACCAACTTCAACCCGGAAATCAACATCCGCGAAGTCACGGCTGAATGCCGCCATTGGGAAAACGGAGACTTCCGCACCACCGACCCCATGAGCATGCACCGCCCCTTCACCTGCCCGGAAGAAGTCGGCACCTACGAAATCTACCGCATGTACCATGAGGAACTGGAAAGCCTCGTCAAACACATCCCGACCATCAAACGTGCGCAATTCTGGATGTCCTTCTCCCCGAACTACATCAACCATCTTCAGGTACTGCAGAACGTCGGAATGACGCGCATTGATCCCGTCCAGTACAACGGCGTCGAAATCGTACCGCTCCAATTCCTCAAAGCCGTCCTTCCCAACCCCGGCGATCTCGGCAAAACCACACAGGGGCGCACCTGCATCGGCAACGTCATCACCGGCATCAAGGATGGGCAATACAAAGCCATCTACATCTACAACATCTGCGACCACGAGGCATGCTTCGCCGAAGTCGGCTCACAGGCCATCTCCTACACCACCGGAGTACCCGCCGCCATTGGTGGCAGCCTCATGCTCCGGAAAGTATGGGATCAGGATGGAGTCGTCAACATGGAACAGAACGACCCCGACCCCTTCATGGAAGAACTCAACAAATGGGGCCTTCCCTGGCAGTGCATCGAACTGACTCGCGAACAGGCAGAAATGCTTGCCGTCCAATAAAGGCCGGACACCTTCATACTCAGGAACCCCGCTTCGCCGCCGAAGCGGGGTTCTTTTCTTGAACATGAAAATCGCAAAAACACACACAATTCTGCAACCCGATTCAAAAAACGGGGTTATCATACACGGAGAAGCAAGTGCACTGCCAATCCAAACTTCAAACAAACAAAATCAAAAACTTATAAAAATATGATCAAGTACATCGTCATGGCGGCATTCGCCTTCACCTCTCCCATCATGGCTCAGGAAGCTGCAGACACCAAACCTGCCTGCGACCAGACAACCTGCGACAAACCGGACTGCGAAAAGAAAGACGGCAACAAGCAGAAGAAGCGTGACGGCAAACGCCACGGTAAAGGCAAAAGGGGCCAGGGTCAAAAGCAGGGCCAAGGCCAGAGTCAGGGACAAGGACAAAACGGCGGTCAACAGGGCACCTGCACCAAGGATGCTCCTGCCGAAGCCTGACCTCTCCTGACATCCAGTCTCAAAACGCAGAAGCTTCCGGGCTTCTGCGTTTTTTCATCATCGCTGGCCGGACTACTCGCAAAGCGACGCTTCCGAAAAATGGAAAGCACGCGCCACGATCGCCGAAGGGAAGGCATGGATCGTATCATTGTACACACAGACGGCCACATTGTAGGAATGGTGAAGCCGGGCCAGCTGGTGGCGCGATACCCCATACTCTCGCTTCAACCTCGGCAGGTGTTCACCGACCTTCCATTCGGGATGTTGCTCGCATACGGCAAACAGATTCTCCATCACCACGCTCAATTCCTTCTCCTGCCGCACGAAATTCTCCATCTCGCGGGAATTATCCATCAGAGGAGTCTGTTGCAACAAAGCCATGCAGGAATCATTGACCGACATCACCTTCGACATTTCCTGCCCCACCAGAGGAAAATCGGCAACCGCATTACCCAGCAACTCGATCAACATATCGTGCCGATGCTTCACCTCCCTCTCGATTTGCATCCAGAAACGCACCGCATTCTCACGCAACTGCAGCATACGCTGGTATGCCGAAACAAGCCACCCCAGCACGCACAACAACAAGCCGCCAGCAATCAAATAGTTCATTCCATCCCTTTTATACCAGAAAATACTGCACTGTCGAGGAGTTAAAACTAACAGGCATCATCCTCTCGGGTGAAATCTGCGGTGCAACTCGATCAGGCGCTTCTGCTCCACATGCGTATAAACCTGCGTCGTCGCCAGATCCGCATGCCCCAGCAATTCCTGAATCACGCGCAGATCGGCACCGTTCTCCAGAAGATGCGTAGCAAACGAATGCCGCATAATGTGGGGGAACACATGCTCCGCAATACCTGCCTGTTCCGCTCGCTCCTTCAGAATTTGGCGAATCCTCTCGCGCGTCAAACGGCCGCCCCTACGATTCAAAAACACATACGGAGACCTCCTGTCTCCCAACAGCATACCGCGGGCTTTCCGGCGGTAAACAGACAGACACTCCATCGCCGAACTTCCCAAAGGCACGAAACGCGTCTTGCCACCCTTCCCCGTCACGCGAATAAACTTCTCCTGCTCGTCGACCTGCTCATTCCTGAGATTCGTCAGCTCGCTCACACGCAGCCCGCTGCCATACAGCACCTCAAGAATGGCACGATCCCTCGCGCCGAAAGGCTCTTCATCCAAAGGAACGGATTCCAACAGACGCGCCACAAGCCCTTCCGGCAACGTCTCCGGAATCGTCCTGCCCATCCTCACATTATCCAGAAACATCGCCGGATCCTTCCCGATCAACTGCCGGGAAAACAGAAACCGGAAAAAAATCCTCACATGCACACTGGCCACACGTAAAGACGATGGAGCCAACCTCTGCCCCATCTCGCCTAAAAAGGCAGACAGATCTCCCTCTTCCACAGCAGGAATGGCAACTCCGCGCTCCTCCAGAAAACGAAGCAGATGCTCAAGGCTCTGCCTCACGGAAAGCTGGTAGTTGACACTCAGGCCGCGTTCCGCCGCCAGATACAGGACGAACTGCTCTACGAGCGATTGCTGCGCATCAGCCTCCATGGCCACGGAACACGGGAAACACCCTTAATCCTTCTTTGCGCCGGAGGAATTCGCCGCATCGGGCAACGGAGGAGGCGTACCGACATCCGGGGTAACCAGAGGATTCGATTTGGCGGCAGGCTGCAGAAGCGTGGAACCGCCCTGCACACTCTTGCCGGAAAGATCGCTCACCTTGCTGCTCTTGGGCTGCAAAGTCTGCTGCGTCGAAGCAGGAGCGCCGGGAAGCCTTGTTTCCAAGGGCTTGTTGGCCGCCGGCACAAAATTGACATCCCCCGTCGAACCATCCAACAGATTCGCCGTCGTAAAATCGCCGCCGATGGCAGGCAGATTTCCCACAAACGTACTGTCATCGAACAGGCTCGGCTGGCCGTCCGGCCCGATCATCGGCACCAGCGCCTTGGGATTAACCAAATCGCTCCCGTTAATGAACCCGACCTTGCCGTCGGGCAGTTCGACTCTCACAAAACTGCCGTCATTGGCCAGCACCTTCACCTTCTCCGCCTTCTCCATAAAACCGGCCGCAGACGGATAAAGCTCGGGATTCTTCTCGAACATGGTCACCATGCCCTTCGCCACGGATACCTCCGAACCTACCTCGAACGATCCCTGGGAGGCACGATCCCGTGCTTCGCGCTTGTGGTGGGCCATGCCTACCGGATCCAGAGGGGAATCCGGACGATTGTATACAGGCTCATAGGGATTGTTCTGGAACCATGAACATGACGCCAGGCAAAGCACTGGCAGCATAAACAGAATCTCACGCTTCATACAACACACACATAACACAAACCACACATTCCGAAAAGCAGAATATGCGCCCGCTGTCAGGAATTCATCAAATATTGACGATTGACAAAGAAAACAGCCCCCATGATGCACAAAAAGGCCCACAGGTAATCCCACCGCCACTGCTCACCGAGATACAGCAGGGCGAAAGGAACAAACACCGAAAGCGTAATCACTTCCTGAATAATCTTCAGCTGCGCGACGGAAAGGCCGGATTCCGCTCCGATGCGATTGGCGGGAATCATGAAGCAATACTCGAAAAACGCCACTCCCCAGCTCAGAAGAATAATCCAGAACAGGGGCTTCGCATCTCCGGAACCCTTCTTCAAATGGCCGTACCACGCAAACGTCATGAACATATTGCTCATAACCAGCAGACCGATCGTCAGCAACACCTTCATGGCGAATCACAGCAAAAAAAACACGAATACCGCGGATTTCATTCACCCTTCACCGGATAAGTGAAATGGGAAAGCAGCTGGTGCGCGGCCGACACGGGATCAAGCTTGCCGCAAGCGACCTTGTTCTCCAAATCCGGCAAATGGCTGGCTACATCGGGATGCTGCGCAAAGGCATGCAGCAACGCCTCGTGTACGAGAGCCTGCACCCAGTCGAGCGACTGGCGGCGGCGGCGTTCGTACCACTGGCCGTTCTTCTGCTGCTTCGTTCGGAAATCCATCAGCATGTGTTCGATCGCATCAAGGCCCCGCCCTTCCAGCGAAGAGCATGTCAGCACCTCGGGAGTCCAACCCGGCGTGGGCGACTGCAAATAATGCAGCACCATCTTGAGCTCCTGCTGGTGGGCAAGGGCTCGCTGGTGGTTGTCGCCGTCGTCCTTCGTCACGATCAACAGATCGGCCAGCTCCATAATGCCGCGCTTGATCCCCTGCAAATCGTCCCCTGCCCCCGTAATCAGAAGCAGGAAGAAAATATCCACCATCGAACGCACCGTCGTCTCGGACTGCCCGACGCCTACGGTCTCCACCAGAATCACATCGTACCCGGCCGCCTCGCAGGCGATCATCGTCTCGCGGGACTTGCGGGCCACGCCGCCGAGAGTTCCGGCGGAAGGCGAAGGGCGAATAAACGCATTCTCATGGCCGGAAAGCACCTCCATGCGGGTCTTGTCGCCCATTACGGATCCCTTCGACAACGAAGAAGAAGGATCGATCGCCAGCACGGCCACCTTGAGCCCCCGTTCGCAAAGATAACAACCGAATGCCTCGATAAACGTCGACTTCCCGGCTCCCGGCACACCGGTAATCCCAATGCGAATCGCCTTGCCCGAATGCGGAAGCAGACGCGAGATCAACTCGCGCGCAGGCTCCTGATCGCGCTTGGCATTGCTCTCAATCAGCGTAATGGCACGGCCGAGCATGGCCGGATTGCCATCCAGCACCCCGCGCGACAAGGCCTCGGGATCGAAACGCGACTTGGAACCGGGCAAACTCATGGCTACGATACTCAGTCTTGGGAATTCTTATTGGAAGCTCCGGAAAGCATCTCGCGGTTATCCTGCTGCCAGCCGCCGCCGAGCGCCGTGTACAGCGTCGGAAGGGTCGAAGCATACTGGTAGCGGTACTGGCTCAGCGCCGTCAGCGCGGGGAACAGATTCTGCTGCGCCGTCAGCACCTCATAATAGCTCGAAAGACCGTTCGTATAGCGGTCCATGGACGATTCCACCGCCGTGCGGTAGGCAGCTACGGCCTTCTCCTGCTCGACGATAATTTCGTTCAGCTTGGCACGCTGGATCAGCGTCGTAGATACATCGGCCAAAGCCGAAAGCACGGACTGCTCGTACGCATTCTTGGCCGCAAGGAAATTATTGCGGGCAACCAGCTCATTCGCACGCAACGTACCTGCCTGGAACAGCGGTCCGGACAAATCCGCGCCCACGCCCCATGCAGACTTGTGCTTCGTCGCACGAGCCAGATCGGACGACACGAGGCCGCCTCCGCCCGTCAAAGAAATGGAAGGAAAATAATTGGTAATTGCCACGCCGATCTCGGCATTCGCCGAACGCAGCTCGAACTCCTTCTGACGCACATCGGGACGATTGGCCAGAATCTGGGCAGGAAGCCCGGCAGGCACGCGAGCCGCACCGGCCACGGATTGCAGAGAACCGCTACGCCGGATCGAACCCGGGGTGCGGCCGGCCAAAACGCTCAGCGTATTCTCCAGCGCGGCAATCTCGGCTTCCAACGCAGGCACCTGCGCCTTGCTGGCTGCCAGAGCCGCCTCGGCGGACGCCACCTGGAGCTTATCGCCGATACCGCCGTCAAGCTGAGCCTGGAAAAGATTCAAGGACTTCGTGTAAGAAGTCACAGCCTCACGCGTGATTTCCAGCTCCTGATCCAATTGCAGCAACTGGAGATAACCGTCCGCCACCTGCCGCAGCAGGGAAAGCATCAGGGCGCGCTGGCCTTCCTCGGAAGCGAGGTACTGGGCCACGGCGGACTCCGTCGCACGGCGGGTCTTGCCCCACAAATCGATTTCCCAGGAAACGGCGCCCTTCATCATGCCCGGAGCCGTCGTCACACCATTCATCTGGGTCATGTTGCCCATGGCGTAGTTCGAACCCTTGGACACGCCGCCGCCGTAGGAAACCCACGGGAACAGCGGAGCGCGCGCGATCGTCACATACTGGCGAGCGCTATCCACATTCGCCATCATGGACTTCAAATCGCGGTTATTGGCATACGTATCGCGCAGCAAGCTCTGCAGCTCATTGTTGCGCAGAACCTTCCACCAGGGAAGATCGGCCACGGACTCGGAAGACGAATTGCCGCCCCGGAATTCGGCGGGAACGGCCATATCGTTCTTCTTGTAATCGGGACCGAACTTGCAGGAAGACAGAGCCAGTGCAGCGATTGCCAACGCTGCACTTCTCCACACAAGGCTGCCGTGAGATTTCATATATTGGGTTTTATTCATAAATGTCGATCATTTGTCTGGATGAACAGGACACCTCCTGCCCGCCCGGACTATCATCTACCGTCAGGCGGGCAATCAATGTCCCTATTCTTATCAATCCATGGTTGAGAGGAAAAGATGTTATTTTTCTGCATTGCCCGGTTCGGCGGGAACCGCTTCACTTGCCGGAGGTTCGGGAAGGCCAGCGTCTTCCGCAGCCAGCACCTTGTAGGCATATTCTTCATCGGGGTCGGGGCCCACGTGGTGCTTCTTGATCTTCACGCGGAACAGCCTCACGACAAAGACAAAGCTGCAGGGAATCAGGAAACAGCCGACAATCGTCGAGAACAGCATGCCGACAACCACCACGATACCGATGGCGAAACGGGCCGATGCGCCCGGCCCCGTCGCCAGCACCAGCGGCAAACAACCGAGAATGAAGGCGAAGGACGTCATCAGAATCGGGCGCAAGCGCAGCTTGGCCGCGGAAAGCGTCGCTTCGAACAGAGGCTTGCCTCGCTCCATTTCCAGCACGGCGAACTCGACAATCAGAATCGCGTTCTTCGCCGCAAGTCCGATCAGCATCACCAGACCGATCTGGGCATACAGATTCAGTTCCACATGTGCAGCAGCCAAGCCGACAAACGCACCCAGCACCGCGATCGGCACCGTAAGGAACACGCTCAGCGGCAAGGCCCATTTTTCATACAGGGCAGCCAGAATCAGGAAGGCAAACAGGCCGGACATGGCAAAGATAGCACCGAGGCCAAGCCCCTTCTGCGCCTTTTCTTCCTGATAGCTCATCTGGCTGTATTCATAGCCCATATCGGGCGACATTGTCTCGGCAAACACCCTTTCCAGCTCCTTCATCGTCTCTGACGATGAGAAACCGGACTTCACCTCGATATTGAGCTGCGCCGCATTGTACAGATTTTGATGCATCACGAACTCGGCATCGAAAATATCTTCAACCCGCACCAAGGCAGACAGAGGGAAGTTCTCTCCCTTCGCATTGCGAACGTAGAAATTCTTCAGCATATCCACATTGGTACGGTTTTCACCGGCGCCCTGAATATACACCTGCCACTGTTGACCGTACAACGTCACATAATTGATGAAAAGCGAACCGTAGTAGGCCTGCAAAAGCTTGTAGGCATCCTCCAGCTTCACCCCTTGGGCAAAACACTTCTTCTCATCCAGCACGAACCGCTTCTGCGGCACGGCATTCATCATCTGAAGAGGGCTATTCACATTAGCCACGGCGGGAAGCTTTTGAACCTCGGCGACAAACTTGTTCAGTTGCTGGCTCAAATAAGGCACACCGCGCCCTTCTCTGTCTTCCAGAATGAAGGTAATGCCACTGGATGTACCCACCCCGTCAATCGCAGGCGGAGTTGACACGAACACAATGGCATCGATCCCCCGTTTGGAATTATTCAATTGCTTCTCGAAAAGCTCTTTCAGCGCGACCGCACCCTGATCCCGATTGGGACGTTCATCCCAGTCCTTCAATGTCACAAAGAAGAAACCGCTGTTCGATGTCTGGATATTCGCCATCACGTTGATCCCGATCACCGAACATACAGCCTTCACATTTTCGTTGCTTTGGACAATCTTTTCGACCTCTTTCACCTGTTCCAGCGTACGCTGCATGGAAGCGGACGAAGGCAGCGTCATGCCGATCATCAAAAAGCCCTTATCTTCCGTCGGCAGGAAACCGCCGGGCACCTGCTTGGCCACAGGAATGATCAGAAGCGAGATCAAGGCCAGAAGCGGAATACTGATCAGCAGCTTACGTGACAGGAAACCGCACGTACGGGCATAACCGTGCGCCGTCGCATCATACCCCTTGTTGAACCAGCGATAGAACTTGCGGAGCGGCGAATGGCCTTCCAGCGATTTCGGGCGAAGCAGAATCGCACTCAAGGCAGGCGATAGTGTCAAGGCATTGAATGCCGAAATCAGCATCGAAATGGCGATCGTCACCGCGAACTGCTGGAACAGAGTCCCCGTAATACCCGGCAACAAAAGAGATGGCAGGAACACGGCAGCCAGCACGAGCGCAATAGCCACCACGGGACCGGACACTTCCTTCATGGCGGCAAACGAAGCCTGGCGCGGCGTCATGCCGCGCTCCATATGGGATTCTACGGCTTCCACCACCACGATGGCATCGTCCACCACAAGGCCGATCGCCAGCACCATACCCATCAAACACACCGTATTCAGCGTGAATCCGAGCATCGGGAAGAAACAGAACGTCGTCACGATGGACACCGGCACGGCAATCGCCGGAATCAGCGTCGCGCGCCAGCCCTGCAGGAAAACAAACACCACGATCACCACCAACACAAGAGCTTCGATCAGCGTCTTCTGAATTTCTTCGATCGAGGAACGAACCGAAAGGGTCGTATCAAGAGCCACAAGACCTTGCAAACCGGGAGGGAAACTCTTCTCATACTTCGCCAGACAATCCTTTACCGCGTCCACCGTCTCAATAGCGTTGGAACCGGGAGCCTGATACACGGCAATCACACCGGCTGGCTCGGCATTATAACGTCCCATCAAGGCGTACGTCTGTGCGCCGAGTTCTATCTTGGCGATATCCTTCAGGTAAACGAACTTCGTTCCGTCCGCCTTGATAATGATATTCTCGAACTCCGTCTCCGTCTTCAGGCGCCCTTTCGTACGCACCGTATAGGTAAATTCCTGCCCTGCAGGAGCCGGTTCAGAGCCGATCTGACCACCGGGATTCACCGTATTCTGCGTACGGATGGCATTCTGCACGTCGGAAACCGAAATTCCTCGTTGCGCCATCGTCACCGTATCCAGCCAGATACGCATCGCGTAACGTCCGGCGCCGAACACCTGCACGTCGCCCACACCGGGTACGCGCTTCACCGGATCCACCAGCGACACATACGCATAATTCGCCAGATACACTGCATCGAACGTATTGTCGGGAGACGTCAGCGAATACAGCAGCAAAGGCACCCCGGTGGACTTCTTGATCGTAATGCCCATCTGAGCCACTTCCGTGGGCAGCTGCGTCGTCGCCTGCGCATAGCGCATGTACGTCTGCACCTGATCCATGTCCGGATTCGTGCCCGTCTCGAACACCACGTTCATGGAGCATGTACCGTTACTTGAGTTCACGGACGTCATGTAATCCATGCCCGTCAGACCGGAAAGCTGGGACTCAATCGGCGTTGCCACCGAGTCGGCCACCGTCTGGGCATCGGCGCCGGGATAGGTCGCCGACAGAGTAATCGTGGGAGGCGCAATATCCGGATACTCGGAAATCGGCAACCGGAGCAACGAAATCACGCCCAGCAGAGATGTAACGATCGCGATCACCATCGCGATAAGCGGATGCTTGATGAAATAGGAAGACATAAGAAAACAAGTTAAACATGCGGACGACAAACCGGAAGGTCGCCCTCAGTCGATTGATGGCAGCTTATTTGGAAGGAGCTGATTTCTCACCGGCAGCCGGAGCATGCATCGCAGCATCCTTGGCGGCTCCGTCGGCCGTTTCCGACACCTTCGAACTCTTCGACTCGATCGTCGGCTGAGGTGGTGAATACACGAACGGTTCAGGCCGGACGGGCTTATGCATTCCGGCAGCCTGCATGGCCGCCGTCGATCCCTGCACGACAACCTGAGTACCGGCGGGAAGCATCTTGTCCGGAGGCAGAAGGAGCGTAATCACCTGCATCGGCTGCACGCGTTCCTTGCCGTTTTCTTCCTTCACTTTCACATCCGTCACGGGACCAAGTTTGACCGGAACCATCGAAGGTACGTTATCCTTCCCGAGTACGATCACGAAATTGGCGCTTTGCACGCTCACAATGGCGCGCTCAGGCACAAGGGCTGCATTTTCGATCGTCTCCGTCACGGCACGTACGCGCACGGACATGCCGGGACGCAGTACGAAATCGGGATTCGGCACCTGGCCGACCACGCTGATCTGCCCCGTGCCCATATCGACTGCGCGGTCGAGAGCCACCACATGTCCATCCTCTCCGTACGTCCTGCCGTCGGGAAGAATCAGCTGGAATTTGGGAATCAGATCCAGATTGCGCTCACCCTTCTTGAACTTGCCCAGCGTCTCAAGCACCGTCTTGTCACTCACGGCGAAATCGACACGGATCGGATTGATCGACGACACCGTCACCAAAGGATTTTGATTGGCAGGAGACAGCAAATCCCCCACGGAAGGAGCCGCCACACCGGCAATCCCGGAAATCGGAGCCTTGATCGTCGCATACTCGAGATTGATGCGGGCGGTTTCGATCTGGGCTTCTGCCATCTGGATCTGGGCTTCGGCCTGCAATACCTGCGCTTCGCTCTCCTTCAACGCCTGCTGGGCGTCCGTCAAATTCTTCTCGGACACGGAACCGCTCGCAACCAGCTTGGCGTAACGTTCCACATCCTGCTTGTTCTTGCCTTGGGCGGCCAGAGCCTGCGCTTTGGCGGCCTTGGCCTGAGCCAGCGTTGCCTTGGCTTGATCGAGAGTCGCCTGGAAAAGAGACTTGTCGATCTCGAACAAAGGCGCACCCTTCTCCACGAGGGAACCGTCCTTATAGCTCTTCTCCACCAGCACCCCCGTCACCTGCGGCTTCACGGCGGCATCTTCCACACCACGGAGATACCCGTACCATTCCTCGGACACATTGACGTTCTCGTGAATGATCGGAGTTACCTGCACCGGGGCGGCCGGCATCTCGCCGTGCTGCTTGGCGGAAGCCTGATCCTTGCAGGAAGACAGCAGAGAACCGGAAACGGCAACCGTCATACCGAGGGCAATAAGGGAAAATAAGCGATGAGTCGTCATAATGGGAAAATGAAATCAGGAACTTCTCGCACGGTTGAACAACAATACGGGAAGGCGCGTTATTTTCACCTTTTCACGAAAACAGGTCAAGCCCTAATTCCACGTCAGCACGTCATGCAACATGCAATAAATTACTTGATAACAAACTTAAAATAAATCGATAAAAATAGTTAAAAAATGATAAAAATTAAATAGATAAACAGTCAAAACAACGATAACCAATCATCTTCACCACAGCTCCGGCACACATTACACCAAAAAACAATACTTGCGGCAAAAATACCGGGAAGGAGCCTCACCTTCAACGGCCGGACACAACAGGCAGCATCTCCGTTCCCTCCGAATCGGGAATCACATCCGGAGCAGGCACGCTGTCCGACGGAATGGAACCGCCCGCTCCGCCCTCCGTCTCGGACTGCCAGGCGGGCACATCCGTACGCACGGCAGGCGTCACAGCCTCCGGCGTAGAAATCGGAGCAGCTTCTGCACCGGGATCGCCCTCCGTTGCAGCCCCGGACGCGGCGGGAGCCTTCGGTTCCTCGATCTTCGGTTCGGAAAGCGGCCGGTAGGCATACACATAATCGCCTACCATCACCGTACCGCTCCTGATATCGGCCGGAATACGCAATGGATCCAGCCTCTCCTCGGACACCACCAAATTGCCTGCACGCACCTTGAACCCTTCCGGCGCATGCGAAATCAGCGTCGTTCCCGGATCCGGCATGGGAGAAATCACACGAATCAGGGCAAAATGCTTATCCGGGTACACCATATCGACCGTACCCACATACATGGGAGGAGGCGGAACATCCTTCGTCCGCATCGAAGCCGAAGGAGTCCCCACCTGCGAACAGGAAGCGGCCATTCCGGCACACACGAGAAGGCAGCATTTCTTCACATGCCAGTTATACCAAAACCTCCCCCGGATTGTCAACGGAAGGCTGCGTTAACCGGAAAACGCCGCATGGCAACAAAAAAAACGGGGGCAGTCAATTTCCTGGTTGACAGCAACAGGAAAATCATGCAATATACGCCCGCACGCACCCCACGGAGTGGTGGCTGAGCGGCTGAAAGCACTCCTTTGCTAAAGGAACGTACGGCTTTAAACTGTACCGAGGGTTCGAATCCCTCCCACTCCGCCACCTTTTATATGCACTGATTGCACCGTTTGCCAAACGGTGCTTTTTTGTATCCGGCAATACAACAATGTGCCGACCGATGCCTCCGAACGGATCATCATGCGATACAGATTCCTCCCGGCAAAGAACGCCCGGCGCAGACGGGCACTTTCAACAGCTGGCAGCCAGACGGCCTCTGCCAATGCCTCAAAGGGTTGCAAGTTTATCGACCATGGAGTACTTCGCCGGAAAATCGCATGATCCGGACATCCAGCGGTAAATGGTGATACGCGTCACACCGAAATGCGCGGCCAGTTTTTCGACGGCATCCACCTTCTTCATGCCGGTCTCGACATGCTCCAGCAACCGTCTCCGGATGATCTCCTGCGGATCGAGCACCTTGCCGCGGTACCCGAGCAGGCGCTTGATCAGAGGCGCCGCCCGTTCCGCCGGGGTGACATTCCAATCACCTCCGATCCTGTTGATGAGAACGGCCAGACGGGCCGGATTAAGCTCACAGCCTACGAACCTCTTGCGGTTCCTGTGGGCATGGTACCCGACCAGGCCACGCCCCATCACAAAATCACCGATGCACTCGAAAGACTCGTTCTCGCATATCCATGCAATGATTTCCTCTTCATCCATGTAATCGAGCTTCGGTTGCTTCGCTCTATTGCTCCCTCGGATGATGTAGCAGATATTCTCCTTTTTGTAATAATACGTCGAATTGTAGCAGGTCACATACTTATACAGCTTCCTCATCTCCGTAATGAAATCGGCCAGATATTCCTTGCCGATTTCGATATAGGCCGTTTGCGGAGCGATCTCCGCGAGAAGTTCGAATACCTTCTTGTAGAATGCGCGGAAATCGTCGAGATAATCGTTTCTTCCGGCTTTTGTGATGAAACTGTTCGCATTCCGCAAATTCCACGGAGGATCGACGAAGACGAGGTCTGCCTCCTTCATCCATTCGGGAAGGCCGTCGAAAATATTGTTCACCGCCAGCAGATTGCCGTTCTGCTCCCACACTTCCCCATCCTTGATCGGGTACTTGTCGATGGAACCGTCGTATTTCCACTTCTCATTCATGATCGTCCTGCTCTATAGTCCAACTTGCCGAATACTCCACATATTTGAACAGGTCGAGAATGCCCGTCATCTGCTTGTAACGCATTACGGTATCGATATCCAATCCGAGGGAATGCGCGATTTCGAGATCCGTTTGCCCCTGCTCCAGCAATGCTCTCACCACATCGGCATCCTTATCCACGGCATGCACGCCGCGTGCCTTGTTGAACTGGATGGTGGCCGCCATGCGCCGGGCGAGATCGTGCTGCAGGACGACGACGGGCACCTGCCGGATATCCAGCCAGTTCGGCTGGCAAATGGTAAAACGGTGGAATCCGTCGATAATGATATACTTTTCGTCCTCTTCGCTCCAACTGACGACAATTGGGAAACAGAACCCGTTATCGATGATGGATTGCTTCAAAAGCTCCATCTTGTCGCGGGGAACGCTGTTCGGGTTGTAGTTGTTCGCCTGAATCATATCGCGATCGACAAGGATCGTATTCAGGCAGGGAATGGCGATATTCATAAGATTTCCTTCCAGTGGTTCAGGCGTGCGGTCTTGGGGTCTTCCGTATTCTTCACGGGAAGATTGTTTTCATAGTCGTTCAGCACGAGCTGGCGGCACTGCTGCCGGGCGACGTATTCATTGTCCAGATGCTTGGAAAACCGCCTTTTGAAAATCGCCTTTCGTTCCGGCGCCGGATAGGTTGCCAGCAGAAAATCGCGGTAGGCCCGCCATGTGGAAAAATTCTTCGGGAGAGTCTGGCACCGAAACATCTTCCGGTCTGTTGCCGTCTCCTGCGCGAAGGAAATTCCCTTCGTCCGTTTCAAAAGGCGTTCGTAGGTCTTGAACTCGAAACTTGGCAAATCCTGCACCGCCTTAAAACTCTTCTCATGCAGCAGGGACGAAACCCGCATTCCATGGGGAGACATGCCTTTCAGAAAACAGAAATCATAATAGCGGTGGTAGCGAAGCTCCTGCTCCCCGATATATTTCCAGACATCGCTGAACGCCCAATCGTACAGCGGATAAAAAACGTAATTGCCGCGCTTCTTGTCTGTGGACCACATGACATCCTTATAACCGGGAAACCTCACCATCGTCCGGTACCGGTCCAGACTCTCATCGGCGCGGAGACCGACGAGAAAAGCCGTATTCTCGAAACCGAGCTCGAAATTCGACAACACATCATAGAACCCGAATCCCTTGTTCTTGTCGATAATCGTGGTATCGTGCGTCCATGTGCGGGTCAGCACGTTTTTCGAACTGCGCTTGTGCATCCAGTTCGGTCGCTGCTGCGGATCCCAGCAATGAAACTGCCCATGCCTCAAATCCACGGCATTCGTCAGATTGAACTCGATCTGCAGCCAGTACCGCACGGCATGCTCCGGCGCAAGATTCATCAGATACTCGACCTGCTCGACGGTAGAAGTATAGACGACTTCCTCATCAAGGTAGAACAGGCCGACTTTCCTGCTGCGCCGTTTTGCCTCTTCCAGAGCGAGATGGCAAAGAACGGTCGAATCCTTCCCTCCGGAAATGCTGACGACGATATTTTCGAACTCGTCGAAAATGTATTCGATGCGCCGTATAGCCGCATCAAGCACATTAGTGTTCAGATGGTATTTTTTCGAGGACATGCTTCAACTCCTGAATATAGGATGCTATTTCCCCCATGTAGTAGGCATCGACTCCCGTCTGCGTGACGGTAACTCGCATGGAGGGCTTGATGATCCGCTTCGAATCGAACTTCCCGTCCGCATGCCGGGCTGCCAGAGCTTCGCAGAACTTCAGCAGGCGGCGGGGAACAACGTTCGTATCCTTCTTCACTCCGGCAATAATCCGCTCCTTCTCGGCGGCGTACTGGTCCAATTCTTCGTCTGTCAATTCGACAGGGACCTCCTCGACACTGACGGAAACATCGCGCATGGCGATCTCGATGCCGGAAAACGACACTTCATCATACGGCTCTCTCAGATAGGGATTGTTCTGCATCATATCCCACAGAATCATAAAATCCTCCCTGCTCTTCCGGATCGGAAGCCGTTCGAAAATGAGCCGGTGCCCGGCCTGCTGCATGTATTTGCGGATGCAGTTGTAATGCAGATCATAACGGTTCACAGTCCTCATGGCATTATTCCAAACGAGAAGAGAGGTCGGCCCGATGCTTTGCAGCCACGAATAATAATACCTGTATTCGATGGACTGTGCGTAGGTAATTCTTTCAACGGGCACAGCGGTATCGATCACGATATCATCCCCGACGACGAACACACGCTCGACGCCGAACGAAGCGATACTTTGCGATATTTCATGGCTGGCATCACAGGTTCCGAGATAGATCTTCTTCATCGTCGTTCTATGGCAATTTCCCGTCTGGCTACAGCCCTGCCAACATCCCGTTTTCCTTCATGAACGCGGAAACGGTCAGGGCTTACAGATACTCGATTTTACATCCGAATTTTCATTCGGAGCAGAAAATCTATCATATTTTCATAAATTGTCTATCCGTTTTTTCATCTTCTGATAAACGAAATGCCAGATGATTGCATTGATTCCAATGATATTCCGCTATGATCCGGATATTTCAAAAAGGACTCATCATATCTCTTCCCGTATAGAAATCAGCAAGGTGCGAGGAATCGAATGCTCCAAAAACCTCCACAGCAAACAGCCTGCAATCGTATGACACAGTCAAGCTACGCAGACAGGGGCAATCCCAAAAAACGGATGCCATGACCGATGAAATTCGGCACGCAACCGAACAAAATCTTTCGGCAGGCCAAACAAAAAAATTTACCCCTGGCTACCGCAGAAGATTCACTGCCCCAGCACCTCCAGCAGCCGGGTCACGGGGAGGCCGATCACATTGTCCACATCGCCTTCCACGCTGGCGACAATCAACTCGCTGTGTTCCTGCATCGCATAGGCGCCCGCCTTGTCGAGCACATGCACGGTAGACAGGTAGCGATCGATATCCGCATCGGACATCTCCAGAAAAGTCACATAACTCTTCTCGGCGAAATCCCGGCGTTCCCCTCCGGGCATACACACGGCAACCGCCGTACAGACGCAATGCGTGCGTCCCGAAAGCGTGCGCAGCATGCGGCGGGCATCATCCATATCCTCCGGCTTGCACAAAGGCATACCGTCGATGAACACCAGCGTATCCGCTCCGATGACGACATGATCCGGATACTCGGCAGCCACCGCTTCCGCCTTGGCGGAGGCATTCAGCGCACACAGGGCTTCCGGCGCCATCGAAGCATCGCACACCTCGTCCGTCGGCCGGACAACGACTTCGAACGCAACTCCTTCCCGCATCAAGAGATCGCGGCGGCGGGGAGACTGGGAGGCGAGTATCAGCATGACGACGGCGACATGGTATCCAGAATACGCTTGCGCGCCGCCGGAGATACTTCGTGAATGCCCTGAATAACCGTTCCCGCCAGCTTATCGGCCCGGGCACGGCAGATATCGCGGTCTTCCCGGCTTTCAAACTCCATCCCCATCAACGCGCGGCCGACCCGCTCGCCCGAATAGACATAATTGAAGTAGCACAAGGACGCCAAATCGCCAATGGCCGCCATGAAATCAAGGAACGCCCCGGGGCGCTCGGAAAACTCGATCTGCACGAACACGGGATGGCTCAACCGCTCCGCATCGTAATGAATCATGCGGAACCGCACATCTTCATCATTGCTCACATCTTCAGCCTTCAACCCCTTCTCGGCCAGCCGCTGTTCGATAATCTCGAAATCGGATTGCGTACCGGCCACGCCGAACACGGGATATTGAATCTCTCCTGCCACACGGCCATACTGCACATCCACAATCGTAGCGCCTTCCGGCACACTGCGGAGGTATTTGAGAATTTGGCCGCGCTTCGTTTCCATCGGAATGCGCAGATAGCGCGTCTCGCAGCCGTCGATACCGGCCATGCGGGCCACAAGCCCCATCTGGGAAAAATCCATATTCGCGCCGGAGATAATCACGAGGCATTTCTCCTTCTCGCCGATCTCCCCATGCTGCCACTGCTGCATGAAAGCTGCCAGCCCCATCGCACCGGAGGCTTCCGGAACGACGCGCGAAGAATCCCACATGGCACGCATCGCATGGCACACTTCATCGTTCGTCACCGTCACGAACTCGTCGATCAACTCGCGGCACAGCGGGAAGGTATTCTCCCCGGCTGTGCGGACAGCCGTACCGTCGCAAAACACATCCACGTACTCAAGACTTGTCCGCTCACCCTTTTCGATGGCCAGCTTCATCGAAGCCTGGTCCACGCCTTCCACGCCGATAACCTTCGCCTGCGGCCAGAACTTCTTGATCCAGCAGGCCGTCGCCGCAGCCATGCCGCCGCCGCCGATCTGCACATACACGCGGTCGAAGGGGCCTTCACCGCTCATCACCACCTCGTCGGCCAGAGTTCCCTGCCCGCCCATCGTCACGAGATCGTCGTAGGGATGCACGAACGTCAAATGATTCTGCCGCGCATAGGCATGCGCCGCCGCCGAAGCGGCATCGTACGAATCGCCGTGCAGAACGATCTCCACATGATCCCCTCCATGGCGGCGCACTTCGCGCTGCTTCACCTCGGGTGTCGAAAGCGGCATGAAAATACGCGCCTTGCAATTCAAATGCCGTGCCGCCAGAGCCACGCCCTGCGCATGATTGCCCGCCGATGCGGCCACCACGCCGCCGGCCCGCTGTTCGGGCGTCAGCGCAGCCATGCAATTGTAAGCGCCTCTCCACTTGTAGGCCTTGATCGGCCCCAAATCCTCGCGCTTGGCGTACACGGCGGCGGGAATATCCCGCAGATTCAGTTTCTGCAACGGAGTCGGTTTCCCGACTTCGTACACGCGCTGCCGTGCCAATAGAATTTCCTGAAAGAGTTTTTCACTGAGGACGCTCATAAGCTTGCAGGGCTGCTATACACTATTTTCCCAGCAATGTCCAGCACGTCATCTCCGAAAAATGCAGCATCCGGCGCTCCACCTCCTGCCGGGTCAAGGCAAACAGGGCATCGGGGCCGAATGATTCGCACACGGCGGCAGCCACGACCGAGGCATACGCAATGCCGCGCTTCAGCTCCTCCCAGTCCGGATCTCCTCCGGCCAGCGATTGCGCCAGATACCCGCCCAAAGCCCCCATGAACGTATCGCCTGCCCCCGTCGGATCGACCGGGCGTTTAAGCGGCCACGCCGGGCAGCGGAACAGCTTCTCCTCACCCGCCGCCGTCCGGTGCATCAGCGTCGCCCCGTAGGCTCCGTGCTTCACCACCACATAGCGCGTGCCATGGTCCAGCAGACACTCGGCAGCCACCAGCGGCTCGCTCGTACCGGCAAACAGGCGGGCTTCGCCATCATTCATCAGCACGAGATCGGACAAGGCGATCACCTTCTCCACATCTGCACGATCCGAAGTAATCCACGAAGCCATGTAATCCGACATCACGAACGCCCGGTTCTCGCATTGCCCGATCAAATCAAGCTGGTGCGCGGGCGTCACATTCGTCGCGATAATCACCTTGTGGCGGCGCAGCCTCTCCGGCAGCTCCAGCTTCCAATCCGCCAGCACCCCGAACTTCGTCGAAAGCGTCGTCCGGTTATTCATATCGGCCTCGTACTCGGCCTCCCAGGCGAACGTCTCGCCGGGCAGCCGCACCGTCGCCTCCAGATTGATGCCGCGCTCCCGCAAAGCCTCCTCGTAACGGGCGGGAAAATCATCCCCGACAAGACTCACCATATCCACATGGGTACAGAACAGCCTTGCACCGAGAGCGGCATACGGAGCCGAGCCTCCGAGCTTCCCCCCGGCCTTGCCGAGAGGAGTCGTCAGAGTATCGAGACCCGTCACACCATGAACGAGAACGGATGCAGACACAGCCGGGCAAACGTGCAGGTGAACGGAATCAATAATAGGACTTCCGCAGAATCTCGATGCAGGCATCCTCATCGAGCGTCGCACGATCGAACCCGAACAGGCCGCCCATCGTATGCCGGGCATTGCGGGCGTACTTCGCCAGATCGGCGGCATCCACACCGTAATCGGAAAGCTTCAGATCCGCCACATGGCAAGCCTCACGCAGCTTGCGAAGCCCCGTCAGGAAACCTTCGATGCTGCCTTCCTCGCCGAACAGGCGGGCCATATCCGCATAGCGTTCCGGGCAGGACGGCGCATAGGCGGCATGGTATGCCTCGCACAGCATGATCAGCCCCGCACCGTGCGGCATCTCGGGATGGTAGGCGCTCAAGGCGTGCTCCAAAGAATGCTCGGACGTACAGCAGGAACCCGTCTCCACGATGCCGGACAGCGTATTGGCGAAAGCCACCGCACTGCGGGCTTCCACATTGCTGCCGTCGTTCACGGCGACCGGAAGCCACTTCGCAATCAACTCGATCGACTTCAGAGCGAACAGATCGCTCATCGGCGTCGCGCAATTCGCCACATACCCCTCCATCGCATGGAACAAAGCATCGAAACCCTGATAGGCCGTCAAATGCGGAGGAACCGTCAGCATCAGCTCGGGATCGACGATCGACATCTTCGGGAACGTCTGATCGCAGCCGAACCCGATCTTCTCATTCGTATCGGACTTCGTAATCACCGTCCACGGATCCGCTTCCGTACCCGTACCGGCCGTCGTCGTAATACACACGATCGGAGCCACCGGATGGGGAATCGGCAGCCCCTTGCCGGAACCGCCGCTCACATAATCCCAGTAATGGCCGGGATTATTCAACATCACGGCAATACTCTTGGCGGAATCCATGCTGCTGCCGCCGCCGAGGCCGATCACGAAATCGCAACCGCTCTCCCGCGCCATTTCGGCAGCTTCCATCACATGCTCCACGATAGGATTGGGCTGCACCTTATCGAACACCACGCTCTCTACCCCGCGGGTGCGAAGCAGCTGCTGCACGCGGTCGAGATAACCGTGGCGCTTCACCGAAGAACCGCCCGTCACAATCAGGGCCTTGGAGCCGGGAAGCTTCACATTCTGATTGCCCAGCACATTCAGGGAACCGGGGCCGAAATGCAGCCCTGCCGGCATAAAAAACGAGAATTGGGATAACATACAGGCTCATTGTAACATTCATCGGGAAAAAGTCAATATCCCAACATGGCAGAACGCGGACAAAGAAACCCGGCCACTGCCAGCAGAAACTCGCGATTGACTTCCCACCCTGAAAATCATATCCTCTCTCCAATCATCATTCGTTCCATGAACTTCACCCGCATCCTTCAAACCATCTGCCTCGGCAGCATCGTCTGCGCCCAGGCTCCGGCTCTGCCCCTCCCCGCCAGCGACAACCATGCCGCCGTCAACGAAACGCAGGAACAACGCGACGCCCGCATGCAATGGTGGCGCGACGCCAAATTCGGCATGTTCGTCCACTACGGCCTATACTCCGGCCTCGCCGGAGTCTGGAAAGGCAAACAGGGCGGCTCCGAATGGATCCAGAAAAACGTCGAAGTGGACACCGACGAATATGCCGCCGAAGCCCTCCCCCTCTTCCAGCCGAAACCCGGATTCGCCGATGAATGGGCCCAGCTGGCCAAAGACGCAGGCTGCCAATATACCGTCATGACCACCAAGCACCACGACGGCTTCGCCCTCTTCGACACCGCCACGACGGACTACGACGCCAAAGACAAAAAAGGCCGCGACCTCGTCCGCGAATATGTGGATGCCATCCGCAAGCAGGGACTCAAAGTCGGCTTCTACCACTCCGTCATCGACTGGCACCAACAGGACTACGACAACACCATCTGCCCCGACCTCTGCTACCCGAAAAACCAGATCGCCCTCCTCAAAAACAAAGGCATCCCCCGCAACCACACAGCCTATCAGAAATACCTGCACACACAGGTCCGCGAACTCTTGAGCAACTACGGCCCCATCGACATTATCTGGTGGGACTACTCACAGGGCGATGCCGAAGGAGAAAAAGGATGGAAAGCCCCATCCCTCATCGAAATGTGCCGCAAACTCCACCCCGGCATCATCATGAACAACCGCCTCTACTCATACTCGGGCCTCGACAAAACGAAAGCCCTCGGAGGACTCGACGTCCGCTGCGGCGACTTCATGACCCCCGAACAGCACATCCCAGCGGAAGGCTACCCCGGCACGGATTGGGAAGCCTGCATGACCGTCAGTGACAAATGGGGCTACAACCGATTCGACACCAACGTCAAATCAACCGAAACCATCATCCGCAA
Source organism: Neoakkermansia glycaniphila (assembly GCF_900097105.1). Taxonomy (GTDB): domain Bacteria; phylum Verrucomicrobiota; class Verrucomicrobiia; order Verrucomicrobiales; family Akkermansiaceae; genus Akkermansia; species Akkermansia glycaniphila. The sequence continues at coordinate 2,346,964 of NZ_LT629973.1, read as the reverse complement.
ACTCGTAGAATGCACCGCCAAAGGCGGCAACCTCCTCATCAACGTCAACCCCATGGCGGACGGCACCATCCCCCCCAAAGTAGCCGCCGCCCTGCGTGGAGTCGGCCCCTGGCTCAAAACCAACGGTGAAGCCATCTACGCCGCCAAACCCGTCCAGGGACTCACCCTCCCCGAAGGATGTTATGCCACCACCTCCCCGGACGGCATCTACATCTTCCTCCCGCCGCTTGACATCGCAAAAAAACAGGCCGCCATGCTCAACGGAAAATACTGGCTTGTCCTCGACTCCCGGCAACTCGGCGCAGCCAATGCCGACCTCCTCGGCATGCCCGGCATCAAGCCCGGCATCGGAGCCGTCAACGAACACATCCCGGCAACAGGAGACGTCGCCCACAGCACCATCATCACCGTCCCTCTCGAAGCATGGGACAAACTCACCGTCCCCGTCGTCAAACTGACCAGCGAAATCTGACACCGCCCGCAGCAACACGCCGAGCGGCAGCCTCGGACACCATGCCGCCGCCATCAACATCCGCAAGCAACATGACACCGCTTAAAGACATCGTCAACCTGCTCGACACCACGCTCGACATCGGCCGCATCCCCGATGCGCCACAGGCCATGAACGGCCTGCAAATCGAAAACGACGGCACAGTCACCAAAATCGCCACCGCCGTGGACGGCTCGCAAAGCACCATCGAAGCCGCCATCTCCATGGGTGCCGACCTCCTCATCCTCCATCACGGCATCTACTGGCCCGGCCTCCAGCCCATCACCGGATGGTGGAAGAAAAAAATCCAAACCGCCCTCGACAATAACCTTGCCATCTACTCCGCCCACCTCCCGCTCGACATGCACCCCGAACTGGGCAACAACGCATGCATCGCGCACGCACTCGGGCTGGAAAACACGCAACCGGAAGTCACGTACAACGGCATCAAAATAGGCATCCGCGGCACATACCCCGGCACGCTCGGCGAACTCCGAACCCGGTACGAAGAAATCCTCGGCAGCCCCGTCACCGGAATCATCTCCGACGACCTCACCTCACCCGCCGGAGAAATCGCCGTCTGCTCGGGAGGCGCAGCCGGAGAAATCTACGCCCTGCACAAACTCGGCATCCGCACCTACCTCACCGGAGAAACCGTCCACTGGGCCATCACCACGGCGGAAGACATGGGCATCAACCTCCTCTTCGGCGGACACTACGCCACCGAAACCTTCGGCGTACAAGCCCTCGGCGCCCTGCTGGAACGCACCTTCGGCCTGCCCTGCACCTTCATCGACAATCCCACCGGCGCATGACCCTCACCACAGACGACGCAGACGGCACCCAGCGGCTCGACCAATACCTCGCCCGGCAACTCCCGGAACTCTCCCGCTCCCGCATCCAGGCCCTCGTCAAAGCGGGAGACATCACCATCAACGGCAAACCGGCCAAAGCCAAAACCCCCGTCAACCGGGGCGACGCCATCGAAATCAACATCCCCGAACCGGAACCCGCCGAAGCACAGCCGCAGAACATCCCGCTGGAAATCCTCTACGAAGACAAAGACATCATCGTCATCAACAAAGAAAGCGGCCTCGTCGTCCACCCTGCCGCCGGCAACCCGGACGGCACCCTCGTCAACGCCGTCCTCTATCACTGCGGAGACCTCTCCGGCATCGGTGGCGTAGGCCGCCCCGGCATCGTCCACCGGCTGGACAAAGACACATCCGGCTGCATCGTCATCGCCAAAAACGACCAGGCCCACCTCTCGCTGACCACCCAGTTCGCCGAGCGCAGCACGGAAAAAATTTACCTCGCCGTCGTCCAGGGATCGCCGAAACAGGATGAAGGCACCGTCTTCACCAACATCGGCCGCCACCCCGTCAACCGGCTCAAAATGGCCGTCGTCAACCCCGGATCCGGCAAAAGCGCCATCACCGACTGGAAAGTCCTGCAACGCGACCCCTCCACCGACTCTTCCCTCGTCATGTGCACCCTGCACACCGGCCGCACACACCAGATCCGCGTCCACATGCTCCACCTCGGCCACCCTCTCATCGGCGACCCCATCTACGCCAAACCCGCCCGGCAGAAAGCTCAAACCGGGAGGCTCATGCTCCACGCATGGAAACTGGCCTTCGACCACCCCGCTACGGGCGAACGCATCTCCCTGCAGGCCCCCGTACCGCCGGAATACACCCCCTGGCTCGACCACTTCAACCCTTGACCACGCATGCTCGCCCTCTTCGACATGGACGGCACCCTCTTCCCCGGAGACTCCCAGCTCCGCTTCGCCGGGCGCATCCTCTCCCGCCACCCGTGGAGACGGCTCTACCTCCTCCTCCTGCTCCCCTGCGCCCTGTTGGCCGCCCTGCGCATCATCCGCACCGAGCGCATGAAACGCATCTTCCTCAGCTACCTCTACCGCATGCCCCTCGGCCAGGTCGAACGGGAAGCGCAAGCCTTCGCCGAAGAAAACATCCGCCCCATCCTCTACCCCGGCGTCCTCCAACGCCTGCGCGACCATCAGGCCGCCGGAGACCACTGCATTCTCGTCTCAGCCTCCCCCTCCTTCTACACCGAACCCATCGGCCGCATGCTCGGCTTCGACGACATCATCGCCACCCCCATCGTCATGCAACTCGCCATGCCGCTCGTTCCGGCCATCGAACCGCCCGGCAACAATAAAGGGGGCACCAAGCTCATCCGCCTGAGAAAAAAAGGCATCATTCCGCCTGATGGCAAAACTCCCGACAGCATCTGCTACACAGACAGCCGCGCCGACCTCCCCATGCTCTCCGTCTGCGAACAGGGCGTCCTTGTCAATCCTTCCGCACAACTTGCCAATCAGGCACCTGAGCATCATTGGCAAATTATCCGCCAGCCTCTCCCGTGGCACGGCAAGCGTGCTTTTCTCGCCTTCATCCTGAAAAACATCATCGGCTTCCGGGCCTGACGAAAACCGCCCGAACATACATCCTTTCCTCTTATCTATCAGATAGATAGGTAAAAAATGATAAAATATGACAAAAAACTCACTTTTATTCACTTTTCTTAAGGATTGGGCTTTACTTTGGCAAAAATATTTGGCAATTTAAATGCGAGGGAGGAACAAGTAATCACCTCAGTGACTATGAGAAACCTCCAAAACAACCCACAACATTAACCACCATGCAAAAGAAAACCATTATCTCGGCAGCACTCGCAGTCGCATCTCTCGCAGGCATCGCCCTCGCAGGATCCGGCAAAACAGTGGTAGTCCCCAATCCGACTCAACCCGTCGCACAGCCGAAGGTTGAAAGCCGTTTCAGCGGAACAGTTCAGGCAGGCTACAAATCGAACTACGATTGCCGCGGCATCGTGGCTTCGCACAGCCTGGTTGAAGGTGACAGCGTAATCCCGGTCGCACTCGACATGAGCTACAGCATCGCAGAAAAGGAAGCCCTCCTCTTCGGCATCAGCTATGACGTACTCACCTCCGGTCACCACCTGTACGGCATGGACGGAGCCTCGTTCCACAACGAAGCCGACATCTATGCCGCTTATCAGCAGAAGGACATGGGCCTCAAGAACCTCACGGCTACCGTCGGATGGAACTTGAACTACGGCGGCCTTCTCGGCAACTATGCCAAGTACGGCAAGGACAAGGCGCACTCCGTCACTCAGGAATTCTTCTTGAACCTGAATTACGACATCGGCGACCACTTCTTCGCCGGCGTCACCACGAGCTACGGCTTCCAGGGCGTCACCGGCTGGTGGTTCCAGCCCTATGTCGGTCACAAGGCAACCCTCTGCGAACGCACTGACATCGTCACCACGCTCGGCATGTCCGCCACGGCCAGCTACTTCAACTCCGAAAACTGGCTCGGCAACGCCAACGGCTCCCAGGCATTCTTCGTGAAGGCCGAACTTCCGACCAAACTCACGGAAAACCTCAGCGTCGTACCGTTCGTCAGCCTCAACTGGCTCGGCAATGGCTCCCTCAAGGCCAACAAGGGCGTTGAAGACGGCTACAAGCCCTACAAGAACTTTGGGGTCGTCGCAGGCGCCAACATCGTTTACAACTTCTAATTGAAGTTCTAGACATTGACTTTCCGGGGTACACGAAAGTGTACCCCGCTTTTTTATGTTCGCTCGAATGCAACACGCAACCTCACAATCCTCCCAAAACGGGCATGCCCCCACCTTCCGCCAAACGGAACAGGCAACAATCAATTGAACAGCTTCGGATAGGAACGCCGAGCCAACGCTTCCGAAAGAGCGCGCACCGTCATGCTATCATGAGCCTGCAGGGCCTGCCGCGCCACATCCTTGCATTCCCAGTAATGCAAATGCCGGATCGCATACCGGATAATCGGCACCATATGCACACCGACGGACACCTCTCGGGCTCCGAGCCCGATCAGCAGCGGCAGCATCGTAATATCGCCGGCCATCTCGCCGCAGATCGACGTCGGCACGCCGTGGCGCTCCCCGGCGGAAATCGTCATATCGATCAACCGGATCACTCCGGGATGCGTCGGGCGGAACATGCGGGCCACACGCGCATTCACCCGGTCCACGGCAATCGTATACTGGGTCAAATCATTCGTACCGATAGAAAAGAAATCGACCTGCTCGGCCAGCACATCGGCGATCATCGCCGCACTAGGCACCTCGATCATCACCCCTACCCGGATATCGTCCCCGTACGGAACACCCTCGTCGCGCAGCTCCTTCTTGCACTCCTCGAAAAGCTCGCGCACCCGGATCACCTCCGTCACGCCGGAAATCATCGGAAACATGATCCCGCAACTGCCTGCAGCCGAAGCACGAAGAATCGCGCGAAGCTGCTCCTTGAAAATGGCCGGGCGGCTCAGCGACACGCGAATGCCGCGCCAGCCCAGGAACGGATTGCTCTCCGGCTCGTCGAGCATCTCGAACGGAAGCTTGTCGCCGCCTGCATCCAGCGTACGGAACACAACCTCATGCGGCGCACAGCCCTTGATCAAATTCGTATAATGCCGGGTCTGCGCCTCCTCGTCCGGCAGCTTCTTCTCGCCCAGCAGGAAAAACTCCGTACGGTACAACCCCACGCCTTCCGCACCCGACGCCTTGATATTCTCGCACTCGTGCGCGAACTCCACATTGGCTGCAAGGCGGATATGGCGGCCGTCCTTCGTCTCCGTCGGCAGATCGCGCATGGCCTCCAACGTCTTGTATGCCTTCTCCTTCTCGATCTGAAGGCGGCTGTATTCATGCTTCGTCTCCTCCGTCGGATTCAGAATCAGCCTGCCCCGATAACCGTCGAGAATGGCCTCCTGCCGCTCCGTCGTATCCAGCACCAGCCGGGAAATGCCAACGATCGCAGGCAAACCGAGCGAACGCGCCAGAATGGCCGTATGGGACACATCGGAACCCGTCTCCGTCGCAAAACCGAGAATACGCTCGCGATCCATGGCTGCCGTATCGGAAGGAGTCAAATCGTAGGCGATCAGAATATGCGTCGCTCCGTCCTCATCATCCTCTTCCTCGGCTTCACCCGATCCGGCATGCTGAGGCAACGGCTGCTGCAAAACGCCTGTCTTCAAATTCTCCAGCACGCGCACCATCACATCCTCCATATCCGACGTACGCGAACGGAGATACGGATCGTCAACGCGCCTCAAACTCTCCAGGAAATTCTGGACGACGGCATAAAAAACGGACTCGATATTCTGAAGGCGCTTTTCCAGCTCCATCCGGACATTCTTCAACAAAGCCTTATCCGCGAGAAACAGAATATGGGCATCGAAAATTGCCGCTTCCTTCTCCCCCGATGCAGTCGCCACACGAACCTTCAGCGATTCGAGCTGCTCCTCCGTCAACCGCAAGGCCTTCTCGAAACGCTCCCACTCTGCCTCCACCTCGGAAGGGTGAATCGCATAATGCTCGGGCGCCATCACGCCGCGTGCCTGAATATGCAAATGCCCCACGGCAATCCCGGGAGAAACGGGAATACCTTCAAGCCTCTGCTCGGCCAGCAACTTGGTCGATTGAATCATGGAACTCGTCAACGGTCCGGCGCTTCGGCATGCCGGAAAGCCGCCCGTTAATCTTCTTCGAACTTGCGGTCGATCAGGTCTCCGAGAACCTCCATCGCCTTCTCTTCGTCAGCACCCGTAATCGTGATCGTAATCTTCGACCCATGACCTACGGCCAACATCATCAGCCCCATAATACTTTTACCATCGACAGCTTCTTCATCCTTCTCCACTGTAATATCGGAGTCGAATTTACTGGCGGCACGCACAAATTGCGCGGCTGGGCGCGCGTGAATGCCGAGCTTGTTCAGAATGGTAAATTCTTTGGTGATCATGCGATTGGTACGTTATGATACTGGGGTTGCAAAGCCATGATACACGAATATCAGAACTTTATCCAGCACTTTTTTCACTCGGTGTCATTCTTGCCCCCTGCGGAGAACTTGCGCATCAGCTGCCTGTTGAACTCTCCGGCCATATCATAACCGACATCCTTCAGATACTGGTCGAGAGCCGCCACTTCGACGAGGCGGGACGTATCGCGCCCCGGCGCCACAGGCAATTCCACATGCAGCACAGGCACGCCGAGAATCGTATAACTCCCGCGCTCCAACCCGAGACGATCCAGATCGGAACCGTCCCCCGACTTGAGAGACACGATCAGATCAAGCCGCTTCTCCTGCCGCAAAGCCTTCATGCCGAAAAGATTCGTCACATTGACAATCCCCAGGCCGCGCACCTCCATATAACCGCGGCTCAACTCGGGGGCAGAACCGATCAACTCCCCGCCCACATTGCGGAGAATCACCACATCGTCCGCCACCAACGAACCTCCGCGCTCAATCAGCCCGAGCGCCGTCTCGCTCTTGCCCACGCCACTCTTCCCCATAATCATCAGGCCGATACCCCTGATATCGAGCATACAGCCGTGCAGCATCGTACTCTCGGCAAACTCCGTCTCCAGAATAATCGTCGCCGCATTCACGAAACGCATCGTCACCAGATCCGTCTTGAACACGCAAATGGCGCATTCGTCCGCCAGCTCGAGAATCTCGGGCGGAGCATCCTCCCCGCGCGCAAAAATGATGCACGGCACCCCGCCCTTGTACATACGCTGCACGCGCGAACGACGGAGCCCCTCGGGCAGCTTGCGAAGATAGGCCACCTCCGCCGCACCGAACACCTGAATCCGCTTATGGGCGAAATAGGCGTAGAACCCGGCGATCGCCAAACCGGGCCGATTGATTGCCGGCTCGTAAATCAACCTCGACAGACCCTTCGGGCTATTGATCAGCGCCAGGCGAAGCACATGCATGTACTTCTCGTAAAAATGCTTCACCGAAACGGATTCGACAACCTTGACGGGACCTTCTTTCATGGCAGTGGGAAATACGGATTCAACGCCCTCAGGGAGCGACGGGCGCAGGCGACGGAACCATCGCCGGCACGGGAGCAGGCACGGCATTGACCGTCAACGGAGATGCGGGAGCCTGCGGAGCAACCGGAGCCGCCTTCCCTGCAGGAACTTTGCCCGGAGTCTTATCTCCGGCATCATGGGACTGCCCCATCCCCGTAAAAACCAGAGCCGCCAGCACACACCCGGCAGCAATCCGGTACCAGCCGAAAATGGACAAACTGTGCTTCTGCAAATAGCCGACCATCCACTTCACCGCAATCATAGCGGACACAAACGCCATGAGAGACCCCATCGCCAGCGGCCACAGACCGAACGTCTCCACCATCAGCGCACCGTGCTTCATGGCATCATAAGCCGTCGCAGCACCGAGTGTCACCAGCCCCAGCAGAAAACTGAACTCCACGGCAGCCGCCACGCTCAACCCTGCCACCATGCCGCCGAGCATCGTCATCAGGCTTCGGCTCGTACCCGGCCACATCGCAATGCACTGCATGAAACCGACCAACAAAGCCTGACCGTAAGACATCTCGTCGAGCCCCTTCCCGGCATTGCCCTGCCCCGTACTATTACGCCACCGTACATACAGCAAAATTACAAGACCGCCGACCACCCACGCCCAGACGACGGGCCACACGCCGAACAAATACTCCTTAATCTCATCGTCGAACGCCAGCCCGATCCCCACCGCCGGCACAAACGCCAGCAGCAAATTGCAGCCCAGCCGCAACCCGGCGGGATTCTTCCCGGCAAACCCTTCCAGCATCCCCTTCACACGGCCGAAATACAGCAAAAGCACCGCCAGAATCGCCCCCCCCTGAATACAAACGGAAAACGCATCCAAGGCAGCCTTGTTCGCCGGATTGTCCAGCCCCAGCAGATACTCCGTGACGATCAAATGCCCCGTCGAACTCACCGGAAGATACTCCGTCAAACCTTCGACAATACCGAGAATAATGGAATCAATCACAGTCATACCGACATTATAGGTAAGTCAAAAAGGAACGACGGTCAACCCAAAACGAAAAAAAACGCTACTGTATGTGCAAAGTATTCACAAAAAGATTGAAGACGGCGGCGAAAAACGGTAAAGTTGCTCATGAACCATGGGATTCACCCATTCAGTTGACCATGCAAATATCTGAATCCAAAAAGAAACAGGGTTTCACTCTCATCGAGCTGCTCGTCGTCATCGCCATCATGGCCATCATGCTGACCCTCATCGCCACGGTACTGCGCAATGCGGGCTCCAGCAGAGGTCTCGCAGGCGGCATCGAACAACTCGACACCATGGTTCGGGAAGCCCGCATGGCTGCCACTGGCAACAACACCTACTCCCGCCTCGTCATCGTCTCCGACCAGGGCGACACGGGGTCGGACTCCAAGCACCTTCGCTACATGACCGTCATGATCCTCGACGACTCCGAAAACAAGGACGTCTATGAAGGTCAGGGAACCGACTCCGGCAACTGGGTCGCCACCAGCCGCGGCACCTTCCTGCCGAAAGGCATCTACTTCAGCCCGAAATACAGCACGCTCCTTGACAAGGAAACGGCAGAATCCTCCGGCGGAGGCGAATCCATCTCCTCCCGCTCCGGCAACTTCCGCATCACAGGTGCAGCCAACAAAAAAGGCTATTACATCGAATTCGACCCGCAGGGCCGCATGACCTTCCCGGGCCAGCCGACCCGCCTCGTCCTCGTCAACGGCGAACGCTCCAAATCCATGGGAGCCGATGAAGGCGTCGTCGCCAAACCGATGGCCAACGGCCGCCCCGTCCAGTCCGGAGGCGTCGTCGTCTGGCCGCACGGCACCACCAGCCGCCTGAAAACGCTGGATCAGACTGCACCGTAATCCTCCCCAACCTCTTCCATTCCTCCTTCCACAACCATGAAAGCGCGCACCTTCCTCAAAAACCGCAAGGGTTTCACCCTGATGGAGACAGTCATCGCCATCGGCATCATCGGCGTCCTTCTTGTCGTCTTCGTCTCCCTCTTCGTTCCAGCCAAGCGCATCGTCCGCACCGCCCTTGCCCAGCAATCGCGGGAACGCATCATCAACACCCTCAAAACGGAAATGGACATCGTCCGAAGCCATGAACAGGCTCCCTCCGATGCCAAACAATCCAGCGAAGGCAAATACACGAGCGCCTTCGACAAAGCCTTCTACTGGATACGCAAAACCAAATCCCCCTCCACCGCCATCGCCATCTTCTCCTACCGGGGAGACCTCAGCCAGCCCCGCCGCAACGACGGCTCGCTCCGCCCCGTCACCGGACAGAAAGACATCCCCGGACAGAACTCCATGCTGGTAAACACCGCCTGCCTGATGGACGACACCGAGCGCATCAGCGACATGAAATATGCCGTCGGCCCAGTCTTCCTCGTCAAACTCACCCAGCTCATCCGTTCCGGCAACGGCACTTACGAAACCGCCAAATCTCCGGGCTCGCTGGGCAACCCGAACACGAAAGGCCAGGGCATCCAGACTCCCGACCGCTACGTGTACGACACCACCAACCCGAAGGAAACCCCGTGGGGCGGCAGCATCATGTGCCGCGCCGAATTCTACCTGCTCACCCCGCCCGATCCCAACCGCGTCAAAAACAAAACATGGGAAGACATGGGCAAACCCTTCATCGAAACCAACCTCCCCTTCCGCCGCTAAACCTTTCTCCGAGCAACAGCCACCATGAAAACCTCCGCATACAAAAAGGCGTCCGGCTTCACCCTCATCGAACTGATGGTCGCCATGGCGATCACCACCATCCTCGTCGTCATCATCGTCACGCTCACGACGCGCGGCATCGAAATCTGGAAAAACATCACGCAGGAAATCTCCACCAGCTCCAAAGCCCAGATCGCCCTGCAAACCATGTGCGACGACCTGCAATGCCTGCAAATACGCAGGGGCAACGACTACGAATGGTTCTACGCCGCCAACGATGAAAAAGTACTCGGCACGGATGGCGGCCCGCAGGGGCTTCGCATCACCAACTCCGCCCAGCTCATCTTCTTCACCTCCTCCATCGACCGCAACAAAGCCGTCGAAAGCGAACAGAAAAACACCAAGGCCGACCTGTACAAGGCACAAGGAGACATCAATGCCGTCGGCTACAGACTCATGTACCGCGACCAGATCCTGAACATCGACGGAAATGCAGGCAAAGGCTTCGCCACCTACTCTCTCTACCGCCAAATCGTCTCCCCCAAGCAAACCTACCAGAACCTGCTGGCCCAGACCGACCTCAAACGCGCCTACAACCGCTACGAAGAAAACGATAAAAAACACTTCCTCGTCGAAAACATCATCGAAATGACCCTCGTCCTCGAAGTGGAATACACCACCGTCAATGGAACGGGCAGCAAAAAACAGCTCCGAAGGGAAATCAAAAGCATCCCCATCATCTCCACCTCCAGCGGAGGTGAAGCCTACAAAAGCGTAGAAGTCTTCGGCGATCGGCTCGCCGTCTCGAAAACGGGAGGCAAAGCCGACTCCGACATGGAACAGGGCCGCATCCTCGCCGCATCTATCACCATGACCGTCGTCTCCGATGAAGGCATGAACATCGTCCAGAACGCCCGCAAGAACGGCCGCACGCCCAATCAGGCGGACTTCTTCCGGAAATACACCAACAGCTACAGCCAGTCCGTCATGCTGCCCACGCCCCAATAATGCATCTACCGCCTGCACAGGAAGGATAGTATGTCAAACGATTGGAACACCGCCGCATGGATGGGCCCCCTGCCCACCCTCACCCTCTGGAAAGACCCTGTCGCCCGCACGGGTTGGGAATGCATGGCCGCCGATGAACTCATGCTCGGCCTCCCCGGCTCCTGGATGCGCATCTACCGATGGGGGCGGCCTACCGTCAGCTTCGGCTGCTTCGACACCTCCGCCGAAGCGTCCCGCCTCTTCCCGGATGCCGGCATCGACTATATACGCCGCTGGACAGGCGGAGGCATTGTCGACCACCGGACGGACATCCCCTTCACCCTCGCCCTCTCGCCGGAAGACAGGCCGGGCCGCCCCACGAGCGCCGTCCTGTACAAATGGATACACGGAGCTCTTGCCGCAGCCATGAAACAATGCGGCGTCGCATGCCGCCTGCTCCCCGCCGATGCGCCTGACGGAGGCCGGGCATGCTTCTCCAGCCCCGTTGCCAGCGACCTCGTCGGCCCCAACGGAGAAAAACTGGCAGGAGGAGGCCAACGCCGCACACCCCTCGGCATCCTGCATCAGGGCAGCATCCAGAACTGCATCCTCCCCGAAGGCTGGGATCTCGCCTTTGCCGAACTCCTCTCCATCCGCTTCACCCTCATCGAAAACGAGGAACCCGCACCGGGATTCCGGAATGCGGTACGCACCCTTGCCGAACAAAAATACGCGAGCGCCGCATGGAATGACGAAACGCACGGGCGGCGCGGCACACACCTTTCTCATTGACATCATGGACGAATCCAAGACCGGTGCATGGCGCAAAAACGCCGCAGCCATCATCGTGGACGCACAAGGCAACATCCTCCTCGGCAAAGATCCCGGCCGCAACCAATACTGGCACTTCCCGCAGGGCGGAGTCATGCGGGGTGAAAACCTTGAGCACACCATTGCGCGCGAAGTATGGGAAGAAGTCGGCATCCGGCCCTCCGAATACAAAATCCTCGCCCACGGCCACGGCTTCCGCTATGCCTACCCTCCCAGCCATCGGCGCAGCGGCCGCTGGATCGGACAGGAACAAACCTACTTCCTCCTCCTGTGCCACAAAATCAAACCGAAATCCGACGTCTCGAGAAGCAACGAATTCTCTGAAACGAAATGGTTTGCACAGTCCGAGATCCGCCCCCAGCTCTTCCCGAAATTCAAACGCAGCGTCGCCAAGCAGGTCCTCAAACACTTCTTTGTCACAAATCAATACTTGCCAAAAACACCCCAACAAAGGCATACTGTCCCCGTCAAACACATCATGGAACTCTCACCGGACATCAGCCGCTATCTCGTCACACCCGGCAAAAAGCTGAAAATGCAGGATTACAGCCCCTCCGACCGTTCCCTCTTCCAGGGTACCAAGGAAGAATCCGCCCTCTTCTTCGACAACCTCAAAACCGAACTCCAGGACCTGCAGAAACGCCTGTATGCCCAGCACAAACACCGCGTACTCGTCATCCTGCAAGGCATGGATGCCAGCGGCAAGGACGGCTGCGTCCGGCAGGTCTTCTCCTGCATGGACCCCCACGGCATGAAAGTCATCTCCTTCAAACGCCCGACCGCGCTTGAACTCGACCACGACTTCCTCTGGCGCGTCCACCCGCAGGTACCGGCCAACGGCGAAGTCGTCGTCTTCAACCGCTCCCATTATGAAGACATCATCGCCGTACGCGTCAAAAAACTCTTCGACGACGCCGTCTGGCAACGGCGCTACAAATACGTCGTCGACTTCGAAGACATGCTCGTCGGCGAAGGAACCACCATCATCAAAATCTTCCTCAACATCTCCAAGGAAGAACAAAAGGAACGCCTCGAATCCCGCCTCAAGGACTCCCAGAAACTCTGGAAATTCGAACCTTCCGACCTCGCAGACCGCGCCATGTGGGATGAATTCCAGACTGCCTATCAGGACCTTCTGGAAAAAACATCCACCGAAGCCGCACCGTGGTACATCATCCCCGGCGACCGCAAATGGTACCGTAACCTCATCGTCGCCAAGCTCCTCGTCGAAAAACTGCGTGCCCTCAACCTCCAGTTCCCCGAGCCGAAAGTCGACCCCTCGGACATCATCGTCCATGACTGACCCAGCCAACACCTTGTCCGGCCCAGACGCCGCACCACCAAGCAGAACCTGCGCGGCGTACCCCGGGCAGGCCATGCCGCCGGATTCCTACTTCAGAGCGAGGCGATAGCTTGCGTCCAGCCGCTCCGCCAACTCCTCGAACGGAACGGAACCGTCCAGACAAAGACTCACCCAGCTCTTCTTATTCATGTGGTAGGCCGGAAAACGGCTGACCCCATCCACATAGCGCTCCAGCTCGCAAGGATCAAGGCGCAGATTGAGCACCTCGACCGGCTCTCCGGAATCGCCGCCCAGCTTCAAACGCGGCACCATCAGAAAAACGGCGTACCATTTCCTGCTGTCGCGGCGGCGCACCACGGCACTCTCCGGTGATCTTCTCCACAAATACTCCAGATCGTCGCCGTAAGACGCCTGCACATATGCTATCAGCCGCTTGGTCAGCTCGTGCTTGAAAACATCCGGCTCGAAACAACATTCCGCCACATGCCACAGCTCCTCCTCGAACTCCTTGCGCAGTTGCCTGTCCATAAACGAAGACGGAGACTTTCGCGCCAAATGCACCATCTCGTTCTCCTTCTCGCCGGAACCACATACCGCCGCGTGGACAGAACCGTCCGCACGAATCTCGACAACCATCTCGAACATGCCGCCCAGCAGCTTCGCCCCATGCGAAAAACCACTCTCTCCCTGTGCGAAACCGAATGGAAGCAGTTGATCCTCACGGAGCTTCCTATCCTTGAAAACGCGCGCGACGGCCTTTTCCAGCCAGCTTGTTCGGGGAGAAGAGCGAAAAAACATGCGACAACGAAGGGAGTAAAAATTCTATTGGGCAACAACCGGATTCCGGCTTATGGTCATCTCATCACATGATCCTTACCTGGAAGCAAACATTTGATGAGCTCACGAAATTATCCTGTCTCCTTGCCCTCAAACCATCATGCCGGACTGCAACCGGGAATCCCCAGAGCCTTCAACTGCTCGCGCGGCTTATCGGGCCAGCACTTGTTGGCCATCGGACTCGCCGGACTCGGATGCAGCAACGTACCGAACACGAACTTCCTCTCCGGCAGCATCGCCGCCACCGCCTCAAGCTGCTTCAGCGCGTAGCCGCCCACTCCCACCAGAACCTCCGGCTGCATCAGCTCGATCAAACGCTTCAGATGCGCACGGCAATCGGCATCCACCTGCTGCACCTGCTCCGCAGGCAATTGGGCGGGCGTAATATTCGCTCCCGATTCACTCATCCAGATCAGCGGACAATAATTCACCACGTAGCACTCCCGGAAAAAATTCTCCGCCGTACCGTACAACTCCTCGAACAGCCCCCAGAGCCTCCTCCCGCTCACCTCCGAACGCGGGCAATCGAACCCCTGCACCGGACGCTTCGGATGGCACGCCGCAGGCGCTCCCACCTTCTCGCGGATATGCAGCCACTCCGTCACCGCCGCCACCTCGCCGAACGGCACACCCGTCTGCGCCATCCCGAACGGCCCCGGATTCATCCCGAGGAACAGCACCCGCTTCGTCGTCGCACCATAACGGCGGATATACGCCTCATGCCCCGCCCATGCGTAATCGAGCGGATTGTAGGTATAAGCCACTGGTGCATCGAAGTGTAGGGCATTCATCTCATCCTTCAGCACGCGGGCGGCGGCCAGCACTTCTTCCACATTGATCTGCATGCGGAAAGCATAGCAAAAGTATGACTTCATGGCGAGAGAAATGAAGTATAAGCTTGCATGGAAGCGCGTTTCCTGTTATCGTCCGCCCGTTAATTTTTTACCAATCGTATTCTCATGAGTGGAATTGCCATTATGACCTCTGGTGGAGATGCTGCCGGGATGAACCCTGCAGTAAAGGCGGCCGTGGAACGCGCCCGCCAACTTGGAATGAAGCCGTTCGTCATCTACGACGGCCTGGAAGGTCTGATCGACGGCAAAATCAAAGCCGCTACCCGTGATCTCACCTGCGAAATGTCGCACCGCGGCGGCACCCTGCTCCGCTCCTCGCGCTCCAAACGCTTCTTCGAGTACAGCTACCGCGAACAGGCGTACAAGCACCTCAAGGACAACAACATCGAACACCTCGTCATTGCAGGCGGCGACGGCTCCTTCCGCGCGCTCAACGACTTCTTCAACGACTTCCAGGTACCCTTTGCAGGCATCCCCGCCACCATCGACAACGACATCGCGGGCACGGACTACTGCCTCGGCGTCGACACCGCGCAGAACATCATCCTCAACTGCATCGACACCATCCGCGACACCGCCCAGTCCCATCACCGCGCCTTCGTCATCGAAACCATGGGGCGCGACTGCGGCTACCTCGCCATGACCGCCGCCATCTGCAGCGGGGCGGACATCCTCGTCGTCCCTGAACTCCCCTACGACCTCGAATCGATCAAAAAGCGTCTCCAGCCGCAAATCGAGGAAGGCGTCGGCTACGTCATCGCCATCGTCGCGGAAGGCACCAAAAAGGCTCAGGAACTCACTGACTGGCTCAGCACCAACACCGGCATGGACACCCGCCTCACCGTCCTCGGCCATATGCAGCGCGGTGGAGCGCCCTCGGCACGAGACCGCCTCATGGGAGCACGCTTCGGCACACGCGCCGTAGAAGCCCTTCATTCCGGCAACATCAACCGCATCATGGTCTATCATGACGGACACCACGGCGAATGCGCCCTCGATCAGGTGGCCGGGCAGAAATACCATGTCAGCCAAAGCATCATCAAACTTTGCGAAGACATGACTCGCTAAGAGTCACCGTCTTCGCCGCACCCCACCCTGCCGCCTCATGAAGGTCATTGCCATTGCCAACCAAAAAGGAGGAGTAGGCAAAACGACTACCTCGATCAACCTGGCGGCAGGCATCGCCCAGAAACGCAAGCGCGTCCTCCTTATCGACCTCGACCCGCAGGCCAACGCCACCAGCGGACTCGGCATCGAAGCCGCCGGACACCAGAGCATCTACCCCGCCCTCATCGGCGAACAATCCATCCTCGAAACCATCGTGGACACGGGGCGCAAAAACCTGCACCTCATCCCCTCCCACATGGACCTCTCGGGCGTTGAAATCGAACTCGCCCAGACCGGCCAGCACCTCACCGCCCTCCGCAACTGCCTCGCCCCCATCCGCGACGCAGGCATGTACGATTTCGTCATCCTCGACACGCCTCCCTCCCTCGGCGTCCTCATGACATCCGCCCTCGCTGCGGCGGACGAAGTACTCACCCCCTTGCAGTGCGAATGGTTCGGCCTCGAAGGCCTCGCCAAAATCCTCTACATCATCACCCAGATCAGCCAGTCCGGAGCCAACCCCGGCCTCACGCTCGGCGGTGTCCTGATGACCATGTACGACGGCCGCACCAACCTCTCGCGCCAGGTCGTCGAACAAGTACGCCAGCACCTCCCGCAGGCAGCCTACCGCACCCTCATCCCCCGTTCCGTCCGCATCGGAGAATCGCCCAGCTTCGGCGAAACCATCTTTGAACACGACCCGAACGGCATCGGCGCCAGCGCCTACCTCTCTGCTGCCGCCGAATTCCTCAAGCGCCACAAATAACCCGCCGTCCTGAGGCGCATCGCACCTCACCCGGCAGCCCTGCCCCAGCGGCACAATCGGCCCGGCGGCCGAACCGCCCCGCCATGCAAACACCGCAGCAACAGAACCTCTTTGACGAACCTGCCGTGCGGGCGGCCCGCATCCTCATCGACGGCGCGTCCGACCTCGTCTTCGACTACGCCATCCCCCCCGGCATCGAAGGCATCCTCCCCGGCTGCCGCGTCGAAATCCCCCTCCGCCACCACACCGCCACGGGAACCGTCCTCGAAATCACCGAGCCGCAGGACACATGGGCGGGCAGCCTCAAACTCATCCGACGCCTCATCGCTCCCGAGCCGCTCATCTCCGCCCCCCTCATGGAAATGGCCCGGTGGGCCTCGCAATACTACGCCGCCCCCATCGAACAATTCATCCGCTGCATCGTCCCCGAACCCGTCCGGCAGGAAAAACACAGCGAAAAAACCCATAAAGTCGTCCGGCTCCTCGCCAAACCCTCGCAGGAAGACGAAACCCGGCTCAACAAACGCGCCCCCCGGCAGGCCTCCATCCTCCACCTCCTTGCCGAAAGCCCGGACCGCACACTCACCCTCAAGGAACTCGGCGGCACCGCAGCCCTCACCCCCTGCCGTGCACTCGAAAAACAGGGCTACCTCACCATCACCGAAGAAGAACAACACCGCGACCCCTCCGCCGGAGAAGACTACCTGCCCACCTCGGCACTCAAACTCAACGAAGAACAGGAACAGGCCCTCAAAGCCGTCGTGGCCGACATCGAACACGCCGACAAAAAACCGATCCTCCTTCAAGGAGTCACCGGATCCGGCAAAACGGAAGTCTACCTCCAGGCCGTCGAACACACCGTCCGGCAGGGAAAATCCGCCCTCATCCTCGTCCCGGAAATCTCCCTCACCCCCCAAACCCTCCAGCGCTTCAAATCCCGATTCTCCTCCCTGCCCGGCTCCGTCGCCATCCTCCACAGCTCCCTCTCGGACGGCGAACGCTTCGACGAATGGCACTCCATCCGCGAAGGCACAGCCCGCATCGCCATCGGCCCCCGCTCAGCCGTCTTCGCCCCCCTGCGCAACCTCGGCCTCATCATCGTCGACGAAGAACACGACGGCTCCTACAAACAGGAAAGCGCCCCCCGCTACCAGGGCCGGGACCTCGCCGTCCTCCGCGCCAAACTCGAAGGAGCCACCGTCGTCCTCGGCTCCGCCACCCCCTCCCTCGAAACCCTCCACAACGCCCGCACCGGCAAATACGCCACCCTGCGCCTCGACCGCCGGGCGGACGGGCAAACCCTGCCCCTCATCCGCATCCTCGACATGCGCACCGAAGCCAAGGACAAAAAATACGCAGGAGTCCTCTCCGAACGCCTCCGCATGGCCATCGACAAACGCCTCGCCCGGGGAGAACAAACCATCCTCCTCCTCAACCGCCGCGGCTTCGCACGCTCCCTCCAGTGCCCGGACTGCGGCCACAACGTCACCTGCGCCCACTGCGCCCTCCCCCTCACCTACCACATCACCGAAGACCGCCTCATCTGCCACCTCTGCGGCTACCGCGCCATCGTCCCCCGCGAATGCCCCGAATGCCGTTCCTCCAACATCCTCCTGCAAGGCTTCGGCACCCAGAAAGTAGAAGCCATCCTCAACCGAGCCTTCCCTCAGGCACGCCTCCAACGCATCGACGCCGACATCTCCCGCCGGAAAAACGCCGTCCGCGACATCCTCGGGCAATTCCGCGCCCGCAAACTCGACATCCTCCTCGGCACCCAAATGATCGCCAAAGGACTCGACTTCCCCGGAGTCACCCTCGTCGGAGTCCTCAATGCCGACCTCGGCCTCTGCATCCCCGACCTCCGCGCCTCCGAACGCACCTTCCAGCTCCTCACGCAGGTCGCCGGACGCGCCGGACGCGGCGACCTCGACGGAGAAGTCATCATCCAGACTTTCACCCCGCACGCCGCCGCCATCCAGTTCGCCCGCCGGCACGACACCGACGGCTTCGCCGATCAGGAACTCGACCTCCGCCGCCAGTTCGAACACCCTCCCTACGTCCACCTCGCCGTCCTCACACTGCGATCGACCAAGGAAGAACTGGCCGAATACTCCATGCACACCCTCTACCGCAGGCTCGTCAAAAACCTTCCGCCGGACATCCTCGTCAGCGAACCCGCTCCCGCCCCCATCCCCAAGGCATACGGGCAATACCGCTTCCAAAGCACCATCAAATCACACTCGGCGCGCCGCATCGCCACCTGCGTCTCGCAGGAAATAGCGGCCATGAACGCGGGAGACGACATCATCATCACCCTAGATATCGACGCCTACTCCTTCATGTAGCCGCCGATTGTTCACTTCCTTCACGCACGCAAAAAACCGCCTCCCGGCCAAGCGGAAGACGGTTCTGAAAAACAACAGGCGGACACCCTGCCCCTAGCGCAGCGCCACGGGCTTATCCAGAATCTCCTTGTACAGCACAGCGGCGCGCAGCGCACGCACGCTTGCCAGATTCAAGCCCGGCACTGGTATGCCCGCAGCGCGAGCAGACTTGTGATGAGCCATCGGCGCAGCGGAAGCCATCTGCTTACCGGCCTGCAACGCCGCGAGCGCAGCACGCTCCGCATCGCTCAAATTCGCCAGAGAAGCGGCAGCGGCCGACTCGGCGGAACCCTTGCGCGAAAAATCCTCCTGCATCGTCGAAGACACCCGCTCCTCAAGCGTCGCCTGCTGCGGCGCCGGGGCATGCCGCACGGGTGCGGGTGCTGCCTTCCGGCGGGGAGCCTGCATCGGCCGGGGCGAAGGCGCAGCCTCCTGAGGCCGGGAATCCATATGCGGCAGAGAAACCGGAGGCACGGATGCCACCGACCTCTCGGCACGCTCCTCGGCGCGGCGGCGGCGGTGCTCCTCCTGCATGCGCTCGCGGAACTCCGCCTCCTCCTTCGCTTTCTTGAACCTCTCGTACAGCTGATACCCGCCCGCAACCAGCAGCAGCACGATAAAGCCCCCGATGGAAGCTCCGCCGCCGTCTGCCAGAATGGGAACAAAATCGAACACGATCGTCTTCGGAAAAAATTAAGCCTGCGGAGCCTGGGCGATATTCTCGCGCATCTTCGTATCCGCCACCACATTCTGGTAGCGGGCATAATCGATCACGCCCAGATTGCCGTTGCGGAACGCCTCGGCAATCGCCATCGGAATCTCCGACTCGGCTTCCACCACCTTGGCGCGCATCTCCTGCGTACGGGCAGACATTTCCTGCTCCGTCGCCACGGCTGCGGCGCGGCGCACTTCCGCCTTCGCCTGTGCGATCTGCTTATCGGCTTCAGCCTGCTCGGCCTGCAGGCGAGCGCCCACGTTACCGGCCACATCCACATCCGCAATATCGATCGAAAGCACCGTAAACGCCGTCGAAGCATCCACCCCCTTCTCCAGCACCTTGTCGGAAATACCTTCGGGGCGTTCCAGCACATCCTTGTAGGACATCGCGGAACCCACTGCGGACACGATACCTTCACCCACGCGGGCCACGATCGTCTCCTCCGTCGCACCGCCTACGAAACGCTCCAGATTCGTACGCACCGTCACGCGGGCGCGCACCGCCACGGCGATACCGTCGCGTGCCACCGCCGTCAGGCGCGTCTGTCCTGCATTCGGATTCGGACAATCGATCACGCGGGGATTGATGGACGTACGCACGGCTTCAAGCACCGTCTTCGACGTACCCTTCACCGCCAGATCGATGGCGCAGGCGCGGTCGAACGTAAGGGGAATCCCCGCCTTCTCGGCAGCGATCAATGCCAGCACGCAATCCTCGATATCGCCACCCGCCAGATAATGGGCTTCCAGCTTGTCCGTGGACACCTCGAGCCCGGCCTTCACTGCCGTAATACGCGTATCCACCACCAGCGAATAAGGCACCTTCCGCAGCCACATACCGAGCATATTGCTCATGGCTACCGGAGCCTTCGCCAGGCGGGCTCGCAACCACGTCTTGAAAAACTTCGCGATAATGGCGAAAATCACCACCACGACCACAATGGCCACCACGGCGACGATCACACCCAGATTCGATTCTGCGGGACTAGTAACTTGAGCAATCATAACTCATCCCATTTTTCATAAAAAACAAACAGAGTAAAGCAAAAACTGCGCCCGCGCCGCCGCTGCGCCCCGGAACCGCCTCACCTGCCACCGCCACCGGGCCCCACGGGGGATTTTAGACTTGCGAAAAACGCCGCCTTGGCGTACTAAAGGGCGTGCGCACCATCGACTTTGACTATCACCTTCCCGAAGAACTCATTGCGGACCGCCCCGCCCCCCACCGGGAAGACTCCCGCATGCTCGTCGTCCACCGCAGCACCGGCCTCATCGAACACCGGAAATTCACCGACCTCCTCGAATACGTCCGCCCCGGCGACGAATTCGTCATGAACAACACCAAAGTAGTACCCGCACGCTACTTCTCGAACGACGGCCGCATCGAACTCGTCCGCGCCTCCCTCCATACCGACCTCCTCTGGAAATGCCTCGTCCGCCCCGGCCGCAAAATGAAAATCGGCAAAACCGTCGCCATCGGCGAAGCCATCGGCACTGTCGAAAGCATCGATGAAGAAGGCTACCGCCTCATCCGCTTCGACCGCCCCGTGGACGAAGAAACCTACGGCCGCCTCGCCCTCCCGCACTACATGAACCGCGAAAGCGACCCCGACGACAAAGAACGCTACCAGACCGTCTACGCCCGGCACGAAGGAGCCATCGCGGCCCCCACCGCCGGACTCCACTTCACCCCCGAAATCCTCGAACAAATCCCGCACAGCTTCGTCACCCTGCATGTCGGCGTCGGCACCTTCCGCCCGGTCAAAGTCGATCGCATCGAAGAACACCACATGCACACCGAAAGCTTCGTCCTCCCGGAAGAAACGGCCCGGCGCATCGCCGCTGCGCAGCGCGTCGTCGCCGTCGGCACCACCAGCGTCCGCGTCCTCGAACACCTCGCCGCCCGCAACGGCCTGCCACTCTCACCTGCAGCCGGAGAAACGGACATCTTCATCTACCCGCCCTACGAATACAAAATCGTCGATGCCCTGCTCACCAACTTCCACCTGCCCCAAAGCACCCTCCTCATGCTCGTCTCCGCCCTCGCAGGCAGAGAACTCATCCTCGAAGCCTACCGGCAGGCCGTCGAACAACGCTACCGCTTCTTCTCCTACGGAGACTGCATGCTCATCCTCTAAGCCATGAACCGCCTGCTCCCCATCGCCGCCCTCCTCGGAGCCATCCTCCTCCCCGCCTGCTACAACACGCAGACCCGCGACCAATTCACCCGCTCGCTGCAAACCGTCGCTATCCGCGAACCCGGCCACATCGGCTACCGGGGCAGCGACGAACAATACGACTACTTCGACCTCCGCGACACCGTCCGGCAAATCGAACGCATCCGCGTACCCCAGCCGCACAACGCCATGGAAAACAACGACCGCCAGCCCATCGGCACCTACGGCACAGGCTCCCGCACCATGCACCCCACCGTCGCCTGCTCCAACAATCCGGCACTCCGCGCCCACTACCGCATCACGGAAGAAACACCCCTCGTCGCTCCCTCCAAAAGCCTTGACGACGTGCAACATCTGACCCCCGGAGAACCCATTCTCCTCCCTCCGCAAAATTAGACTTGCAAAGCCGGAGGGAAAAGAGTAAGTACATACCCATGATGCACGCACTCGTCAAGACAAAGGCCGACAAAGGATTGGAACTCATTGATATTCCGATGCCCGAAGTCGGCCCGAATGACATACTGATCAAAATCCACAAAACAGCCATCTGCGGCACCGACCTCCACATCTGGAACTGGGACTCCTGGGCACAGAAAACCATCCCCGTCGGCATGCAGGTCGGCCATGAATTCTGCGGCGTCATCGAAGCTGTCGGCTCTGCCGTCACCAGCTACAAACCCGGCGAAATCGTCTCCGGAGAAGGCCACATCGTCTGCGGCCACTGCCGCAACTGCAAAGCGGGCCGCCGCCACCTCTGCCCGAACACCAAAGGCGTAGGCGTCAACCGCCCCGGCTGCTTCGCCGAATATCTCTCCATCCCGCAGGAAAACATCTTCCGCATCCATCCGGACATCCCGATGGAAATCGCCTCCATCTTCGACCCGCTCGGCAACGCCGTCCACACCGCCCTCTCCTGGGACCTCGTCGGCGAAGACGTCCTCATCACCGGAGCCGGAGTCATCGGCTGCATGGCCGCAGCCGTCTGCCGCCACGCCGGAGCAAAAAACATCGTCATCACCGACATCAACGACTACCGCCTCGAACTCGCGCAGAAAATGGGAGCCACCCGCACCGTCAACGTCACCCGCGAAAAACTCGCCGACGTCTGGCACACACTCGACATGAACGAAGGATTCGACGTCTGCCTCGAAATGAGCGGCGCCCCCTCCTGCCTCAAAGACATCCTCGACAACACCTGCAACGGCGCGAAAGTCTCCCTCCTCGGCATCCAGCCGGGAGACGCCCCCGTCGACTGGGACAAAATCATCTTCAAAGGCCTCATGTTGAAAGGCATCTACGGCCGCGAAATGTTTGAAACATGGCACAAGATGGACAAAATGGTACGCGGCGGCCTGAACATCGCCCCCATCATCACCCACCGCCTCCCCTACACCGAATTCAAGGAAGGCTTCGACGCCATGAACACGGGACGCTCCGGCAAAGTCGTCCTCTCCTGGGTCTGACCTCCTCACGGCAGCCCCGCCATACCTGCCCGGCAACAACCGGGAAAAAGCCGCTTCCATCACCCGGAAGCGGCAAATTTTCATCCGGAAACCACACCGGACAAAACGCATCCGCACCGCCGTACCCCGATGCAAATCACGCCGCACATCCATACCCTGCTGAATGAACCCGTCGGCATCGACACCTTCATCACGGATGGAAACTCCATCTCCTGCGAAAACGGCATCACGCTGGAAGTGCTGGACACCCCCGGCCACTCCGCAGGCTCCCAGTGCTTCCTCTTCCATGAAGAACGGGCCCTATTCACCGGAGACGCCATCCCTGTCGAAGGCGACATCCCGATCTACGTCAGCCCGGGCCAATGCGAACGATCATGGAACAAACTCCTCGACCGCCCCGAACCGGAACTCTACCTCTCCGCATGGGACCATGCGAAAAACCGGAAAGAAGGCAAACAAGCCGTCCGGAACGCGCTGGCACGCCACATTGCCCTCGACGCAGCCGTCCGCCGGGCGGCACATGCATCCCCCGAAGCCTCATTCGATCCCCGCTTTGAACACATCGGCCGGGAAATGGGAATGGAACACTGGGAACACCTCGCACCGTTCCGCCAATCCATCGCCGCCCATCTGGAAGAGCTGAAAACGGAGACTGCCGAAAAAAAGCACCCTTCGAATAAAATAGGACTGGACAAACACCCGGAAATAGGGTAAAAGACCGCCCCGCACACATTGCACCATGCCGCTTGCGGCAGGAATCCTTTAGTCACACATACAGATATGTCCAAACACTCTACACTGAAAGCAACCGGTACCGTCGGCGGCAAGCGTTCCGTCCTCAAGCGTTTCGAACGCGTCAAGCTCCTTAAGGAACGCGGTCAATGGAAGAAGGGTCAAAGCCCCCTCGGCCTTCCGAAGACCAAGTTCGACAACTAAGAGTCCATACGGCTACTCCGGATCTCCGGGAAGCGCGACTCACCTTCGATTTTACTGGAGCCTCCCGGTTGCAAACTCTCCGGGAGGTTCTTTTTCCGTTTTAAGGCGTCGAGAGATGCCTGACCTAGCCCCGTAAGAGGCCACGGCAATCCGAGAGGATTGCTTACTATAATAAACACATATATATGACAGAAGAAAACACATCCTATCCGGAAGCGCCGGAAGGAAGCATTCGCCTCAACAAATTCCTCGCATCGTGCGGGTATGAATCGCGCCGGGCAGCAGACAAACTCATCGCCGAAGGACGCGTCGAAATCAACGGCAAAGCCGTCGACACCCCCGGAATCCGCGTCCTCCCGACGGACTTCGTCAAGGTTGACGGACGCCACGCCACCCCCAAGGAAGAAATCACCATCCTGCTCAACAAACCTCGCGGCATCGTATGCAGCCGCGAAGCGCAGGGAGCAGACGGCACGGTCTACGACCTCCTGCCCGTCCGCTACAACTACGTCAACTACGTCGGCCGCCTCGATGCGGACTCCGAAGGCCTCGTCATCATGACCAACAACGGCGTACTGGCCCAGACGCTTGCCCACCCCTCCAACGGCATCGAAAAAGAATACTGGGTCACACTCGACCAGAACTTCGACAACTCCGTCCTCATCCAGCTCCTCAAGGGACTCCGCATCCCCGAAGGCCAGGCCAAGGCCAAATACGTCAGCCGCCTCTCGGCACGCCGCGCCTGCGTCGTCCTCGAACAGGGCCTCAAACGCCAAATCCGCCAGATGTTCTCCTGCATGGGCCTGCGGGTCAAAAAACTCGTCCGCGTCCGCATCGGTTCCCTCTGGGGCGGCGATCTCGAACCCGGCGCCTGCCAGGTACTCACGGCGGACGAAATCGCCCTTGCTCTGAAAAACCCGCCCAAACAGCGCAAGCTCATCGGAGCCAAGCAAGCCTTCAAACCGCGCACGACGGAAACCTCCGACTACACCCCGGCCGAAGACAACGACGATGACGACAACTACGTCTTCGACCCGGCGGACTTCGAAATCGGAGACGACGACGAAACTCCCGGCCTCACCAAATTCTCTGAAGGCGAAGCCTACGAACCCGAACAGGAAACCGAACGCCGCTTTGGCCGCGCTCAGGGACCGCGCAAATTCGACGGAGAACGCCGCAGCTTCGGCAACGACCGCAACTCCGGTGGCGAACGCCGCTCCTTTGGAGACCGCAAACCCTTCGGTGAACGCCGCTTCGACGGAGAACGCCGCAGCTTCGGCAACGACCGCAACTCCGGTGGCGAACGCCGCTCCTTCGGAGACCGCAAGCCCTTCGGCGAACGCCGCTTCGACGGAGAACGCCGCAGCTTCGGCAACGACCGCAATTCCGATGGCGAACGCCGTTCCTTTGGAGACCGCAAACCCTTTGGCGAACGTCGCTTCGACGGAGAACGCCGCTCCTTCGGAGACCGCAAGCCCTTCGGCGAGCGCCGTTTCGACGGAGAGCGCCGCAGCTTCGGCAACGACCGCAATGCCGGTGGCGAACGCCGCTCCTTCGGAGACCGCAAACCCTTCGGCGAACGCCGCTTCGACGGGGAACGCCGCAGCTTCGGCAACGACCGCAATGCCGGTGGCGAACGCCGCTCCTTCGGAGACCGCAAGCCCTTCGGTGAACGCCGCTTCGACGGAGAACGCCGCAGCTTCGGCAACGACCGCAATGCAGGTGGCGAACGCCGCTCCTTTGGAGACCGCAAGCCCTTCGGCGAACGCCGTTTCGACGGAGAACGCCGCAGCTTCGGCAACGATCGCAATGCAGGTGGCGAACGCCGCTCCTTCGGAGACCGCAAACCTTTCGGCGAACGCCGCAGCTTTGGAGACAGGCCCAGCCGCCACTTCGGCGATCGCCCCGACCGCCGCTTCGGCCGCCAGGACTAAACCTCACCGCACCAACAGCCCGAAGACACACCGTCTTCGGGCCTTTTCTTCCCTTGCCATGAAAACATTGCTCACAGCACTCTTCCTCCTGCAAGGCGCCAACCTTTTGCAGGCGGAAACCACCACACCAAACACCCCCCCCCCCTCCGCTCCGGCTGCAACCGAAGCCTTACCGCCGGAAGAAATCCAGAAAATGGAAGCCCTCGAACAGGCTGCCAACAAAGGCGACGCCAAAGCCGCCATGGATCTCGGCATCCGTTATGCAGCGCAGGAAAAAGGCATCGAGGCCGGCCAATGGGGAGAAAAATACCAGCAGATCCTCCGGGAAAAAGCCGAGAAAAACGATACTGCCGCCATGATCGACCTCGGCAGCCTCTACCTCCTCGGCAACATGACCCTCAGCATCCTGCCGAACGCCACCGAAAGCCGTAAATGGTGGCTCAAGGCGGCAGAAGCAGGACACGCCGCCAGCCAATACCAGATTGCCCGCATGATGGAAAAAGGCTACGGCGGCCCCAAGGAAACCGAACAGGCGAAACAATGGTATGCCAAAGCCCGCCAATCTCTCGGTGCCCTCGTGCAGAATGCCGAAAAGGCCGCTTCGGAAGATTTGTATTGGCTGGCTATCATGGAACGCGACGGACTCGGCGCGGAAGCCGCACCCGCACAAGCCCTCGCCCACATGCGGCAGGCAGCGGATAAAGGCCATGTCCACGCCGCCTACCGCGTCGCCCGCATGTACGAACAGGGAACCGGATGCGAAGCCTCTCCCGAACAGGCTCTCGCATGGTACCGCAAGGGAGCGGAACTCGGAAGCATCGACGCCATGATGATGCTCGCAGCCAACTACAAGGCGGGCCGCGGCGTACCACAGGACCTCACGCTCAGCGTCAAATACCTCCAGCAGGCTGCCGCCCGGAACCACCCCGCGGCCATCTACCTCCTCGGCAAAGCCTACCTCTCGGGAGAAGGCATTGAAAAAGATCCGGCCAAAGCCCTCGCCTGCACCGAGCAGCTTGCCTCCTTCGGCTACGGCCCTGCTCTGCTCGACGCCGCCGACATGTACATGAGAGGCATCGGCACGGCCAGGGATGAGAAAAAAGCGGTCGACATGCTCACTCTCGCAGCCAACACCTACGGCGACGCTCCCGGAGCCGCCGCCGCCCATGCGCTCGCACTCTACTACGACGACCAAGGAAACAAGGAGCTGGCGGACACATGGTACTACATCGCCTCCGAACGCGGAGTGCCCGCCGCCATGGCGCGCCGCGGCCTGCTCCACCTCCTGCCCGGCTCCTCCCAGCCGTGGAACCCGTTGCGCGCATACAAATGGTGGAGCATCGGCGCAGAACGGGGAGACAAAACCAGCGCATTCTACAAAAACCTCATGCTCTGGGCCGGCATTCCTCTCGTCATCATCATCTGCATCATCCCGCTATTCATTGTCGCCCGGCTCAACAAACAAAGCCTCGCGCTGGATGCCGAAGCCGCCAAAAAAGCGGCGGAGCAGCCGAAACCATAGCCATCGCGCAGCCCTCTTCCAACCGCGGAATGCCATACGGCATTCCGCAAACGGGAACGGACAACCGACTCTCACGAGCGTCGGTCCTTTTTCTTTCGGCAGGAACAGAGAAGACACCTTAGCGGCTTGACAACCTACCTACCCGAGAGTATCCTTCCTTTCCCGTGTGCGGCACCACGCTGCACACTTGTACGCAATCCACTGATTAACACACACATATGTCTAACACAACCTGCGCATGCAGCGCAACGCCCGACAAAATCGTCTATTCCTTCGGCGGAGGGACCGCCGACGGTAACGGCACTATGAAAAATCTCCTTGGCGGCAAAGGCGCCAACCTCGCCGAAATGGCACGCATCGGCCTCCCGGTGCCTCCAGGCTTCACCATCACCACGGAAGTCTGCACCTACTACTACGCCCATGGCCGCACCTACCCCTGCACTCTTGACAACGACATCAAGGCAGGCATCGCCAAAATGGAAGAAATCGTCGGCAACAAATTCGGCGACACCAAGGCCATGCCCCTCCTCGTCTCCGTCCGCTCCGGCGCACGCGAATCCATGCCCGGCATGATGGACACCATCCTCAACCTCGGCCTCAACGACGAAACCGTCGTCGCCATGGCAGACGCCACGCAGAACCCCCGCTTCGCATGGGACTGCTACCGCCGCTTCATCCAGATGTACGGCGACGTCGTCCTCGGCGTTCAGAAACTTCCGGGCGAAGACCACGAACCCTTCGAAACCGTCATCGAAAACCTCAAGCACGAACGCTACGGCAAGGACATCCTCGACTCCGACATGACCGCCGAAGACTCGCAGGAACTTGTCAAACGCTTCAAGGCCCTCGTCGCCGAGCGTACCGGCCACGAATTCCCCGTCTGCCCGTGGGAACAGCTTCAGGGAGCCATCGGAGCCGTCTTCGGTTCCTGGAACAACGACCGCGCCAACGTCTACCGCCAGAAATACGGCATCCCGTCCGAATGGGGTACCGCCGTCAACGTCCAGGCCATGGTCTTCGGCAACACCGGTGACGAATCCGGTTCCGGCGTCGCCTTCACCCGCAACCCCGCTTCCGGCGAAAACGTCTTCTACGGCGAATTCCTCATGAACGCGCAGGGCGAAGACGTCGTTGCAGGCGTCCGCACCCCCGATCCTGTGGCAGAACTCGCCAACGTCATGCCCGCGGCTCACGCCACCCTCAGCGAAATCCGCCAGACGCTGGAACAGCACTTCCACGACATGCAGGACTTCGAATTCACCATTCAGGACCGCAAGGTATGGATGCTCCAGACCCGCAACGGCAAGCGCACCGGCGTCGCCGCCTTCCGCATCGCCTGCGAAATGGTCGAAGAAGGCCTCATCGACTGGCAGACCGCCGTCAAGCGCATCCCCGCCGACCAGGTGGACCAGCTCCTCACCCCCATCTTCAGCGGCAACGCCATCAAGGAAGCCAAGCAAATCGCCCACGGCCTCCCCGCTGGCCCCGGCGCAGCCTCCGGACGCGTCTACCTCAATGCCGAACGCTGCGTCGAAGCAGCCGACCGCGGTGAAAAAGTCCTTCTTGTCCGCCTCGAAACATCGCCCGAAGACCTTCGCGGCATGATCGCGGCCGAAGGCATCCTCACCGCACGCGGCGGCGTCTCCTCCCACGCGGCCCTCGTCGCCCGCCAGATGGGCAAGGTCTGCGTCTGCGGCGCCGATGCCCTCAACATCGACTACGCGGCCCGCACCATCACCGTCAACGGCGAAACCGTCAAGGAAGGCGACTACCTCTCCATCGACGGCACCACCGGCCTCGTCTACCTCGGCAAGGTCGACACCGCTCCTTCCGAAATCATCCAGGTGCTCATCGACAAAACCCTTGCCCCCGAACAGAGCCGCGCCTACCAGAACTTCGCCAAGCTCATGGACTGGTGCAGCCAGGCCACGCGCATGAGCGTCCGCACCAACGCGGACTCCCCCTCGCAGGCTGAAGCCGCCATCGCGTTCGGAGCCACAGGCATCGGCCTCTGCCGCACCGAACACATGTTCTTCGAAGGCGACCGCATCGACTTCGTCCGCCAGATGATCCTCGCCACCAAGAAGGTTGACCGCGTGGCAGCCATCAACAAGCTCCTTCCCTTCCAGAAGAGCGACTTCAAGGGCATTTTCAAGGCGCTCAAGGGCCTCCCGGCCACTGTCCGCCTCCTCGACCCGCCCCTCCACGAATTCCTTCCCCAGACCAAGGAACAGCAACGCGACCTCGCAGAAAAATTCGAACTTCGCGTCGAAGACATCATGCGCCGCGTCTCGGAACTCCATGAATTCAATCCCATGCTCGGCCACCGCGGCTGCCGCCTCGGCATCGCCTACCCCGAAATCACCGAAATGCAGGCTCGCGCCATCATCGAAGCCGCCATCGAAGTGACCGAAGAAGAAGGCTTCGAAGTCGTGCCGGAAATCATGGTACCCCTCGTCGCCTTCAAGAAAGAACTCGACATCCAGAAAGCCGTCATCGACAAAGTCGCCGCTCAGGTATTCGAAGAAAAGGGCAAAACCATCAAATACCTTGTCGGTACCATGATCGAAATCCCGCGTGCGGCTGTCACCGCCGACCAGATCGCGGAAACCGCCGAATTCTTCTCCTTCGGAACGAACGACCTCACCCAGACCGGCCTCGGCATGAGCCGCGACGACTCGGGCGCCTTCCTTCCGAAGTACCAGGACCTCGAAATCGTCAAAACGAACGTCTTCGCCTCCATCGATCAGGAAGGCGTCGGCAAACTCATGGAAATCGCCGTTGAACTCGGCCGCAAGACCCGCCCGGACATCAAGCTCGGCATCTGCGGCGAACACGGTGGCGACCCCGCCTCCGTCAAGTTCTGCAACAAACTCGGCCTCACCTACGTCAGCTGCTCGCCCTACCGCGTGCCCACCGCTCGCCTCGCCGCTGCGCAGGCCGCTCTGGAACAAGCCTGACCTGAAGCTTGAGCAACCGCTCTTCAAACTCTCCTTCCTTCACGGGAAGGAGAGTTTTTTGCATGGGGCGGGCCGTTTAACCGCATACCGCCCCACTTGAAGATTGCCATACCTCCCGCAGCAAGGCATACTTCCACCGCGCACATTCAACCACGCGCACCCCACCCCATACCGACCATCACGCATATGGCCACATACGACACCAAAACCACAGGCTACTTCAGCCGCACCCTCGTCATCGGAGGCATCATCCTCGCCGCCCTCATCGCCCTTGCCATCTTCCTCGGCGCCAACATGGGCAACAAACGCGTCCTCTCCGGCTTCGCCGGATACGTCTACGAAAAACCCATCTTCGGGCAGAACAAATTCGTAGGCATCCTCGTCGGCCCCTCCTCCACCGGATGGGTCTGGCGGCAGGAAGTCAGCAAAGTATCCATCACCCCGGACACGACCGTCGAAAAATTCGACGCGCAAAACGGCGGAGCCGTCCTCGGCAAGGACAAACTCCCCATCTCCTGCACCGCCTCCCTCGTCTACCGCCTCGACCCGAAAAAGGTCAAGGAATTCATGGAAGACTTCGGCGGCATCGCCCAAAGCTCCGGCAGGAATGACGACGAAGTCGCCGACGAAATCATGCTCTTCGCCTACAACAACTTCATCCAGCAGCCCTTCCGCACTGCCGTCCGCGCCGAACTCAGCAAATACAACGCCCTCGACGCCTCCGGCAGCCTGCAGGAAATCTCCGACCACGTCTTCCAGCAGCTCAGCAAAAAACTCCACAACACCCCCTTCATCATCGACTCCGTCGCCGTCGGGGAAACCAACCCTCCGGCTGCCATCATCGAATCCGTCGTGAAAAAAGTCCAGACCACGCAGGAAAACGAACGCAAGGCCACCGAACTCGAAATCGCCCAGAAACAAATCGCCATCCAAAAAGCACAGGGCGAAGCCGAAGGCGCCATGAAAATGGAACTCGCCCGCAAAGAAGCCGAAGCCAACCTTGCCCGCGGCGAAGCCGAAGCGAAAGTCATCGAAATGCAGGGCCGGGCCAAAGCCGCCGCAGCCCTCCAAATGGCCAAGGCAGAAGCGGAAGGCCTCGAACTCAAGGAAAAGGCCATGGGACCGAACGTCCTCCGAGCCAAAGCCTACGACAACATGCTCAACAACGCCAAAGTCTACCTCCCCTCCGGCAAGGACGCCGATGGCAACATGTCCGTCCTCGGCATCCTCAACCTCGACAAGGCGGAAAACAAATAACCGCCGCCATCCATTCCATCCGACACAAACGGGAGCCTCTCTTGCAGCGGCTCCCGTTCATCTTTAAAGCAGGGTCCACATCGCCCGGCGCCCGGCCATGCTACCGTTCGGAAAAAAGGGCCACCCAGCGTATACATTCATCAACCGTCTGAAGGTCTTGAACCTTTTGGTTATGATTCTGCCATTTTTCCGATGAATGTTCGAAATAGACTCCGATCGAATCATTCGCCTCATAGAAGCAGCAATAAAAATACCGCCCTGTTCGAGCATTCCGTCGCTGCAAGACAAGTGAGGGAAACGTTATCGAATCCTCATAGATAGCCATCTCCGTATCGGGGTACTTGGCAAAATATTGCCGCGCAACCATCTCGAATCTTTCAACCACCGTCCTAGCACTGATTTCGGAAGTAAAAGTATTGCACGAACTTGAAGAATCATCGAAGCCACTCCACGCCGTCAACAAAATGGAGGTCCTCCAAAAACAGTCATAATAAATAAAACAGAATACAGCCAGAGCAAAAGACAAGGCCGAAACAAAAATCGTCAGAATGGAACGTTTCATGGATATCGTCGCGTTTGAGTATGCCGACAAACACATGCCGATGCAAGGAAAAGCTCCTATGTGAAAACAGACCGATGATCAATCCTTACGCGATGCCAGAAATTGCAGGCATGCATCAACCGTTTGAAAAGTATCGACCTTCCCTTCATCGATCTGCTTCTTTTCCGATGAATGCTCAAAAAGAACACTTCTTGAATCGTTTCTTTCAATGAAGCTGCAAGAAAAATACCGCCCGGTTTGCGGATCCCTACGCTGCAGGACAAACGAAGGAAATCCGAGCATATCCATATAAACGGCAATCTCCGTATCCGGATATTGTTCGAAGTATTGCCGCGCAACAAGCTCGAATCTTTCAACAGCAGTCCTGTTGCTGATACCGGATTCAAACGTATTGCATGCACTTTCGGAAGAATCGGCAGTACTCCATGCCGTCATCATGACGGATACTCTCCAGAAGGCATCGAACTTGATGCACAGGAACACGGCAAAAACAAAGAGTGCAATGGCGCTCGGCAGAATGGAACGTTTCATGGTATCGTTGGAAGGGGTAAGTCGGCAAGGATGCGCCGATACAAGGAAAAGCCCCGCAAGCAGTTGAGCTGACGGGGCTTTATAATGGTACTTGGACCGGGACTCGAACCCGGGACCAATAGATTAAAAGTCTACTGCTCTACCAACTGAGCTATCCAAGCACTGACTCACATGGAGCGGGGAGATTACACCGTATTTACTCCGTTTTTGCAAGCATTATTTTCATGAAATGCGACATTTTGCCTCAGAAAACCGTCCGAAAGCACGGTTGGAAGGTCAGGAGCCTTTCCAGCCGCCACCCAGAGCCTTGCACAGCTTGACGACGGCATTCAGGCGCATTTCCTCCGCATCGGCCATTTCCAGCTCCCCGTTCAACAGGCTGCGATGCGTGTCGAGCGCATCCATCAGGCCGATATACCCCGCATCGTACTGCCTGGAAGCAATATCCCAGCTTCGCCGGAGACAATCGACCTCGCTCTTCGTCGCATCATAGATGGCCGCGCCCTGCCGGCGTTCGACGAGAGCATCCCGTATTTCCCGGAAGGCTACCAGCACGGACTGTTCGTAGGCTGCTTCGGTCGCTTTATATTCAGCTGATGCGGCATCGAGGGCAGCCCTCTTTCTTCCGCCGTCGAACAATGTTTGTAGCATGCTGCCGCCAATATCGTACAAGCGCGTCGGCTGGTTCAGCACCTCCTCCAGCGCAGTACTCACATGGCCCAATTCCCCTGTCAACACGAGAGAGGGATAACGGTCCGCGCGAGCGGCTTCCTTGCGCTCGTGGGCGGCGCGAAGCCTCATTTCCCATTCGCAAATATCAGGGCGGCGGTCGATCACATCGGCCGGTATGCCTGCGGGGATGGCGGGCGGGGTCATGGACAGCAGCTCTTCCCGTCCTCGCGTCTTGCCGCCGGAGATGATCGCCCGCGGGCTTTCCCCGACGAGGACGGCCAGAATGCTCTCAGCCTTCGACAATTCGTTTTCCGCCTTCCGGAGCTGGGCCAGAGTCTTGTCACGCTCGGCCTGCACGCGGCGCAGGGCAAGCTCGGGGTACTGCCCCTGCTCGAAACGTTTTTCATACATGGAACACGTCTGTTCGTAGGATTCGTGCACACGCCGGATAATATCGCACTTCTCCTGCCATGTGCATACGGAGATATACCCCGAAGCCACTTCCGCCGACAGGCGCAGCCAGACGGCATCCCTTGCAGCCGCAGAGGCCAGCAGATCGGCCTGCGCCGCACCGGAGCGCATACGCAGCTTGCCCCACAGATCGACCTCATAGGAAAGGATGCCTGAAGCCTGCCACAGGTCGCGCCCGCGCTCCGGAAGAGACTGGGAATACTGCTGACCTTTCGTCAATTCCTGCCGTGCCGCGCCCGCCTTCAATGAAGCCTGGGGCAATTCTCCGGCCGCTTCCGCACTCGCCATCGCCGCAGCCTTGTCCACCACGGCGGCCGCATGCGCGAGATCCCGGTTGTACAGGAACGCCCGTTCCTCCAGCCTGTCCAGATTGCTGCTGTGAAATACCTGCCACCACCGGGGCCGGGTATGGATGGACAAAGCCGCATCCTGCGTGGCATCCGCTCCCTCGGGCACATCCATTTGGGGACGTACGAACCGCTCCGTACTCCGGCAGGACGGCAGGCAGAACGCCAAGGAAAGAGGAACAAGGAGAAAAAGGCCCGGGCGTCGTTTCATGGTCATGCATTGGTCGGTTGATTGGCACGCACTCGGAAGCAGAAGAGCGCAAACAGCACTCCGGCCGCACCCACCATGGCGATGCACAAATAGAAATAATCGGTGGAAAAGATCTGGCTCTGGAGCGATACGGCCTTGTTGAGCACGGCATTCGCCCCGGCATGCACCTGCCCGGCCGTCTGCCCCGCATCGGCAAAATGGCGTTGCCACATATCCATGGTGGCGACGGCTCCCGGCGACCCCTCCCGCGTCTGCTCCGCAACGGAGAACTGGTAATTCGTTTTCATATGGGCCAGCACGGTGCTCACGCTACTTGCAAACAGGGCGATGAAGAGGAAGCGGACGGTATGCATCGTGCGTGCGGAAGAGGCAGCCCGCTCCGGCGGCACACCGCGCATGATCAGAGGCGAACCGGTGTTGATGCAAAAGGCATAGCCCACGCCGAACACGGCCAGAGGCCACGCGACATCAAGCCACGAGCTGCCCGTATGTAGGCGTGCCAGCAGAAACGCCGCGCCGCTCAGGCCCAGCAACCCCGCCATCATCCCCACACGAAGAGCCAGCTTCCCGCGCACCATCAGAGGCAGCACACATGCAGCCCCCACGCAGAAGGAAGCGACCAGCACGGAAAACACCAGTGCAATGTGTACCGGATCGTACGACATCGTATTGCGCATGAATTGCACCGTACCTGCACGGATCCAGCAAACGCAGAATATATTGCACAAGGAGGCGATCAGGGCGCACATGAACCTGTAATTCTTCAGAACGCTGAAATCGAGCAGCGGGGACTTGTGGTTCAGGCAGGAAATGGCCGTCAGCGCCAGAAAGCAGAAAGCGCCGTACCCCCATGCCATCACGTATGGCGATGTCCACCCCTCCGTCTCCCCGTCGATCAGCACCATCAGCATACACAGGCAGGACATGCCCAGCGACAGAAAGGAAAACCAGTCGAACTTCCCCTGCTTAGGGATTCTGGCATTGGGTACGAATATCGAGGTGACGAGAGCCATCAGCAAGGCGGCGGCTCCCGTCAGCACGAAAAGCATCCGCCAGCTTCCATACTGCACCAGAAAACAGCCGACCACGGGGCTGATGCAGGAAGCCATGCCCAGAGAATACAGGCGCAACCCCATCGGCCACGCCAGAGCTTCGCGGGGCAGAGCCGCCGCCATCACTCCCGCTCCGTATGCCAGAGCCAGCCCGCCGCCGAATCCCTGCACCAGCCGCGCCACGATCATCATCAGAAAGTGGTCGGCCACCAAGGCGAGAGCCGAGCCTCCGACCATCAGCAGCAGCCCGAAGCGCAGAGCCCGCCTCAACCCGATACGGGCCCACAGGTAGGAAGCCACCGAAAAGGAAAGAGCCGTTCCCAGCGGACAGGCCGCACCGGACCACGAAACATCCAGCACGCCGACGACAAAGGTGCCCGACAAATCGGGCGTGGCAGCCGTGATGCTGCCCATATTGATAAAAGTGAGTATCGTACAACCGAAGGCAAGCAGCACCAGCACCCGGCGGCGCATGCGTTCCGCCGTGGATTCCTTCACCCTGCTTTCGTCCTCTGCATCCATACTCTCACAAGGCGATATTGACCTGCCCCTGCATCCCAGGGCGGAACACCACGTACGGCTGTTCTTTAGGCAACGAAACCTTGACGGGGATGCGCTGCATGACCTTCGTGAAATAGCCGCTCACATTCTCCGTCGAAATCAGGGAAAACGTGGCGCACGTCGTCGCACCGATCTCGTACACCTTGCCGTGGAACTCGCGGTCGGCATAGCCGTCGATGGTAAACTGCACATCCTGCCCCAGCCGGATATGGCCGATCTTCGTCTCCTCCACCCGCACATTCAGCCAGATATCGCTGCCGTCTACGATGGAGAAAAGCTTCTGCCCCGTATTCACGACCTCGCCCTCATGCACGAGTTTCTGGGCAATCATCCCATCCACCGGGGACTTGATCACGCACTCCTCGGACAACACCTTCAACTCATCCAGCTCCGCCTGGGCCGCCTCCCACTGCGCTTTGGCGGAACGCTTCTCCTCCTCGCGGCAGCCTTCCAGCTTTAGGTCAAGATTCTCCTGCTCCGCATCCCGGGCGGCCTTGGCGGCCAGATAGGCCGCGCGCACGGCGTCCCGGTCCGCCACACTGATACCGGCATTGTCCGCCACCAGCTTTTCAATACGCTCGTAATCGCGGTGGGCGCGTTCCAGTGTCGCGGCAGCCTGCGCCGTCTTCGCCCTCTGGGATTCGATCTCATGGGGCCGAGCCCCGGCCATCACCTCATCGTACCGCGCCTTCATCAATGCCACCCTGGATTCCACCGCCGAGGTGCGGGCGGCGAGGCTCCGGGCATCCAGCTCGGCCAGCACCTGCCCCTTGCGCACCGTCTCACCCTCCTGTACAGCCACCCGCAACACACGTTCGGACAACTTCGACCCCACGGACACGATACTGGCTTCCACACGGCAATCGTCCGTTGCTACGGAATGCTTCCCGCGCACATACCAGATGCCCCACAAAATCCCCCCCACGGCGACGAGCGCCATGCTCCCCAGTGAAATTGCCTTCAAATGCTTGCTCATACCTCCTTCTTCCCTTCCTCATTCTCCTTCCGTTCGAACCCCTGAATGAAAAGATCGATCGTCAACCGCAGGGAATCCACCTTGGACTGCCATACCTTCCTGTCGTCATTCAGGCAATACATCAGCATATAGCCGTGCAGAGTATTGATGAACGTCCGTGCCATCAGCTCCGCATCTCCCTCTCGCACCCGCCCGAGCTGCTGCATCCTCAGCATGTAATCGTGCAGGAACGCCAGCATCTCCCGCGCACTCTTCAAATAATCGTCCCCGTTCGTATCGACGGATTCCAGCGCGCTCAAATAGGCGCGGAACGCATTCCTCTTCGCACTGGTCGCCTGCAAATACAGGCGGGCAGCCAAACGCAGATCATGCCCGAGTTCCCAACGGCAGGCGCGGGTAAACTCCTCCTTCAGCTCCTTGGCATAGGCGCGGTACCGGATAATCCCCGTCAACAGCTCCGTCTTCGACGGAAAATAGCGGAACACGGTCTTCTCGCACAAACCCGCCTTATTGCCTATCTCCTGCACGCTCACCCGGTGGAAACCCTTTTCGCTCATCAGCTTGATGGCGGCCTCCACAATCCTGATCATCGTCTTTTTCTGAGTCGGCGACAAATGCTCCATGTCTGTCAGTGTAACAGACATTTTTTACACCGTCAAGCGTCTCACTGTGGACGGTACGGGCAAATTCTCCACAAAAAAGCCGCCACACGTTTCTCTATCAAAACCATGCCAAAAAGAAAAAAAGCGCGTTTCCCTGAGGAAACGCGCCTTGAAACCGGAATCGGGAGCGGTGTTACTTCTGCTTCTGCGGAGTCACGTCCTTGGTCTGGCCGTTCACCACGAGCTTCACCTTCTTGCCGGTCGGCGAAGTGAGCTTGTAGTCCGTCACCTTGCCGTCCTTCCACGTAAAGTCCACCGTCACATTGCCGCGGGCCTTGAGGCCCTTCACCGAACCGCTGGCCCAAGCCTTGGCGGGCGCCGGGAGCAGTTCGATCTGTCCGCTGTGAGACTGGAGAAGCATTTCGGAAATGCCGCCGGGAATACCGAAGTTGCCGTCGAGCTGCATCGGCGCGTGCGTCGTCAGCAGGTTCGGAAGCGTATTGTGCTGCAGCAGGCCGGAAACCATCTCATGAGCCTTGTCTCCATTGTGGAAGCGTGCCCAGAGAGCCGTACGCCACGGCCACGTCCACGAGCGGCGGCTGTCGCCCGTCGTACCGCGCCATTCGAGCGACTTGCTGGCGGCTTCGGACAACTCGGGCGTCTTCACCGGATTGATCATATTGCCGGGGTAAACGGCAAACAGGTGCGAGGTATGGCGATGCTGCGTCCTGGGGATACGGTCGATCATCCATTCCATCAGATTGCCTTCCTTGCCGATCTTCGGTCCGGCGAGGCGATCGCGCTTGGCAGCCAACTGCTTGGCCCAGGCATCGTCCACACCGAGCGTCTTCGCAGCGGCAATGGTATTCGTGAACAATTCCCAGATCAACTGCTGGTCATGAGCCACACCGTCTTCGCGGGGGCCGTGTTCCGGAGACCAGCCGTGAGGAGCAACCAACGTACCGGCCTTGATATCGGCCAACTCGGGGAACTTCGTCACATCGACTTCCTTGCCGTCCGTCTTCAATCCCTTGCCGCCTGCGCCAAGCTCCTTGAGATGATCTTCCCAGAACTCGCAGATTTCCTTCATCATCGGGTACACCTTCTTCAAATACGCCTTATCCTGCGTGAAGTTGTAGTGCTCCCACATATGCAGGGCATACCATGCGGAAGCAGGAATATTCACCTGCCAGCCGTTGCCACCGAACGGATTGTGGGAAGTGTACAGCGTCCAGCCGCGCACCTTGCCCTGATGGTCGGGCTGAGTTGCCTTCACATACTCCTGAGTGGCAATGCGGTTCGGCTCTTCGGTCGCCACGAGAAGATCCATCATGGGCAGATGGCACTCGGGCAGATTCGTCGGCTCCGCACCCCAGTAGGCCATCTGCATATTGATATTGCTGTGGTAATCGCTGGCCCAGGGCGGCGACACCATACCGTTCCAGAGCCCCTGCAAATTGGCAGGCAGGCTGCCCGGGCGCGAACTCGAAATCAACAGATAGCGGCCGAGTTGGAACATCGTCTCCTCAAGCTGCGGATCGTTCTGGTTCTTCTTGTAGGCATCGAGGCGTTTGGGAGTCGGCAGTCCCGCCACAGCGGCGTCCGTCGTCCCGAGATTCAACGTCACGCGGTCGAAATACTTCGAGAAATCCTTACGGTGGGCGGCACGCAGTTCAGCAAGGGACTTCTTCTTGGCGGCGGCCAATTGCTTGGCGATCTTGCCGGAAGGAGCTGCGCCCTTCCAATGCTTCGAATAATCCATCACATAATCCGTACCCAGTGCAACCAGCACCACGCAGGAATCTCCGCCCTTCAGTTCGAGCACGCCGTTATTGGCAGTCAACGTACCTTTACTGTTCAGCACGACGGCCTGTCCCTCAAACTGCATGCCGTTCTTCAGCGTACCCTTGAGCGTCACGGTATTGCCGGAGGCAGACACCTGCACGCCATCCTGCTGGCCCACGAACGTGAACTTCGCATCGAGCTTGCCCGGCTGGTCCGCCTTATAGGAAAACACCATCACCTGATCGGGCGCGCTCACGAACGATTCGCTCGACACGGTCACCCCCTTGCGCGTACCCTTGGAAGTCACCTCGGCTTCATTCAACGACAAGGCGCGGTCGAAACCTTCCTGCTTCACCGGCGCGCCGAAATCCACGATAAAATCGCCGAACGGCTGATAACAGCCGAAACCGTCGCCGCCCGTATTGGCATTGTAACCGTTATACTTCTTATCGCCGTTGCGGTTCGTCGTACCGAGATTCTCGCCGCCCGACCACAAAGAGATTTCATTCAGTGCATAGCGGTCGCGGCCGCTGCCGTTGAACACCATCGCACCCATGCGGCCGTTGCCGATCGGATACCCTTCGGACTCCCAAAGCTGGGCCGGGTTGCCTTTGGCGGCATTCCACGTCGGAGTACCGCCATCCGCAGAGGAGGGTTCCCAAATGCCATCGTATTGATTGGAGGTACGGCCCTCTTCCTTCTGGTTATCGAAAAGGCGAGTCACGGCCGGAGTATCCGACCAGATCCTGTATTCGCGCGATGTCCCGCTCGCGGAACGGGAAGATGCCTGCGATTGAGCCGCCGCATAGGACAACCCCGACGCAGCCAACAGGGAAAGAATGAACAATGTGCGTTTCATGTCGTGCTTTTTTATCGGAAACAAGATTGAGCGTCAAGCGGAAAATAATTTAAGCGAGTACGACGAAATACAGAAAGATTCACAGTTTTGCGACGTATGAAGCCCTGCCCGGGAACAGGTAAAAGCCCATCATCCCGCGTACAATGCTCTTTTTTCAACAAAATGGTGCGTGTCATACAAAACAGGCAAAAGAACATTGCTTTTCCGGATAGAATGCGCGACAAACAATCGTATTCCAACCACTCCCCCAACCATGCATCTCCGACTCTTGCTTATCCTTGCCCTCACCGGCACCGTAGCCGTTGCTTCTCCCACGGTTCTCGACCGGCCTCCGCTCGCTGCTTATCAGGATACCGCGACCGCCGACACTCCGGACGCACCCAAACCATACACAACGGAAATACCGGCCCTTGGCTGTATCGGCATATACCCCCTGCACCAAAAAGACTGGGCCTGCGCCCCAGACAGCAATACCTACCTTCTCGCCGACGAATTCGGCCGGTTCTGCACGAATGCGGTCGAACAATATCTGGACCGGCACGATCCCGCCACCGCCGCCATCCGCCGCAACAACCGGGCCGCCCATCTGGAATACGTGCCGCGCGGCCATCTCTTCTTCAACATGGACAACACCATCGAATGGTATCTTGCCTCCACCTGCACGAAACCCGGCAAGGGAGGCGACATCGGAGCCAGAGGAACATGCCGCTATATCATCGAAAAAAACCGCATCGTCCTTGAATACACGGTCAAAAGCGTCTCATCCACCCTTCGGCTACCGATCGACAACACGGCCTCCCCTTCCGGCAAGGGAAAACTGTGCCTCGACCTGACGGATCCCGTCTTCGGAAAAAACATCTATCCGGAAATTCCCGTCGTCATCGAAAAGCAAACTCCTCCCGGCACTGTCGTTCAAAAAACGCCGTTCACCCGCTTCGGCACAGACGACACATACAACCACAACGTCATCGAAACATCGTGGAACGATGATGAAACGGCTGTCCTCGTCACCCAACACTGGAAATGGCATTCGGAAATTTACCTGTACGCCGAAACGGCAGACCATCGCTACATCCGCTCCGGCAATCTTTCCGAAGAATGCTCCACCGCAATTGAACAACGCATCCACGCCACATTGCCGGATTTCGTACGAAAACGAGCAAAAATCGCCACTACCTACCCCTATACGCTGCAAGGCGCCATGAAATGTACGGGCAACCAAAAGATCACATGGCAAATGGATTCGTACATGCCCAAGAACGAAAACATGAACGGCAACTTTCATACCGAAGGCGCCTTCCATTACTCCGTCAAAGCCGGAAAACTCTGCCTTGCACCCGACATCCTCACCCTGCAGCCGGCACCCGAACAAACTCTTGATGAACAGCCTGAAGAAGAAGAGAAGGAAGACCTGTGCGACATCATCCTCCGGATGTATTCGGAGTAACGCGGCCTTGACATCCCCCCGGGCAGGCGTATAATACCACCTCCCCCCATGAAAAACATCATCTTCTATGTATTTCTGGCGGCGGCACTTCTAGCGACCGTCATGGGATGGGGCGACGCCTGCATCCTCCTTATCGCCGGCATCTTCGTCGCACTCACCGTGGGCAACCCGGTCTCCTCCCTCACCGCCAATGGGGCCAAATATCTGCTTCAGGCCTCCGTCGTCCTCATGGGCTTCAAATACGACATCCACTCCATGCTTGCCGTCGGCAGCCAGGGCGTCTTCCTCTCCATCTTCTCCATCGCCCTCGTCCTCACCTGCGGCACCCTCTTCTCGCGCTGGCTCAAAGTCCGTTACGAAGTAGGCGCTCTCGTCTCCTGCGGCACCTCCATCTGCGGCGGCTCCGCCATCGCCGCCATCGGCGGCGTCATGAAATCGGACAACAAGGACATGGCCGTCTCCCTCGGCACCATTTTTCTGCTGAACGC
Organism: Neoakkermansia glycaniphila; assembly: GCF_900097105.1. Lineage (GTDB taxonomy): Bacteria > Verrucomicrobiota > Verrucomicrobiia > Verrucomicrobiales > Akkermansiaceae > Akkermansia > Akkermansia glycaniphila. Next base: position 2,304,293 of record NZ_LT629973.1, on the reverse strand, counting down.
CGTCGCCCTCCTCATCTTCCCCGTCATGGGCCACAGCCTCCACATGAGCGAACAAATCTTCGGTTACTGGAGCGGCATCGCCATTCAGGACACTTCCAGCGTCGCTGGAGCGGCCCAAAGCTACGGAGGAGCCACGCTGGCCTATGCCATCCCCGTCAAACTCGCGCGCGCCCTGTGGATCATCCCCCTCGCCATGTGTGTCGGCTGGTTCCATCGCCGCCGCAGCGAATCCCTCGGCGCGGAAGCGGGCTCCTTCTCCATCCCCTGGTTCATCTTCCTCTTCATCATCGCCTCCGCCGTCAAAACGTGGATTCCCTCCGGTGAACACCTCTACGCGCACGGTGCGGACCTCGGCGTCAAAGCGCTCGTCTTCACCCTGTACCTCATCGGACTCGGCATGTCGTACCATGCGCTCAAAAGCGTCGGCTGGCGCGCCCTCGTTCTCGGCGTCCTGCTCTGGATCGTACTGGGCATCAGCTCCCTCATCTGGCTCACCGTCAGCCCTCCGGCATAGCGCAGGGAACCCTCCCGGCGTATGACACGAATGCACGGCGGTCTCTCCATGCCCGCGGACTTCCTGCTTGCCTTTTCCCGGCAAAATTCTATAATGAATGCATAGAGCGCATGAAATTTGCCGGAAACATGCTGATCCTTCTCGCCTTCTTGCTCACCATGCTGGGCAACTCGGTGCGAATCGGCGTATGCCCGCATGACAACAAGCTCTTCATCGGCGAATGCGGCGTCGAACAGCAAATCATCTCCAACCAGCAGGCGAAGGCCGCTCATATACACTCGCATTTGTGCGAACACTGCGCGGAACCCGAAGAAATTCCCGGCATGTGCCCCAACTGCCATGGATGCCACAACATCCTTCTGGCAACGGACAACACCTACGAATTCACCGCTTTTGTCCTAGCCTCCGCACCAGCCGTGCCCGTACTCTACCTCGAACGCACGGAGCTTGAACTTCACGGTTGCCAACCCGACGGCATCCCCGCCGTGGAACCTTGGCCCCCGCCCGACCCGGCATCGACCGCCGCTCCCTACTGCGGCCATACCACACCCCTTCTGTCCTAGGAGGCAGGATATGCGTTTTTCCATCTCCGGAAAAACGGCACAGGATCGTACACACCGGAACGCACGTCCCTTGAAGACTCCCGGTGAATTGGCGGCATTGCGCCCGCCTGCACTTCCCAAGCATATCCAAACAACCTCCACACATGTCACTCGAATTACTTACCAAACAATCATCATCTTCGCAGCCGGAGCCAGGTTCCGGCAAAAAACGCGCCCAGCGCACCCTGCCCACCTGGTTCTTCCCGCTCATCATCCTGCTCGGCTTCGTCGGAGTCTTTGCCCTCGTCCTCTGGGACGACCTCAAACCCGCCACGCCCGTACGCATCGCACGCGCCGAAGCCATCGCCGACTCTGCTCCCGCCATTGATGCCGAAGCGCAGAAAAAAGCTCCCGCCCACATGCTCTTCCAGGCCTCGGGCTGGATCGCCCCCGACCCGCTCGAAACGCGCGCCGGCACCCTCATCAGCGGCACGGTCAAAGATGTACTCGTCACCGAAGGCGAACTCGTCGAAAAAGGCCAAACGCTCGTCACCTTCATTGACGACGACTTCCGCATCCATGTCGACCAAACCCACGCCGACCATCAGGACGCCACGGCCACCGTCCAGCTCCGCAAAGCCGAACTCGACACAGCACGCGCCAACCTCGCCGCACAGCAAGCCAACCTCGCCGCCGACAAGGAACGCCTCAAAAACCTTGAAATCAACCACGAACGCTACTCCAAACTCGGCCGCGACCTCGTGAGCGACAAAACCATCACCGACGCCCTCCACGAAAAGAACGAATACATCAAAAAAGTGGAAGCGGCAGGTGCCGTACTGGCTGCATCCAACGCCGCCATCGCGGAATGCGAAGCCCGGCTGGCATCCGCCAGAGCACAGGAAGCCAAAGCCGAACAGGCATGCAACCAGGCCAAGCTCGACCTCTCGCGCTGTGAAATCAAATCGCCCATCAAGGGCCGCGTTCTCCGCCTCTTCACCTCCCCCGGCTCCCGCCTCAACACCACGGGAGAAGGTGCGAGCAAAGACATCGGCACGGCCGTCTCCCTCTACGACCCTGAAAAAGTCGCCCTGAGCATGGACGTACCCCTCGACCAGGCTACCAAAATGTACGTCGGACAGAATGCGCGCATCCACTGCGAAACCTTCCCGGACCGCACCTTCAAAGGAATCGTCTCCCGCATCTACGGCGAAGCCGACCAGCAGCGCAACACCCTGCGCGCCCAGGTCAGCGTCACCGAACCTGACGACCTCCTGCGCCCTGGCATGCTCTGCCGCGCCGAAGTCTACTCCCCCGGAGACATGGACACCGCAACCAGCGCGCCCGCACCCGCAGCCGGAGGAGAAACGTCGGACAGCGTCCTCATCCCCCGCGAAGCCCTCGCAGGCGAAGACCGCGTCTGGGTCGTCACCATCAACAACAAACTCGAATCGCGCCAGATCACGCGCGATCCCTCCCGCGACAAGGGAGACCGCATCGCCGTCACCGGCGGCCTGCTTCCCGGGGAACCCGTCGTCCTCGCACCCTCGGCCGACTTCAAGGCCGACCAAAACGTCAAAGCACAATAAACACCAAACCATCTTCAAAACCATGAACCACATCGTCTGCCAACACCTGACCAAGGAATTCGCCAAAGGAGCACAAACCATCAGGCCGTTGAACAACCTTTCCCTCGAAGTCCCCAAAGGGCAATTCCTCGCACTCATGGGCCCCTCTGGCTCCGGCAAAACCACCCTGCTCAACCTCATCGCAGGAATCGACACCCCATCCTCCGGCTCCCTCGTCATCGGCGGGCAGGAACTCATGGGGCTGAACCGCGGAGCCCTCACCCGCTGGCGCGCCGCCAACGTCGGCTACATCTTCCAGCTCTACCACCTCATCCCCACGCTCGACGCGCTGGAAAACGTCGAACTCCCCCTCATGCTCCAAACCATGGGCCGCAAGGAACGCCGCGAACGCTCCATGGCCGCGCTCGACCTCGTCGGCCTCAAGGAACGCTACCACCATCGCCCCGGCGAACTCTCCGGCGGGCAGGAACAGCGCGTCGCCATCGCACGAGCCCTCGTCGCGAACCCCGAACTCCTCGTCGCCGACGAACCCACGGGCGACCTCGACCGCGAATCCGCCGACGCCGTGCTGAAACTGCTCAACTCCCTCGCCCACGACCACGGCAAAACCATCGTCATGGTCACGCACGACCCGAAGGCAGCAGCTGCGGCAGACCGCACCCTCCACCTCGAAAAAGGAGTCCTCGTCGAACCCGGAACCTCCAGCGCCGCATGAAACAAACCGTCATCAACATCCTGCGCCTCGGCGAAGTAGCGTACAAATCGCTCGTCCGCAACAGACTGCGCAGCACGCTGACCTTGCTCGGCGTCGCAGCGGGGATGTTCCTGTTCACAGCCGTCACGGCCTTGCAGGACTCCCTCGACCGCGCTCTCACCAAAGCCGCGGCCGACTCCTCGCTCATCGTCTTCCAGGCGGACCGCTTCTGCCCATCCACCTCCGTCCTGCCCGAACACTACAGCCGGGAAATCTCGAAAATCAACGGAGTCAAAGGCGTGTACCCCATCCAGATATGGGTCAACAACTGCGGAGCCAGCCTCGACGTCATCACCTTCCGCGGCATCACGCCCGACTACCTGAAAAGCATCGACAAGCACCTCAAGATCGTCGACGGCTCCCTCTCGGCATGGCCCACGCGCAATGATGCCGCCGTCGTCCCGGAATCCTTCGCCAAACTCCGAAACCTCTCCGTAGGAGACATGTTCGATGCGGCAGGAGTCAAAGCCCATGTCGTCGCCATCTCGAAATCCGACCGCCCCGAAGATGCGACCAGCATCTACGTACCGCTCGACTTCCTGCAGCAGACCTCACGCATCGGCCTCGGCAACGTCACCATGTTCCAGGTCGATGCCGCAGATGCCAGAAGGCTCGACGCCCTCGCCATCGAAATCGACGCCCGCTACCGCACCGGCACCACCTCCACCAAAACGAGAGCCAAAAGCGAATTCTTCACCGAAACCGCCGGACAAATGCTCGAACTCATCGGCTTCTCCAAATGGCTGGGAGTCGGCGCCGTCATCGCCGTACTGGGCCTCCTCTCGAACAGCGCCCTGCTCGCCGTACGCGGCCGCATCAAGGAAGCAGCCATCTACCAGACCATCGGTTGGTCTCGCCTCCACGTCGCCTGCCTCACCCTCTGGGAAGGCATCATCCTCGGCATCGCCGGCGGCATCATCGGCGCGGGAGGCTGCATCCTCCTGCTCGGCCTCTCACCCCTCACCATGGGCAACGAAGGCGTATCGCTCATGATCCAGGCCAGCCCGGAAACCATCGCCTCCTCGCTGGGCGTCTCCGTACTCCTCGGTCTCATCGCCACCCTCTGGCCCGCATGGGCTGCCGCGCGCAAACCGCTTGCAGATTCACTCCGCTAACCTTGCCACCACCATGTTGCCATTCTTCTACACAGTCAAAAACCTCCAGCGCGAGCCCGGCCGCACCGTCCAGATCATCCTCGGGGCATTCGCCGTCGTCCTGCTCGTCATGCTCTCGCTCTCCTTCGACTCCAGCATGAACCGCATGCTCGGCTCCACGGGGAACCCGAACAACGTCATCCTCCTCAGCACGGGATCCACGGAAAGCCTCCAGCGCTCCTCCATCCCGGGCGAGGCCACCACCGTAGCCGCCGCCACACCCGGAGTCGTCAAAGGCGACCGCCCCCGAGTCTCCACGGAAGTCCACTGCATGACGCCCGTCATCTTCCCCGGCGGACAAAAAGGCAGAGCCTACATCCGCGGCATAGGCCCCGAAGCCTTCACCGTACACGACACCGTCCGCCTCACCGACGGACGCCTGCCCAAACCCGGTGAAATCCTCGTCGGCGAACTCACCTACCATGCCCTCGGCGTCGACAAAGCCGACGTAGCCCTCGGCAAAACCATCACCCTGGGGGGAGCCAAATTCCGCATATCCGGCCACTTCGCCGCGCCCAACACACGCTACGAATCCGAAATCTGGGGAGACAGAAGCGACATCCTCGCCCTCACCAAACGGGAAAACCCCTCCTGCGTCATCGCCACCACCGAAGGCAAAGGAGCCAAAGCCCTGCAAAACATGGCCTTCCGCCGCTCCGACCTCGAACTGGCCGCCGTCTCGGAAACCAAATACTACGAAGACCTCGCCAAATTCTTCGGCCCCATCGTCACCATCACATGGCTCAGCGCCCTACTCGTGGCGATCGGCGCCCTCTTTGGCGGATTCAACACCCTCTACGCCGCCTTCGGCTCCCGCACGCGGGAACTTGCCGCCCTGCAGGCCATGGGCTTCACCCGCATGAACATCTTCTGTTCCCTGCTCATCGAAGCCCTCCTCTCCTGCATGCTCGGCACCCTCCTTGCCTGCGTCCTCTGCGTCTTCGTCTTCTCGGATGCTACCATCTCCCTCTCGGCGGGCACCCTCACGCTGCACTTCGATGCCGCCACCCTCATCTACGGCATGCTCACCGGCGTAGGACTCGGCCTCATCGGCGCAGCCCTGCCCGCATGGAGCTGCCTCCGGGTACCCCTGCCCACCGCCCTCCGATCCATCTGACCAGCCACAATAAACCAACCATAAAAATCGAATCATGAAAACAACCGCATACATCATCGCCGCCCTCTCCATGCTCGCCCTCAACGCCTGCAAGGACAAGGCCGCTACGGAAAACGCCGCCCCGGCAGCCAGCGCCGCCGCCACCTCAGCCCTGCAAGGCTACTTCGGCACCGTCGAAGGCAAAGAACAGGCCAAAGACATCAAGGACGCCCGCAAAACGGCAGCCGGTGAAACCGTCACCGTCCGCGGACGCCTCGTCGGAGCCGAAGACATCTTTGCCAACGGACAGGCCTTCTTCAAAATCGGCGACCCCTCCTTCGTCATCGCCGAAATGCAGGAAGAAAAACCCTACACCGCCTGCTGCACCCCGCAGGACGTCAAAACCGCCAACATGCTCACCATCCAGCTTGCAGACAAGGAAGGCATGGTCATTGAGCAAAGCGTCAAGGGAGTCAACGGCCTCAAGGAACTCGACTACGTCGTCGTCTCCGGCAAAATGGCCCCCGACTCCACGGAAACGGCGCCCGTCCTGAACGCCGAAAAAATCGAAATCGTCAAGGCATGGGCCACCAACGCCCCAAAAGACGGCAAATGCGACTGCGGCCATGACCACAAGGATGGTGAACACACCGACGCCGATCATGACCATGCGGAACATGACCACGCTGCTGAAAAACCAGCAGCCCAATAAAACGGCTTCCGACCATCAATCATCCGCAACGGCCTCCTCTTCAGGAGGCCGTTCTTTTATTTACGAACAACGGCAATCACACAAAAATAGAACAAAAACAAATCATACAATCATCATTGAAATCATTTACAAAAAGAAATTTATGAAAACAATACATGCATTGCGGATAAACAATCCGTTATCAAGCCCTAAATCGACAAATCGTGTAAAATGTATAGAAAATGACGACATGCGGCGACATATGATTGAAGGTTAGCGGTAAAACGAGCGACGGCCATTCACATGCCTCAAAACCGGTAGGCCATGCAATCCCCAGAATATTCAGGTATTACATGGAGAAATAACATGTTTCACGTTGAAACCCAAACACCATTATAACCATATTCCATTCACATCCAGTTGATTCAGCACAATAACACAACTATAATATAACGGATTGTTTATCCGATAGACTAACGCCAGCGGTAGGACAAGCCTCTTACCCCAAATTCAACACCAATATCACATTTATATGAAAATCAAGATGTCAAGATTCTCCATCGTCTTGCTCGGCATGCTGGTCACACATGCCATGGCCGCCGATCTCTACATATCGGCCGGGAATGGAGGCGGCGGCAGTTCCCCATCCGGTGGCGGTTCTGCAGGACAAGGTGGTCAGGGGAACATCACCAATGCAGGCGGTAATGGCGGCAGCGGCTGGGGCCTTTATTGCGGCGGCGGCGGCGGTGGCAGTGCCGCGTATGTATCCACCAGCAATCTTGGCGCTACCGGAACCGGCAACGGCAATGGCGGCGGGGGTGCAAGTGGCGGAGGCTGCGGTGGCAGCGGCTCAGGCGGTTCATTCTCCTATTCTGCTCTTGGTGAATTGGGCACCGTAACCACGACCAACGGCAGCAACGGCGAAGGCGGAGGCGGCCTCAACACCACACGCACCAATGATGGCGGCGCAGGAGGTTCCGTGACTGTGTCGGGCGGTAATCTCACCCAGTACAACAACATCTACATCGCCAGCGGATTCAATGGTAAAGCAGGCAGCAACGGAGATTGTGCCGGCGGAGCAGGAGGCACGACCAACGTCTCCTTCGACTCCATCTCCAACGTCGACTCCCTCACGCTTTACAAGAACGATGCCGCCCTTTCCTTCTCCGCTTCCGATTTCATCATCGGCGGCAGGACGACTTCCCTTTCCTTCCAGGGCGGCGCAACAGCTTCCTTCACCACCATCACTTTCGGCGATAACGGCCGCCTTCAGGGTGCTGCTGGAGCTTACACTTACCAGAATGTCGCCGTTGCAGGTTCCGGTTCTTCCGTCGATTCCCTCAGCCTTGCCTCCGGCATGTCCCTTTCCTTCGACCTGTCGAAGGCCGTGGCAGGCGGTACCATGCTGACCGTCGACAACGGAACCTATGCCTCCGGCGTGACCGTTTCCCTCAACAACGCCTCCCGGCTCAAGATGAACGAAGGTGGCTCCGTCACCCTCATCCGCAATACTTCCCAGACCGGGCTTGCCAATCTCGCCCAGTCCACCGTCGCCGGATACCGCGATCATGTGGTTTACCGGTCTTCCGTTTCCGGAAACGATTATGTGCTGACGGCGGCTTCTGCCTGGAACAACGGCGGCGAAGCCCTCGGCACCGGCAGTTTCACCGTCAACAAGGCCGACGGTACCGTGACCATCTCCGACAATCTCGGCGACCGTACAGGCATCACCTACGCCAGCGGCTGGGACGGTACAAGTTTCCACAAGAAGGGCGACGGCGATCTCGTCCTCTCCGGCACCGTGAACTATACGGGCACCTCCACGGTGGACGCCTCGGGCTCCGTCACCTACCAGGGTGCAGTCCAGCTCTCCGGCAGCTACGAGAACCGCGGCACCGTCCACTTCAAGCAGAATGCCTCCCTCTCGGGTATGGTGACGAACTACGGCACGATGACGGCGGAAAATGCCGTACTGAGCATGGCGAGCGTCTCCCTGCTGGGCGGCGGAGAGCAGCAGATGGCGGCCTCGCAATTGCTGGCCAAGAACGGTGCTCGGATTACGATTTCCGAGACGCTGACGGCCATGGTGTACGCTTCCGATTTCAATGCGGATACGATGAGCTTCGACCTTACGCGGCACTATGCGACGGAAGGCACGGGCAACATCACGCTGCTGGCAGGCTCCACCTGCGAGGTGACGTTCGATGCGAGTTTCTACAGTACGCTGGTCGGGCTGGGAGCCTCATTCGGCGATAAAGTGACGATCCACCTTCTGGACAATCGCGAAGGACTGAATATGACGTGGATTGGCTCTGTGCTGGACTACTCATCGCTGGATATGGAAGCACTGACCGCCTCCGGCTGGGTGTTGATGTACGACAACTATGCGTCCGACGGCAGCCTGACTCTGAGAATGGTTCCGGAGCCGGCGACGGCGACGCTGAGTCTGCTGGGTCTTTCGGCGCTGCTGCTTCGCCGCAGGCGCAGGGCGGCGTAAGGGTACCATACGCGCCTTGCCGGGCAATTCCTCGGGCGGAGCAATCTTCTACAGGTTGCTCCGCTTCTTCGCATCCTCAGCACCCCAGCAGCTGCAGATCGGCAGCCAGCCTTCCCCTGCTCCGCACGATATCCAGCAGCTCCTGCTCCACCTGTGCGGCCGGAGCAAAGACCCCGGCCGGACAATCCGGGCGCAGAAGTTCGACTGCTCCGGCATTGTGCAAAGCCATCGTCGTCTCGATGTAGCACATCGACGTCGGCTCCTCCAAAATAAAATTCAGCGGCCTCTTGGCTGAGAGAACCCTCTCGGCCGGCACGGAAGGGCCGAACTCGTCCTCCACCCCCATATTGGCCAGCAGCACACCATCCGGCACTCCGGGGCGAAACACATCTTCCAGCGCATGCCGCACGCCCGTTGCCGTCACCGCGCACCATGCCTGCTCCACCGCAGACCGCACGCATTCCGGATTCCCCGCATGCACGAACCGAACGCCATCCGGCACCTCCTGCGAGCGATCCGCACGGTCGATCACCGTCACGCTCATCTTCCGCTGCAGGGCATAATACACCAGCCCTCGGCCCACCTTGCCGTAGCCGAACACCGCCAACTCCCGCCCTTGCACATCACCGTAACCAAGCGATTGCAACGCACGGAAAAAACTTTCCCCCGTACCGAGGCACGTCTCGATCATCTTGATCATCCCGGCATCTGCCAGAAAAACAGGTTTGCTGCATCCTTCAAACCGCGCAACGCCCGAACGCGTCAACTCGGCAAACCCATAGCGCGGCCTCAACCCGGCATGGGCTCCCGCGCAATCCAGAACCATATCGAACTCTCCGACCTTCCCATCCGCTACCCGAATGCCGAACTCCGGCAGCATGGCCAGCACGGCGGGATCTCCGGGCATCACCGAGGGCGGAGGAACGCACAGTTCCGCCCCGGCAGCGATCAAAGCCATATACTTGGCCATCGTATTGCGGAATACGGGCGTACCGTCCAGAATCCTCAAACCATTCAGAGGCCGGGAGGAAGCCCACGATTCCGCCTGATACAGAAGAGCAGGAAATTCATCCGGCGCGTAAAAACGGCGCAGATAATCGGCAAGGCGAGCGTAGGCATCGGTCATGGCCGCATCATCATACGCCAGTCGCCGCGCGGCGGCAAACGAAAAAAAGGGGGCGGATCTTCATCCGCCCCCCGTCAATACAATGTCTGTCTGTGAAGATTGAATCAGAATGCGTAGCTGACAAGACCGCTGACCACCTGGCTGTTCGCTCCGCTACGGTAGGAATAACCGTACCCGGCACGGGCGCCCCAGCGTTCGTTGATCTTCCAGTTCACGGCGGCATCCAGCTGCACGGCGCTACGACCCGGGGAAACGGAGTATTCCGTCATCGGAGTCGAGTAATCGTTGATGTAGGAAACCTTTCCATCCTTGCGGGAAATATCGCCCACGTAAGAAACGCTCACTTCAGGAGAAAGCTCCATGTTGTTTGCGAGAACGTACGTGCGTTCGAGCCCGACGCCGACCACGGCCGTCAGCGCGCTGTACGAACCGTCCGTGTATGTGGAGGAAATAGCACCGTTCGATTCCGAGAACTCATCCATGCCGATCGACGTGTAATCAATGCCGATGAACGGCTTGAGATACGTCGCAGCGGCCACTTCATGACGCCACGTGCCGATCAGGCCCAGGGAGTATGCTTGATCTTCCCACTTGGCTGTGCTGAACTGGCCATTGCGCAGAGAAACCTTCTCGCTTTTATTGTCGAAGTTGCCGGTCATGGCATATCCGTCGATATAAACCGAATCCTTGTCCGAGCTCATCACGATCTGGCGGCCGTAGAGGCCGTAGAGCTTGCCGTCCTGCTTGATCTTGCCGGCGGTGTAGTACATGGAGTTGTTCTTCGGCGTGTTCGTGCCGAAGGTCTGCCCGAAGGCGAAACCGATCGTCGTGCGGTCGAACGTGCGGTCGATACCGACGGCATAGCCGCCCGTATTGAACTCATAACCGGTGCGGCCGTTGTGGCTGCTGGCATTGTCGAAGTAGCCGAGGCCGGAGAACCACAGGTTCTTTCCTTCCGGATGGCGGAAATCGGCAGCATGAGCAAGAGCCGTCTGGCCGAAATTACGAGCAGTCATCGCCGCGCTGCGCAGCGTATTGGCAATGCGCTGACCGTCGCCGATGGGTTCCCAGACCACGCTGAGAACACCGCCGGACAGATTGTTCAGATCCCAAATGAGACCCGGGGCAAGCACGGGAAGCAGGGAGGGATCGGAAAGAAGCGTACCTGTGAAGGAAGCGCCCTCGCCATACTGGAAGAGCTGGAAGGTCGTGCCGTTGGTCAGGCTTGCGCGCTGAGCTTCTTCCTGGCCGGGAGTCAGCTGCAAGGCCACCTTCACGTTATTCAACTGTTCCGTACCCTGAAGCAGGTACAGCGTAAACTGGTTCATACCGCCGGACTGAATCGCAACATTGCCCAGATCGAAATTGAACAGGGAGTCGGATACCTTCGTATTGTTCAACGTGAGCGAACGGGAGCCGGTAGCGCCGGGGGCGAGAACCGCAGGCGTTACCACGGAATTATTCACCGTCACATAATTCAGCGTACCGTTGCCGTTGATCGTCGAATTCGTGATATCGATCGGAGCTCCGTCGCCGGATGCAATCACGTTATTGCCCGTCGTTCCGAAATTGACGGACGAATTCTTGATGGAGAACGATGTTTCCGCCTGAGCCACCTTCTTCGTCGTCAGGCTGGAACCGTTGTTCAGGCTCAGCGTCGTACCGTCCAATTCGGAATCACCGACATAGGCGGCAAGAGAAGCATCGACATGCGTCTGAGAACCACCGACCACGATCGTACTGTCATTCAGCGCAATCCGGCTTCCCGAATACGCCGTCAGGCGCTTATCTGCCGTCAAATCCGTACGATTCAGCGTCAGGGATCCATCGCCGGAAACGAGCATGTAATTGACCTGCTGCCCCATTGTAGCATCGCCGATCTTGCCACGGTCGGCACCGTCGGGATTGACGTCAATCGTCCTGCGGACGAGAACAGCCACATCGGCCGGCATATCGAGCGGTTCGCGGTCGATCACCACATGCTTGCTTCCATCGGGATTATTCGTCACGGTCGTATGTACACGAGCATACGTCGCAGTGGCAGCTTCAAGAAGGTTGCTGCCGGTCGCAATAAAGGAAGCGATCGTCACGGGATTTCCGCTCATCCCCGTCGACATGTCGGGAGTAAACGTCACCGTACCGTGATTCACGACCGTATCGCCCAAAACGATTTCCGATTCAATCTTTTCATCATTATTCACGACAGGACCATCCGGAGGAATCGTCGTTGTCAGGCGATTCTTGAATTCAATCCCCGTACCGGTATAAACGTAATCGAATCTCGTCGTACCGTCATTGAAGGTATTGTCGCCGAGCGCGGCCAACGATGCCGTATTGTCCACATACATCGTATCGTCGAAACGCACATAATTCTGATTCGTCTGATCTTCGATGAATTCCACCTTACGGCCGATGAGGTCGAGGCCGTAGCTGCTCATATCGAACATGATAGATGCTTGCGACACGTCCTGCCCCTTGCCGAATCCGTCAATGTGACCGGCTTTCACCACGGAACCGTGTTCCACGGAATCCCGACCGATCACGAAAACGAGGCGAGGAGACTGTCCGGGAGTTACAATTTCTCCTGACAGAAGCTCAGTCGTCGTCGTTCCGAGATACAGCGTGCCGCCCACCAGAGCCAGCGACTTCAGGTGATCGAAGCCCTGCATGCGGTAGAACGTACCGCCTTCCACTCCGACATTCTTCAGATTCGACAATTGCCCGTTCAGGTTCGTACTGCGGCCGACATCCACGCCTTCCTTCAGAACGAGCATATTACCTTCATGTAAAAACGAGAGAGTGCCTTCGATCTTGGCACCCGCATAAATCTCGGAAGAGCAATCGGTATCCGTAGCCAGCAAACCTCCGGCAACAACCACGGTCGTACTGTTGGAACCGAGAGAAATCGCATCTGCATACACCGCACTGCCGGCGGCAACTTGCACCGAACCGTTGCCGGCACCGATACCGTTCACCAAATAACCGTCGACACTCAGGGAACCGCCTCCGGAAACCGTCAAAGAACCGTATGATCCCGTTCCGAAACCGAGCTGCACCAGTCCGCTATTGACACGGGCATTCGATTCGATGGACATCGTGCCGATTGCACCCTGTCCGTTGCCGATCGTGACAAGACTGGTACCGAAGTCGACCCCCGCTCCGTTCTGAATCACCATCGTGCCCTTGGCCAATCCCGAGGATGTGTTGGAAGACACATTGCTGCCCAGCGTCACAATGCTGTCGCGCACTTCGACTCTGCCGCCGTCGATGACGACTTGCCCGTTGCTGGCGGAAGCATAGCCGTCCTTGTATTCGCCGACCACAAGCCCCTCAGCGTTGCGACCGGTCATCTGCAGCAAACCTGTTCTGGAAATATTGACCGAGCCATCGCGCACATACAGCACGCCGGGAGTCGTCAGCGTACCGGCAATGTTGAGAGTGCCTTTGGCTGCTCCGCCGACCACGATCTGCTGAGCGCCAGGCGCTCCGCCGCTGCGCGTACCGATCGCCAGACTGCCGCCTTCAGCGATCGTCACCGTACCTTCGTGGGGAGCTCCGGCAGCCCAGTCGCCGGGCACCGTGCCGGGAGCCCAGTAACCGCGGCCTCCGATGAAAAGACTGTATTCCGTGCTGGCCTGTCCACCGTTCGCCACGACCAGCGTCCCGGCGCCCTGATAGGTGCCTACGCTCAGGTTCTCGGAAAACGAGCGGGTATTGCTCACGGTGACGGTCTCATTGCTAATATAGCTGTTTGCCATGGCAACAGGTGAACCGACCATCGCCAAAATGCCCATCAGGAATAATGTTTTTCTCATAATGTTGTGAAGTTTTCCGGATTTTCAAAAAATCCTCATAGAGGAATCGCACTTATGATGGCGCAAGAAATCAGCAACATCAACCAGCAAAAACGGCTATTGTGTCATACTGCGCCATCATAAACGCTTAAAGGCATCCAAAACGTCTTTTATTCGCGCCTTTCTCACCTTCGAAAAATTTCACGGCCTCGCCAAACAGCCCGGACAATTGCGCACCCAATGGCCGGAAGATGCCTCGATCAGCTCGGGCGTACCGTGGCGCAGGCAGAGAGAACTGTTGCCCAGCATATTCCGCTCGCGGAACGAACATCCTTCCTGCCCGTCGCGCAGGCTGGGCGGCAGGCCAGGAATAACCTCCAACCTCTCCCCCTTCGCCCGGTGCGCGGGAATGGCCCGCATCAGCGCACGCGTATAGGCGTGCAGAGGATTGCCAAGCAACTCCTCCGCCGGGGCGGATTCGAGAATCCTTCCCGCATACATCACCTGAATCCTGTCCGCATACGCCTTGACGACGCCGAGATCGTGCGTAATCAGGATTATCGCCGTGCCGAGTTCCTGTTGCCGCTGCCGCAGCAAATCAAGCACCTGCTTCTGCACCGTCACATCGAGAGCGGTCGTCGGCTCGTCGGCGATCAGAATCTCCGGCCGCGTAATCAAAGCCATCGCGATCATCACCCGCTGCCGCATGCCGCCGGAAAATTCATGCGGGTAGCTCTTCGCGCGCTTCTCCGGCTCGGGAATACCCACACGGGCCAGCTCCTCGACGGCCAGGGCCCGGGCTTCCCGCCACGACACCCCTTGATGGATCACCAAAGGCTCGGCCACCTGATCGCCCACCCTCATATACGGATTCAGCGACGTCATCGGATCCTGAAAAATCATCGAAATGCGCTTCCCCCGCATCCGGCTCCATTCCCTCTCGCTGCATGCCAGCACATCCTCCCCGCCGAGCAGGGCGCGGCTCTCCGGCGCAAGGCGGCCGGGCGGCATCGGCACCAGCCCCATCAGCGCGTAGCACGTCACCGACTTGCCGGAGCCGGACTCGCCGACAATGCCGAGCGTTTCCCCGGCATTCAGCTGGAAACTCACATCCTCCACCGCATGCACCACTCCGGCGCGCGTATGGAAACGCACCGAAAGGTGTTCGACGGAAAGCAGAGGACGCTCGTTCATGCCGCATGCATCAATCCTGCCGCACGCGCGAACGCGGCGACAACAGGATGGGAATACCCACACCCTTCACTTCCTGCCGGATCGCATTGCGGAGATACTGCGCATAGCTGTCGAGCATCAGCCGCTTGTCGTTCACGAACAGCACATAGGTCGGCACGGGAATGGTCGAATACTTCTCGTTCACCGCGCACGTCGCATAAAACAGCTTGAGCCTCTTCCTCAACTGGCGGTGCATGCCGGGAGGATTGGCCTCCAGCGCGCGCTGCATGATGCGGTTCAGCTGGCCCGTGGACGGATAATCCAGCGAACCTTTGCGGATCGCCTCGATCTGCGTGAAAATACCCGCAATCCCCTTCCCTTCCTTCGCCGATACGGCGACGAAAGGCGCATAATCCAGGAAAAACAGCTCGGAACGTATCTGCTCCTTCACCTCCTCCATGCGATCCTTGTATTCCGCAGACGGGTGAAACAGGTCGAACTTGTTCACTACGATCAAGCAGGGCTTGCCCTCCTTGGCGATCAGGCTGCCGATGCGGCGATCCTGCGCAGTCACCCCAGCCGCAATATCGACCACCAGCAGGCAGATATCCGCACGGCGGATGGCCCGCTCGCTGCGCATCGCGGAAAACACTTCGACGGACGTGTCGCGGCGCGAACGGGGGCGCATGCCCGCCGTATCGATGAATACATACTCCTTGCCGTTCACTTCATGGGGAATATCAATGGCATCGCGCGTCGTACCCGCCACATCCGAAACGATCGTGCGGTCGTCGCGCAGAATGGCATTCACCAGAGACGACTTGCCCGCATTCGGCCTGCCGACGATGGCCACGCGCACAGGAGAATCGGCATTCACCTCCTCGCGAGCCTCCTCCTCCTGCATCTCGTCGGCGTCCATCACCTCCTCGGCGTCCACGGGAGCTGCACCCAGCTTCTTCAGGTACCCGTTCAGATATTGCGTCAGATCATGGAAACCGCGCCCATGGGCGGCGGAAAGGAAAATCTCGTCCTTGAAACCGAGACCGGCGAACTCGCCGAGATTCAGATCCTGCTTCTCGTGATCCGCCTTGTTCAGCACCAGCAGCACGGGCACCTCGGCCCGGCGCAACCGCTCGGCAATGCTGATATCCACCGGGGTCAGATGATCCCGGCTATCGACCACAAACATGATCAGATCCGCACTCGCCAGAGCCATATCGGCCTCGCGGGCCACCTGCTCCGTAAAGCCGTCCTCCAGATCGGAACCGATACCGCCCGTATCCATCACATGGCAGGCATAATCAGTCAAACGGCACGGCGCACTCAAACGATCGCGCGTCACGCCCGGCTGGTCGTGCACAATGGCGATGCGGCGACCGACCATCCGATTGAAAATGGCGGACTTGCCGACATTCGGACGGCCGACGATGGCAATGGTGGGCGTACTACTCATGTGCAGATGATACCACAACTCCAAACGCAGGAAAACACAGAACCATGCCATAGAGACAAAAGATCATTGACAAGGGCGCGGCATGGAAGCAGGATACCCCCATGAAGCGCATCCTGACAACATTCGCCTGCGCCTGCATGACCCTCTCGGCATGGGCCGCATCCCGGCCTCCGGGCGAGATGGAAATCCAGTTCCTGCTCCAACGGGATGACGCACTCAAAAACAGGAAATATATCGTCCTCTCCATCCGGCACGATTCGGACACACAGGCCACCGTTCTCCTCCAGCTCAATCCTCCGAACGGCGAGCACATGGCCTGCACCTTCTCCCTGATCGACGGGCAATGGCGGCTCATCGAGCGCACCCCCATTCCAGCACCGCCGGATACACCCATCATTTCCCGCGAGCCGCTCGACCCCGCACCCTCCCCTGACCAGCCCACCCGGTAACGCCTTTTCCGGTTCTTGGTACAGGACCAGGCAAATAACCGTCAGGTACAGGTCGGTTTGCACTGAACTCCCGGACGGCATACGGCCCTCGCCCGGAAACGCTTACACGCAACGGCAACTTCTCCATGAAAAGTGCACCGGCATCCTCTCCAGCAGCCAATCCTGCCGCATCCTGCACAAGGCAGCCATACGGCACAAAAAAAACCGCGAATATCCGAAGACATCCGCGGTTGGAAAAGGGAACGTACCCGCTGCTTCAGTACTGCTGCTGGCGGGAATAGTTGTAGTAGCTTTGGAAGCCGAGTTCCTGCGGAAATTCGGTGAAGCCCGACCAGGGATTGTATTCCTTGAGACCGTTGCGGCCGCAGCTGCCTTGATAGGGAGGACGATACGTGCACTTGTAGGTCGGAGCCCAGAAAGTCACCAATTCATAGAAACCGTAGCCCATACGTTCGAACGTGCGGGCGAAACCGTCCACAACGCCGACGGACCAGCCGGCATAGTTGCCGTCCATATCCTGCCAGCGAAGAATCGAGGTCGGAACTTCTTCTACGGCGTAAATAAGATTGGAGAGGGCGCGACCAAGCTTGCGAGTGGCGGTATACTCGGAGGCGGGCGGAGCCTGGATGTCGGCATAGCAGGTGCCGGCGAGGCCAAAGAGAACAAGAGCTGAAAGAACTGCGCGCTTCATGGTAGATTTTTTTTAACACAACCCCATTCGTTCCGCAAGCGAAAAATCGACATTCTTTCAAAAAAATGGCGGCTTTCAGCAAGCCCCCTGCACCGGAACCGGAACAGGGGCGAAACAGGCATTAAAGCGATGTCCCGATTTCCTCATCCGACAGGTAGCAACCGGGATCGGAACCGTACCAATCGCCGTTGGCAAATGCGGCCCGCGTCCTGAAACCGCCGCCGCACAGGGCGAAATGGCGGCACGAGGCGCAACGCCCCCGCAAATTGGCCTGCCTCTCCAGCGGATCGTCGCTGGCGCGCAGCTCGGGCAGCAGATCCACCGCCGCACCGGCCTTCGCCTCCCACACATCGGAAAAACGTTCCTTCTTCACATTGCCCAGCGTCACGGACTGCCAGAACTGGTCGGGATGAATATTGCCCTGCGTATCGATATTCGCAATACCGCGGCCGGAACTGTTCGCCCCGCCGCCGTTCCACTGCAGCAGCTTCAAAGTCTCGGCAGCCAGCGGGCTACCCTCGCGCAGCTGGCGCAGCAGCAGGTAAATGCCGTCGGCAGGCTGAGTCACCGTCAACAGCTCGCGCGCGCTCCCGGCTGCCTTCCACCGCTCCACGCGGGCAATCAGCATATCCATCGCCCCGCGGGCTTCTTCCGGAAGAAGCGTCTGCACATCCACACCGCGCCCGGTCGGCACGAGATGGTA
Organism: Neoakkermansia glycaniphila; assembly: GCF_900097105.1. GTDB lineage: Bacteria > Verrucomicrobiota > Verrucomicrobiia > Verrucomicrobiales > Akkermansiaceae > Akkermansia > Akkermansia glycaniphila. The sequence goes on along the minus strand of NZ_LT629973.1, from coordinate 2,286,067 downwards.
GAAACACACACGCTGAATATTCTCCCGCTCGATGAAATCCAGAATCTGCTCCATGCACTGCACATTATTGCGCGTCAGCGTCAGGCGCAGGCCGGTCTTCTGCCCCACCTCCTCGCACAGGCGGAACCCGCGCACAGCCTGCTCGAACGAACCCTCCACGCCTCGGAACTTGTCATGCACAGCCCCGATACCGTCCAGCGAAATGCCGACATAGGCCACACCCAGCTCCTTGAAACGCGCCGCCAGCTCCGGCGTAATACGCGTACCGTTCGTCGAAATCGTCACCTTCAGCCCCTTGCCCGTCGCCCGCTCCAGAATATCGAGCAATCGCGGGTGCACCAGAGGCTCTCCGCCGGACAGCAGCAGAGCATTCACCTTATATTCAGCCAGATCGTCAATCACCTCGCAGCACTGCTCCCACGTCAACTCGCCGGGATACTTCTCGGCATGGGAATCGGCATAACAATGCACGCAGCGCAAATTGCAGGTACGCGTAATATTCCAGACGACGATCGGCTTGCGCACGCGCGAAGAAACCGGCATGCAGGAAGCCGTACTGGCAGAACCGTGGCCGCTGCCGTGGCCGTAGCGAATATGGTCCGCCGGTTGCGACGCACCTGTCCAAAGTCTGGTGATATTGATCATAAGCAATAAGAAAAAAGAAAACTCAGCGCGGCTGGTAAGAGCACAGAGGATCAGAGGCGAACGCATTGCCCGTCATCCCGTAGGCGCGGGCGCGGGAACCTCCGCAAATGCGACGGTACTCGCAACGGCCGCACTTGCCTTCCAGCGCATCGTCGTCACGCAACTTCACGAACAGAGGATGCGAACGGTAAACCTCGGCCAACTCGTCCTGCCGCACATTGCCTGCCGTCATCGGGAGGAATCCGGAAGGCTGAATCTCGCCCGTATGGGAAATGAACACGATCCCCTTCCCGTCGCGCGTCGGCACGGCATGGCGGGCGGGCTTCGCCCCCTTGCGCTTCGCTTCCTGCAAAGCCACGCGGCGATAATGATGCCCCTCCGTCGTCTTCACGCCGAACTCCACATCCACGCTCAGCTCCTCAAGCCTGTGCCACACCGCCTCCACCTCCTCGGCGGAAGGCAGCTCGTCGAGCGAGGCGCGCCCCGTCGGCACCAGCAAAAACACGCTCCACATCGAAGGCTTCAGCTCCTTCATCAGCTCAAGGAACGCATCCACCTCCCCGAGCGTACTGCGGGTAATCGTCGTATTGATCTGCAAATGCATCCCCGCCTCCTGCGCCATCCGGGCGGCCTGCAAGGTGCGGACATACGTATCCGGCACCCCGCGGAAGGCATCGTGCGTCTCCTGCGTCGCACCGTCGAGGCTCAACGACATGCTCTGCACGCCAGCCTCCTTCAGCTTCATGAAGTCCGTATGAATCAGGCGAGCCGTCGCGGCAGGACTCAGCGCAACGCGCAACCCCTTGCCGGCGGCATGGCGAATCAAATCGAAAATATCGCGCCGCATCATCGGATCTCCCCCGGTCAGCACCAGCATCGGAGGCCGCAAAACGGCAATCGCATCAATCAGCTTCAACGCCTCCTCCGTGGAAAGCTCCTGAGGATCGGCATGCGGCTGGGCCGTCGCACGGCAATGCTTGCAGGCCAGAGCACACGCCCGCGTCACCTCCCAAAAAACAAGAAACGGGCGTTCATTCAAATCGATATTCTCAAACGAAGGTCTCATGGCGTGTGACATCGGATATTACTTGCAAACCGCATCCACCGCAAGCTCAAACGGCGGCATTTTGGAATTACTCAAAAAAGACAACATCAAACACGCACCATGGATACCCGCATGCGGCATCCGCGCCGACAAACGCCAAGGCAATCCTCTTGACGATATGCTACCGATTCGATAGCATATCACCCGCACTCTCCCCCACCGCCCCTCGCGCAAACATGGCAACCACACCCTTATTGCAGCCGGAACCCGGCCGGTGCATCTGCGGCGCACTCCGCAAGGACATCGTCATCTGGCTGGCTCTCGCCTACCTGGCCCTGCCCAACATCCTTTTCCTGATTGGCTGGTGTGAAATGTGGATATCCCTGCCTCTGACGATCGGCATCATCTACACCCTGATCATCCTCTTCAACAAACGGTCGAAAGACACCCTTCCACTCACCCGCAACGATTGCCTGAAACTCGCCGCGGCCATTCTGATCGCCTGCGCACAACAACTCCTTGCAGGCTATACGGGGAATTTCACACAGCACGGAGACTTCTGGCAGAGGAACGCCTTCTACGGCAACCTCGTCGATTATGCATGGCCGGTCATCCTACCCGACGGGCGCGAACTGACCTACTACATCGCCTCATGGCTGCCACCCGCCCTTCTCAGCAAAATAGCCGCGCTATGCGGCTATTCCACCTCTCCGCTCCACGACCTGCCCGGCCTCTTTCTTTACTTGTGGAACACGGCCGCCGTCATCCTGACGATACTCGTCGCCTACTGCATCCTGAACCGCATCAGCCTCCTCTTCGTCTTCTTCCTCTTTGCTCTGGACAGCACCTTTCATAACATGATCCTGGGCCCACTCACGCCCATCGTCTCCTACATCTATCCCACCAGCCTCATGCCGAGATTCATCGGCCCGGCTACCCAGCTGCTTTCCACAATCAACCACGCACCCGCCACCCTGCTCGCCACAGCCCTCATTCTCGTCCCCAAACGCGCCGCATGGCACTACACATTCTCCGGAGCCCTGCTTACCCTCCTATCGCCCTTGGGCGCAATAGGCCTTTTCCCATTCCTGTGTTACGCCGTCTTTCCCAACAGATCCGACCTCAAACGGCAAACCCTATTCCTGCTGCGCTCCTCGCCATTCTGGATATCATGCGCTCTTCTCTTCATCGCCGCCCTGTACTACACCCGGGCGGAAAGCAACCTCGACACCGGCATCACACTCTTCATGGCGGTATCATGGAGCGAGGCCCTCTCCATACTCCTGCTCACGGCATTCGTCATCGTATTCCTGTTTTACATCCCCCTTCGGCATCTACGATTCTGGACTCCCTTGAAAATAGCACTCGCCGTCTTTGCCATCCTCCCGCTCTTTTATATAGGAGACCAATTCAACGAACTCCTCTTCAAGGCCATCCTTCCTGCCTTCCTCATCCTCAGCCTCGCATGGACTCGCACCATGCCACAGCTGCGGCAGCAAAAGCGCACCCTCATCGAAACCGTTTTACTCCTCGCCCTCTTCGCCAAAATCGCCATCTCCTACGGCTTCACCTGCCTCCACCACCTCCCAACCTTCACCTGCTCACATCGGCAAACCAACATCAAGGACCCCTTGCAGGGGCACCTGCATCACCCCGGCTCAGCCATTACACAAAGCCTGCCGCCTGCAAAACCTTCCGTCGTTCCATACATCTTCTACACCGGAGCCGGGCAATCCGAACAAGAACTCCTGCGCTGGTGCCCCACCAAACCATGCGACAAATACGAAACGAAACGCGCCATTCTCGACAAAGCGTATGAAACGCCTTACCGAAAAAACGAACGGCAAACCACCACTCCGGAGAACTAAACCTTCGCCGTAGCAACCATCTTTCGCTTCAGCTCCTCCTGATCTCCGAGAAAATAATCCCGGAGATAATGCATGGAATCGTCGAACTCGAACACATACGGAACACCCGTCGGAATATTGAAATCGAGAATCTCATCATTGGACATCCCCTTGATATTCTTCACAATACCACGCAGACTATTGCCGTGCGCCGCCACAATCACCTCCCCCTCTTCCACCAGCGCGGGTAAAATAACACCCTCCCAATAAGGCAGCAGCCTTCGCAAAGTATCGGCCAGCGACTCCGTCAGCGGCAGCTCCTCCGTCGGAATCCCGTCGTACTTGCTTTCAAAACGCGGATTCCGGGGATCATCCGCCGAAAGAGCAGGCGGAGCCACATCATAACTGCGCCGCCAGATATGCACCTGCTCCTCGCCGTACTTCTTCACCGTCTCCGCCTTATTCCATCCTTGCAGAATCCCGTAGTGCTTCTCATTCAAACGCCATGACTTATCGACGGGAATCCACTCCCGCCCCGTCTCCTCCAACACGAAATTCAGCGTATCGATCGCGCGCCTCAAATAGGACGTAAATGCGCGGCGAAACTTGAAACCGCCTTCCATCAGCAGCTCACCCGCCGTCACCGCTTCCTGCCGCCCCTGAGCCGTCAAGGGAACATCCGTCCAGCCCGTAAAACGATTCTCGCGGTTCCACGCGCTCTGCCCGTGCCTTAATAAAATCATTCGTTTCATCCTGCAGGTAGAGACACGCCTGCAGGCATGCTTCGTTCGCACACTCCGCTAACAATTATTGACTGCACGCACAAAGCCCCTCTTCAACAGCCGATTTCTCTTGTGGCAGCGCGTCAAACCATGATAGTATCGAACATCATGGAGCAAACTCTCACCATGCCCCATTTCCCATCACACCACACTCCGGGCCCCCTCCCGAACGTTTCGGCATATCGACAGACATGAGAAAGATATCCAGATTCCTGCCGCTCATCGCCAAAAACATCCGCCACTTCTTCCGGCAGGGAAAAATAGACCCTCTTCCGGCGCGGCACACCATCCCGCGCTACAACCTCCATCGCGCCGGAAAAGACATGCGCGCCGCCTTCGACGTCGCCCTCGTCGGCCTGCCCCAGGGCATGGCCTTCGCCGCCATGGCGGGCCTCGCCCCCGTCTTCGGCCTCATGGCAGCCACCGTCGGCACCTTCATTGCCCCGCTCTTCACCAAATGCCGCCTCACCGTCAGCGGACCCTCGAACGCCACCGCCTTCATGCTCGCCAGCTTCTTTCTGGCACACCCCGACATCCCTCCGGAGCAGAAAACCATCCTCGTCCCCATCATCGTCTTCTTTGCCGGATTGCTCTGCGTCACCGGAGCCTTCATGAAAGCCACCGAACTCCTGCAATACGTCAGCCGCAGCGTCCTCGTCGGCTACATCACCGGAGCCGCCACCCTCATCATCGCCTCGCAAATGCGCGACATCATGGGCATCGACGCACCGGGAGGCCGCACCTTCTTCACCATGTGCGACGGCATCTTCTCGCACCTCGATTCGGCATCATGGAAACCTCTCTCACTGGGAGCCGCCACTCTCGCCCTCTTCTTCCTCATGAAGAAAAAATGCCGAGCCCTCCCGGCACTCGCCATCATCCTCATCGTCATGAGCACCCTGAACAGCCTGCTGGACATGGAATGGTGCGGGCGCCTCTTCTCCGACGTCTCCCGGCTGCGAGACTTCAACATGAGCGACCTCACCTGCCAGCCCCCGGTCATCTTCACCGACGCCATCTTCGACCAGCTCTACCTCCTCTTCCCTATCATCCTCGGCATCGCCTTCCTCTCCACGCTCGAACAAACCGTCATGAGCAAAACCATCTCCGCGAAAACCGGAGAACGCCTCAACCTCAATCAGGACACATTCGCCGTCGGAATGGCGAACATCGCCTCCTCCTTCACCACCTCCCTCCCCTGCTCCGCCTCCCTCACGCGCTCCATGCTCAACTACAACTCCGGAGCCTCCTCCCGCTTCTCGGGCATGTACTGCGGCATCCTCTGCCTCGGCATCATCCTCATCCTGGCGAATGCGCCACTCATCTCCAGCATACCGCGCAGCGTCCTCGCAGCCCTCGTCCTCGCCAATGCCTTCACCCTCTTCGACAAAAGAGCGCTTCGCATCTGCTTCCGTTCCACTCCGGGAGACGGTGCCGTCCTCATCGTCACCTGCCTCTCCGCCCTCATCATGCCCCTGCACACCGCCATCTTCATCGGCGTCGCACTCTCCGTCTCCCTCTTCCTGCGCAAAGCCTCCAAACCCGAACTCGTCGAATACACCATGGATGAACAGGGCGCCCTCACCGAAATCCGCAGCAAAGCCGACCGGGTCCCGCAAATCTCCATCGTCCATGTCGAAGGAGACCTCTTCTTCGGAGCCGCCGAACTATTCCGCAACCAGGTCCAGCGCATCGCGGACGACCCCACCCTCGCCGTCATCATCCTCCGCCTCAAAAACGCCCGCAACCTCGATGCCACCTCCGTCTGGGCGCTGGAAGACCTCATCCGCTTCACCCGCGAACACCACCGCCACATCATCATCTCCGGAGCCAGCAAATCCGTCTACCGCGTCCTCAAAAAATCAGGAGTTCTGGAAACCCTGCAGGAAGGCTGCAAACGCGGAGAACGCAACATCTACCTCTACACCCCGAACAACCCCAACCTCTCCACTCGGCACGCCCTCATCCGCGCCCAGCAGCTCATCGGCACAAAACAGGCCGACATCAGCATCTACTTCAACCCCAACGTACCGAAACCGGCCTGACCTCGCGACCTCCGACTCTCCTCACTCTTCCCCCTGCAGCTCGCCCTTCATACAGGGATGCGCCTCCAGACATCGAGTCACGCGGCCGATCCGCTCGATCTCCTCGGGCGTCAGCACATGCTCGATCAGACACGCGGCAGCATCCGACCGCTCCAGAGAAAGCCCCGCCACATCGTGCAAAAACTTCTGCAGCGTCTCATGCGCGTGAATAATACGATCGGCCATCTTCTTCCCCTTCGCCGTCAACCGCACTGGGGCATACTGCGTATACTCCACCAGCTTCAGCTCCGCCAGCAAACGCACCGCCGACGTCACCGACGGCTTCTTCACCTTCAAAAACGCCGCAATATCGCTGATCTGCGCCGTCCCATGCAACCGCACCAAATGGCCGATCGCCTCGAGATAATCTTCACTGCTCTTGGAAAGTACTGGCTGGGACATAAAAAAATAAAAAAACGTTTCAAACAACCGGGACCCCACTGCCGAACACCTTCCGGCAATACAGCATATCCACGCAGAGGCGGCCATCCTCCTCCACAACCGGCTCCGGATAATTCTCCGTAAAAAAGCCGGGCACGCGGAACGCATACTCAAACCCGAACCTCTCGTAAAACGGCACTCCGGAATCCGCCGTACCCACCAGCATCGCCTTCGCCACAGGAGCAAACCGATCCAGCAAAAACCGCACCATCCGCGACCCGCAACCCCGCCCTTGCCAAGGCTCTGCCACCGCCAGATTCTTCAGCTCGCACTCCCCGTCCTCACCACGCACCACCACGGCCACGCAGACCGCCTCGCCTCCGCACTCCATCACGAACACCTCTCCGGCATCCAGATACCGCGACACCATCCGCTCGCAGGGATCCGCCAGCAACAGCAACGGCAGAAACCGCAGCTTCCCCTCCTCCACCGACCGAATCTCGCAGCAAACATCCATCGGCATCAGTCCTGCCCGCGCACCAGAGTCACCACGCACTCGAGATGCTTCGTCTGCGGAAACAAATCGAACGGCTGCACCCTCTCCACACGGTAACCGGCCTTATCGAACTCGGCCAAATCTCGAATCTGCGTCGAGGGATTGCACGACACATACACCACACGCTGCGGCCCGAAAGCGAACAACTGATTCAGAAATGCCAAATCGCACCCCTTGCGCGGCGGATCGATCACCACTGCCGTCTCCTGCGCCGGAAAATCCACCGAAGCGAAAATCGCCTCTGCGCTCGCCGCCATGAACTCCGCATGCTCAATCCCGTTCATCCGGGCATTGCTACGCGCCCAATCGGCAGAACTCTCGCTCACCTCCACGCCCAGCACCCGCTCAAAACGCCTTGCCAGAGAAAGGGCAAACAAACCGGAACCGCAATAGGCGTCCACCAGGAACCGGGCACCGCCGGCACAGGCCTGCTCCGCCACATAATCCGTAAACAAAGGCAGAATATACGGATTATTCTGGAAAAAATCCCCCGCGAGGAAATTGAACGTCAAATCGCCCACATGCTCCGTCGCCACCGCATTATTATTCGTCACCACGGAACCCTCGGACACGCGCATCAGCAACGTCGCGCCACGCTTATACTGCGCGGCGGCCTGATGCACCATCTGCCGCACCATCGGAAGAGCCACATTGATCTCCTCCATCGCAATACAGCACTGCTTCACATCCACCACCTCCGTGCGGGAACCCACCTTCAAAAAACCGATATTGCCCACCTTCTCGCCCTTCGGCTTATGGAAATGAGGCGTAATCTTGGAACGGTAATGATACACCTGCGGCGAAGGCACCGCCGGCGACACCGGAACCTCAAGCCCGGCCTGCAGGCGCAGCAGCTCCGCCACCTGCCCCGTCTTCCACTCAAGCTGCGCCCCGTACGCCACATGCTGGTACTGGCAACCGCCGCAAAAACCGAAAATCGGGCACTGCGGCGCCACACGCTCTGCGGAAGGCCTCAGCACCTCCACCAGATCCGCCATCGAACAATTCTTCTCATTGCGGTACACTCGCGCCTTCACCAGCTCGCCCGGCAAAGCATACGGCACGAACACCACCCAGCCATCCACACGGCCGACCCCGTACCCCATATTGGACAAATTATCAATCTCCAGTTCCAGCACATGATGATACGGAAACGGATCGGACACAAAATTCTTGGGAACCTGAACCATCTTTACTCGCCTTGTTGTTGAAGAATCTTACCGTCGAGAGACATCGGCAGCCCCGTCGGCAACTGGGGCGAACGCAGCCCCCTCAACTCCGCAGCCGGAGGCGGTGGAGCCTGCAGCACGGGAGCACTGGCCTTCGGCTCGGACAACAGCGCCTCAAGCGACGCATCGCGGGGAGCTCTCATCGAAGAAGAAGAAGCCGTCCCGTCGTTCTGCATCACCATCGACGCAGGCGGCGCTGCAGAACTTTCAGCAGGAGCCACGGCAGCCGGACTCAACTCCGGTGCGGGCACCATCGAATCAGGGGCACCCCCTGCCAAAGCCTCAGAACCGTCGGATGCGCCTCCATCGGCAACGGCAGCATCCGCCTTCGCCTTCTCAGCCTCCTTGCGTACATCCTCTCCTGCTTTCGCGCAATAGCGCGTACGCACGAAACCCGACACCGACTCCTCGGCAACCGGAACATCCGCCGACGGTTGCACCGTCGAACAGGAAGAAAACATCACTGCCGACAACAAAGCGGCAAGCGGCACGGAAAAACGCATAACACCAGCATGCTAGCAAAGCGCCCTGCCGGAATCAAGCCCAAACTCCGCCGAACGAACAAGGACTCCCGGCAGCGCAAGGTGAATGCGGAGTACAACCGGTTCGTCGGGCTTCCGCCTTCGGACCGGCGATGTGTTCCGGGGTGTATCCGGTCCTTTCCTGTTGCAGGCGGGAAAGGGCGCTTTTGTGCCCGGATGGAGAGTGTTTAGAGGCTGTTTGCCCTGTCGGAAGGGGGTATTGGCGTCATTCAAATCCATCAGAATGCGACGCAACTTTGAAAGACAACTGATACAAAAAATGATACACTTTTGGGCAAACAAAAATCGCAAGCGCTTACTGTGAAGCACTTGCGATTGAAATTGAGTGGTGGAGGCGAGGGGAGTCGAACCCCTGTCCTGAACGCCGTCACTGCCGGCATCTCCATGTTCAGACGTATGTAGCTGCATTTGCGTTTGCTTCGCCATACGACAGCTTTGCAACTCGCTAGGGACCTGTGGTTGTCTCGTGGTCAGCGCGGTCTCCCCGCATCGCACCAGCCTACTAAGTTGGCGTCTTTCACCCTAGTAGGCGTCGGGTGTCTGACGTGGCCGGCTAATTAAGCAGCCAATGCGTATTCTTCTTCAGAATAGTTTGCATTTATTGTTTTGAACGGCTTTTTAGATGGCCAGCCGATCAACCATCACATGCAGCCAGCACCTCAAGCATCCAGTCGAAACCAAGGCGCCCCCACTTGTATAGTTTAGAGACAAAAGAACCCACTTTTGTTCAAAGCGGGTCAGATTTTTTTCTCACGCACTGTCGGAGATGGCACGCCCGTAGGGATTCGAACCCCAAACCTTCTGATCCGTAGTCAGACGCTCTATCCAATTGAGCTACGGGCGCTTTCACCGATTCGGCGACCGCTTTCGCGGTGAGGGGAGTATATCGGTTTTCTCGATAATGTCAACCATATTTTTCAATTTTCTTTCAATTCTTCATGTTTCCTCCCATTCTTTCCATTCGGTATCCGCAACAGGGCATGCTTTGAACCAACAAGCCGCACACCCTTCCAGCAACGGCCAATCCTCCATGAAGTTTTCTCTCGACTTGCCGGATCTTTTTCATTATATCCCACTGTGCAGGCAATGGTATCCATACACCCCGGCCATTCCGTTTCTGACTCTTTCCATATCCATCATATGAACAATATCTTTCGCCTGACTCTTGCAACATCCCTGTTTTGTGCGTTGACGACACCCCTTCCGGCGAAACAGGAACCGGCTTCTCCACAAAAAGATCATTCTTCTTTCCTGAGAAGCGATTACTATGTCTGGAACCGCTTTGAAAAACAGGGTGGCCCCAATGCCGAGCAAATCCAGAATATCGAAGTTCTCATTTTTTTCTCTCCTCTCGTTCCGGATGCCAAGGGTAAATTGACCGTCGATCGGAAGTTTGAAGAAGCCCTGGCGAAATTGAAAAAGGCCAAATCGCCGAAAAGCCAAATCTGGCTGGGCCTCGGCGACCTGAGAGCCGTCTCCAAAAACAAACAGGCTACCGACACCCTCGCGAAGGAAACAGTGAATCTCTGCAAAAAATACGGTTTCACTGGCGTTGATATCGACTGGGAAGGCAATGACGATATTCCGGCCAATGTTTATGCCGATGTCCTGAAGTCTCTTTCCGCCGCTTGCAGGAAGGCCAAGCTCGCCATTGCCAATTCCGTAGGTACAGGCCCCCATTACATTGCCAAATCCGCTGCTGTACAGCCCTATTTGGATCACATCAATATCCAGTTCTATTACAGCACGCGCAATGCCATGTCGGTCAATGAGACCAAGCAGGTGCTCGACCGTTTTGAAAAAGCGGGGGTTCCCCGCCGTAAACTGATGATCGGCCTGCCCGTCTACGGCATGGTGGACATGCAGAAAAACAGGAATGCCAAACCTACCGCCCTCGGCTACAATTTCATGATCTCCAAGGGAGCCAAACCGAATGAAAACACATGGGTCAATCCGGAGAACGGAGCCACCTACTATTATAGCGGCCAACCCCTGATCCGTTCGAAAGTCGATTTCGCCAAGAAGAACGGCTACGGCGGCGTGTTCACCTGGGAGTTGACGATGGATGCTCCCTATTCCTCACCTCAATCCATTCTCCGCGTACTCGACGAAGCCTGCAAGCGGTGACGCAAACACACAGCACACACCATACAAGGCAACCCTCCGGCTGCCTTCTTTTATTTCAGGGAGAGCTGCCACGGCTGCCATTTTCCATTCCGTTTCCATGCGGCACGAAAAAACCGCTTCCCCATCGAGGAAGCGGTTGAAAGATATCGTGGCAGATAATCCCTACTTTTTCATCCTGATTTCGGCTTTCTCACCCTTCTTGAGATCAAGCTCACGAAGCAGGATGAAATCGTTCGTCAAAACGCCGATTTCTCCGATGGGTTTTTCCTGGCCGTTGACCGTCACCGTCGCACTCTTGTAGTCGGTACGAGCGGGCAGCCACACGGCAAATTCACCCTTCTGGTCGCGGTTGGCCGTCACGGTGAGCCCGTTCTTCTGCCATGTCACATGCCATGGAGATTTGGCATGCGATTCATCCAAGCGAGCGACCCATTTCGGATCACCGTAGAACGCCATGACATCGCGGTCATGCACCAGTCCCAATGGATCCTGCCCCATGCCATAGCCTGCTTGGACAATACCCTTGATGAATTCCTGATCCTGACGCAGGGAAGTGTTGATATCGACACCGTTGAACTGCACATTCATCAGCTTCGGGAATTCGCGTATCGTACGGTCGAGGATGAACTGGTTGTTCAAATACCAAGCTTCGGCCAGATTGCTGGCATCGTGGTTGTTGAAAAACAGCCCCAAAGTACCCCAGCCGCTTTTGCCGTACCACGACGGGACGGTATAGCCCGTCGCCTGATTGCAGCCGTAGCCGCTCAGAGCCGTCACAGCCATGGAATTCTTCGTATTCTTCACATCGCCGAAGAGGCAGTTTCCGGCGGCAAGCCAAACCTTCGGTTCCTGATCCGGTTTGATCGTTTCGAAGTGCTTGGTGTCGAGGAATTGCTTCAGCTTCGTCTCGTCCGCTCCAAAGAGAACGCCGGAAAGCAGGCTCGCGTAAGCACTGCGATCCTGTCTTTTCAGGATATGGAATTTGTTATCGGAAGAAACGATCAAGCCGACTTCAAACGGCATTTCCAGATTGTACTGGGTCGCATGGGAGGATGTCACCAGCAATTGAGGCTTGTCCTTCTCCATAAATTCCACAAATTTGTGAACCATTCCTTCCTTGACCAGCTTCCTGCCTTCGGGAGTATCGACAAGCACCTTGTCGGATTGCACGCCCAGCCGGCCTTTTTCGCCGTACTGGATATCGGTCGGTTCCTTGTACCCTTCCTGCTCCAGAACGTGGAACGGCTTCCAGTCCGTGATGCACATGCTCTTTTCAAAGCGGGAGGCATCGATATTCGTCGTACCGCCACCGCGCTTGATGATGAGAGGCTCCTTCGCATCGGCAATGCGCTGGGCATCGGCAGCGGTATAGCCCGTCACCATGCCCCAGATGCAGTCGCCGAAGGGATCGGCATCGAATTCGCGGGTCAGCCTGTGATAGTGGGTCACGACAGGACGAGAAAGCTCTTCCGGCTTGCCGACGATGGCAAGATAGCGGGGAGCCATCTTCTTCAGCTTATCGGAGCCGGATGTCACATCGCCGTCCAGCACGACGAGAGTGCCGCCATGCTTCGTGACCAGCGTATCGGCCACATGCTTCCATGCGGGATCCTGAGCCGTTTTCCCGGAGATGGCAACCACATAGTCGGCATCCGCCTTCGACATGCTGCAATAGGCTACGGGAACCATTGCGGCAGGCGCGGCAGTATCTGCGTCCGCTGCCTGCGGCTTACCGGACTCCCCCGCCTTCGGGGCGACCTCCTTCGTGCCGCCCATATCGGGCATGATGCTGATGCCGGTCGCCTTGTCGTTGCCGAACACTTCCTTGGCCAGAACATTCAGTTCATCCAGAGTAATGGACTTAAGGTCATTAATCAGATTGCGGGCAAGTTCGATATTCTCGGGTTCCGACTGGGAATCCGCCGCGACTCCCATCCAGTAGCCGTTCGTCCGCAAGGCCTTTTCGGCAGCCGTGATGATCGGGCGGATGGCGCATTCGAATTCTTTTTCCGTGATCTGTCCGCGGCCGAGTTCCGTCGAGATGATATTGATCGCGGCACGTACCTTGTCATGGTTGCGCTTCACGCCGGGGCAGTTGATGATCATGCGGGCGGCATCCTTGTAGGTCGGATTCAGATCGAGATCGACGGACGGCGAATAGGCCTCGCCGAGCTTGGCGCGGATACCGTCGAACAAACGTTCACGCAACACGGATTTCAGCACATTCAAGCGGCGGTTGCGCTTCTTGTCCATGCCGTCGCCGCAGGGGCGAACCTGCGCCACGATCGTACGGTCGATCGACGACGGGTATTCGAACGTCTTCGTTTCGCCCCATGGAGCCATATCCAGCGTCACATCGGCACCGGAATATTTGGCGAACTCCGTCTTGCGCTGCGGCATCGCGCCGATCGTCTTTTCCAGAAGGGGAATCACATCGTCCACCTTGAAATCGCCTGTCAGCGTCACTTCCATCGGGGCATTCTGCAGATAGGGCGTCAGCCACTCGCGCACCTGGTCGCTCGTGCGAGCGCTCAACTGTTCCTTTTCCGGGAAGGAGAGACGCACATCGTTCCGGTACAGATAGGCAGGCACCTTCTGCTGGAACACGCCATCCGGATCATGCGCCAGCTGGGCATACAGCAGGTCGATCATGCGGCGGAACTGCACCTCGGCTTCGGGACGGTATCCGGGGTGAAGAATATTAGCCACAAGCAGCTTCAATTGCAGCTCAAGGTCGTTCATCTTGGTCGAACCGCCCAGAGAGAAATGCTTGTCGTCCAGATCGAACCCTACGCCGACCGTGCGGCCTGCCAGCAGGCGCTGCAAGTCGTTGGAGGAATGTTTCTCCAGACCGCCGCCACCCATGATGACCGGAGCCAGAACCCACAGGCCGGCCCTATCCTTCGGCATCGACTTCACGCCGCCGTCGATCTGGGCCTTCACGGAAATGCTGTTCTTCGAGAAATCCGTGGGCTTCAGGTTCACCTTCACGCCATTGCTCAACGTCAGCTGGGTAATGCCCAGATCGGCAATCTCCTGGCGGGCCGCCACCTTGCCGGGCGTTCCGCAATCATCGTAGGCAAATGCCTTGGAACCTTCCGACTTGTATGCCTGAACGGGAACCTGCTGAGAATCCTTGTACGCCTTCATCACTGCTTCATCCGTCGCATCATCGCCCAGCTTGCCGGATACGACGATACGGGCCTTGTCCGCATCCCATGCCTTCTTGAGAGCGGCATGGCACAGCTCGGGAGTCAATGTGGCAAAACCCTTGTTCACTACGCGCAAATCTTCTTCCGGAGCCGTAAAAACGGTATTGTCATCCAGAGTGGACACGATGCCCTTGGCAATCCGGGACGACGTCACGGTGGGCCATGAACGAACCGCATCATTGAGACCGTTCAGCATCGATGCCTTGGCCTCCTCCAACTCTTCAGGCTGGAAACCGTATTCGCATGCGCGGCGCATCTCCTGCTCGATCGCTTCAAGCGTCGGCTTCCACTTGTCGGGGTTCGTCGCCGAACTGATGGAAACCATATCCGCCACACGCAGCATATCGCCCTTCCCTGCACCGGCTTTGATGTAAGGGCATTCCGCTTTCTCAAGCATGCGCTCAAGACGTCTGTTCAGCATCGAAAACGCCATTTCGAGAGGCATATCCTCCAGCCGCTGTTCAACCGTATCGGGTTTTTCCGCAAACGGCGATATCATCTGGATGGACACGCTGGCATTCGAACCCTCAGGATCCTTGAACACGCGGGCGGCAAGCCCCATATCCTTCAATGCGCCAAGCTCCTGCTTGAAATTGTCTTCCTTCGCTTCCATGGAGCCGAAATACTTCTCGACCCACTGCTTGCCCTGCTCCGGGGTAATATCGCCGGAAATCACCACACTCATGCGCCCGGGGATATAATGCTTGCCGTAATAATCGAGGAACTTATCGCGCTGGCCGTTCATGATGAACTCCTCTTCCCCGATCGGCATATACTGAGCCACCTTGGAACCGTTCAACAGGAAATCCATCTGCTGCTTGAGCACGCGGTAGGAAGTCGAATCCCGCACCTTCAGTTCGCTCATGATAATACCGCGCTCCTTGTCGATGGCATCCGCTTCAAGCGTCGCACCGTCCGCGAAATCACGCATCACCTTCATGGCAAAATCGACCGTCTCCTCATCAAGCTTCGGAAGATCCAGCATGTAAACCGTCTGTAGGAACCCCGTATAGGCATTCGCATCTCCGCCGAAGCCGAGACCGAGGCGCTGCATATTGGGAATCAGCTCTCCACGCTTGAAATTACGGCTGCCGTTGAACTCAAGATGTTCGATAAAATGGGAAATCCCCTTGTTCGACTCGTCTTCATTCAGCGAGCCGGTCTTCACATACAACCGCACACTGGCACGACCCTTGGGTTCCGCCGTCGGGCGGATGTAATAGGTCAAACCGTTATCCAGCTTGCCGACCACAAGAGAAGGATCCTGCTGCAACGTATCGCGGACGGGCACAGACGCCGCCGCCTTGGCGGGTGAAAGAGGAGCCTGCTGAACCTGCCCGGCCTGGGCATAATGGGCTAGACTCAGGCACAACAGGGCAAGAGTCATCCTTGCGGAAATATGTTGATTATTCATATTGCTTCTCTATCTGCCACACCCACCCATGTATGTCAAGAGACAAAGAGGACATGAACAGGACTGAAAACAATATATAACATGTTAGAAAATTGAATAACATACAACCTAACCGTTATGTTAGATTAATGATTAACATGAAAATATCAGGCATATTTTTCCATACAGAACTCTCTCCATCAATTCATTACAAAAAACTCTATTTTTCTTGTTGCATCGAATCCACCTCATGCACATCATAAAACACTCATTGTTTGATACTACCGATCAAACAAGACCACGAAAACGGCTTCCTGTATTTTACGCAGGGAGCCTCAACCCCGAACCACGACACAAAAATCATGCCACACCCGCACCACATCCCGAGAACACTCATCGGCAAAGGAGGAATCAAACTCATCAACCTGCCGGGAGTCATTTACCCGGAATCGATACTCAACATCTCTCCGGGCATCGACAAACGAACCGGCAAGGCGTATGCCAAAGCACCTTCATGGGGTATCACCACCAGAGAAGCCATGCGGCTCCTGCACTGCAGCGCACCCGCCGTCCGGCGGAAACTGGGCGCAAGCAAAGTCAAATTCCACCGCGTACGCCGCCCGGACGGGCCGCCGGAAATATACTGGAACCGCAAACATGTCGAAGACATTGCCCGAAACAGCGCACCCATCGTCAAAACCCAGCCGCGCAAACTGCTCAACACCGAAGAAGCCATCGCCCTCCTCGGACTGGCCCGCAGCGCGCTCTACCGCTACACTCACAGCGGACGCCTTCAAGTCACCGTCGTACGCATCATGACGCAACGTGGCCTCAGAAACCGCTGCTTCTACCGCCGTTCCGAAATCATCTCATTGGTCAAATACATTCAATCCAAACGCAAAAACAAGGAAAAACACCCCTGATTCCCCCTCTCCGCATACAGCCGGCCGAAGCGACTCCCGCCCGGCCGGCTACTCGAAACGGGTGAATCGCCGCAACAGGAATTATCCTTGCCCCGCTCCGGGCATCCTGCTACCATCGACCTGTAACTGTCGAAACCATGCGTCCACTCATCACTACTTGCTGCCTTGCAGGCATCCGCGAATGGGTCTGCTGCCCCGGCGCGCGCAACGCCGCCATCCTGCAAACCCTCTCCCAATGCACCGAACTCAAAACGTGGACGCACTTCGATGAACGTTCCGCTGCCTTCTTCGCCCTCGGCCGCATCCAGGCCTCCGGGTGCCCCGTCGCCGTCACCACCACCTCGGGCACAGCTGCGGCGGAACTCCTCCCCGCCGTCATCGAAGCCTACTACCAGCGCAGACCGCTCCTCATCGTCACCGCAGACCGACCCGCCGCCTACTGCGGCACCGGAGCCCCGCAAAGCATCGAACAAACCAACCTCTACGGCACCTACGCCCCCACCATCGAACTGGCGGCCCCCCTCAGCCTTCCGGACATGCCCGACATCGCCGCCATGCTCGCCAAAGGCTTCCCCGTCCACCTCAACGTCCGCCTCCCCGAGCCGGACCTCAAAGCCGCGCCTCCCGGCTTCGACTGCACCCCGGCCGACCCGCCCGAACCTCCACCCTTCCGGGGCAACACCGCCGACCTCTGCCGCATGATCCGCTTCCATGCATACAACGGCCTCGTCCTCCTCATCGGCGGACTCGACCCCGATGAACAGGAACCCGTCCTCTGGCTTGCACAAACCCTCCGGGTACCCGTCATCGCCGATGCCACATCCGGCCTCCGCGAAGAACTCGAAGACTACGCCCTGCACGACGGCGACTCCATCCTCCGCCAAAACCCGCCCCCCTACGTCCTCCGCGTCGGCGACGTACCCGTCGGCCGCTTCTGGAGAGACCTCGAAGACCTGCCCCAGTGCAAAGTATACTCCATCACCCGCACCGGCTTCTCCGGCCTCGCCCGCGAATCCTGCACCATCACCGGGCACATGGAAAACATCATGCCCGCCCTGGGCGACCTCCCCCATGTAGGAGACGTCAACAACCTCCGCAAACACTCCCGCAAACGCGAAGCCCTCATCGAAGAACTCCTCCTCACCTACCCGGAAAGCGAAGCGGCGCTCACCCGCACACTCTCCCTCCGCGCCTGCCTCGGCGACACCGTCTTTCTCGGCAACTCCTCCCCCGTCCGCCTCTGGAACGCCTATGCCCAATGGCACGTCCCCACCACCTACGTCCGTGCCAACCGTGGAGCCAACGGCATCGACGGACTCGCCGCCACCTACCTCGGCAACACCGTCGGTAGCGAACAATCGTGGTGCTTCATGGGCGACCTCTCCGCCCTCTACGATGCCAACGCACCCGCCATGCTCCCGCAGCTCCCGCAGGGGCAGCGCCTCGTCGCCATCATGAACAACCAGGGCGGCGGCATCTTCCGACAGCTCCCGCACGGCAGCGAACTCACCGCGGAAATGGAACGCCTCCTCGTCCAGCCGCACGACATCTCCCTCCACGCCCTCGCCGAACTCTGGGGCGCACGCCACATCACCATCCGCACAGCGGACGACTTCGACCAGCTCGACGACCTCCCCGAAGACACCCTCGTCCTCGCCGAAATCCTGCCCGACGCCGAACAAACGGCCTCCTTCCACCAGCAACTCACCGCCTCGCGCTGACCCCACACCCATGAAGGGCATCCAATACTACGACCGCTACCGGAAAACCATCGCCACCGAACAAGTACTCGGCGAAGGCTACCTCCGCTTCATCTACGGCAACCCCCTCGGCAAACTCGCCCTCCACACCCTCGTCAAACGCGCCTTCTTCTCCCGCATCCTCGGCCGCCGCATGGATGCCCCCTCCAGCAAAAAGGCCATCGCCGACTTCATCCGGGAATACGGCATCGACATGGACGAAGCCCTCCTCCCCGCCGAAAACTACGCCACCTTCAACCAATTCTTCTACCGCCGCCTCAAACCCGGCGCACGCCCCGTCTGCACGGGAACCACCGTCGCCTTCCCGGCAGACGCCCGCCACAGCGGCTGGCAGGATGCCTCGGCCATGGAAAGCGTCTTCGTCAAAGGCCAGCAATTCGACCTCCCCGCCCTCCTCGGCAGCGCCGAACTCGGCGAACGCTACGCACGGGGCAGCATCGTCCTCTCCCGCCTCTGCCCCACGGACTACCACCGCTACCACTTCGCCGCCTCCGGCACCCCCTCCCCAGCCCTCCTCATCCCCGGTCCTCTTGCCAGCGTCTCCCCCTACTGCCTCCGCAAAAAACTCGCATGGCTCTGGACCAACAAACGCGAACTCACCCTCCTCGACACCCCGGACTGCGGCACCGTCGCCATCCTCGCCGTCGGAGCCACCGGAGTCGGAGCCATCCACCAGACATACACCCCGGGCCAGCCCGTCGCCAAAGGCGATGAACAAGGCTACTTCGCCTTCGGAGGCTCCACCATCATCACCTTCTTCGAGCCGGGCCGCATCCGCCTCGCCCCCGACCTCCTCGAACAAACCTCCCGCTGCACCGAACTCTACGCCCGCCAGGGCGACTGCATGGGGGAAATCATCGTCTGAGCCTGCGGCTAATTTGCCAACAACTCCTTCATGATCAGAATCAACCTTCCAGCATGCTCCTCATGGCCCTGACTCCGTCGTGACCTCGCCCGCGCGTTGCTTACAGCCCCCTTACCCGAACATTCGACACCCCGGCATGCTCTACCTCTCCTCATTCTCATTCCCGACTCAGGAACAGGAAGAAACCTACCTTCATGGCCTCCAACTCACCTGCTACGACACCTGCTACCCCTTCCAAACCATCAGCAGAAAAACCATCGAACACATCAGCTTCTCCCCCTTCACCATCCTCTACGGCGGCAACGGCTGCGGCAAAACAACCATCCTGAACATCATCGCCGAAAAACTCCGCCTCCGGCGCGAATCGCCATTCAACAAAACCGACTTTCTGGAACCCTATCTGCAACATTGCCAGGCCGAAACCAAAACGCCCCCACCCGGCGGCAGCCGCATCATCACCAGCGACGACGTCTTCGACCACATCCTCAGAATCCGGCAAACCAACAGCGAAATCGACTCCGCCCGGGAAAAACTCTTCCGACGATACGAAGACAACAGAACCACACGCTTCCGGCTCAACTCCATGGAAGACTACGAACAGCTGAAAGACATCAACCTCTGCAAAAAAATCAGCAAATCCCAATACATCCGCCGCAACAACCACGACAACATCCGCACACAATCGAACGGAGAAAACGCCCTCCGCTACTTCACCGGCATGATCACGCAGGATGCCCTCTACCTGCTGGATGAACCCGAAAACAGCCTCTCGGCGGAAAACCAGCAAAAACTGGCCCAATTCCTCGAAGACTCCTGCAGATTCTACAACTGCCAATTCATCATCTCCACGCACTCCCCCTTCCTCCTGTCCATCAAAGGAGCCAAAGTATACGACATGGACGACCCGCCCTTCGCGGCAAAAAAATGGACGGAACTCAAAAACGTCCGACTCTTCCACGAATTCTTCCTCAAACACGCCCCGGAATTCTAACCTCCACGCCCCGCCCCCTAGGAAACACAACATCATGACCAAACGCTCTCTCCTCCCCCTATGCTGGTATCTGATGGCCTACCTGCCTGCACTCATCGTTGGCGAATACTACTACACTGCCCTCGTCCTCCTCGCATACGCACTGGCACAAGGCAGTGCATGGCTCGGCCGGCAAACCCCATGGAAATACATCTGGAGCACGGGAATACTCCTGCTGGGTATACACAGCGGCCTGCTGAACCTCATCCCGCGCACACTTGAAGACTTCCCCTCAGAAGATTTTCATGTAAGCAGCTACATCGGCATCACCTTCCTCATCGGCGCCTGCATCCTCCACAAAAACACACCGGCCCCCGTCTGAGCGAACGCCCACCTGCGGACGCATTCATGCCTTGATTCCACAAGCCCTTCCCGCTACAATCCGCCGCATGACGACACCGCTTGCACGGCAAACCTTCCTCCGCGACGAACCCGCCCGGCGCATCCTCATCCTCGACGGTGCCATGGGCACCAACATCCAGCGCTTCGGACTGCAGGAAAAAGACTACCGAGGCGAACGCTTTGCCGACACAAGCGCCTACCCCAAAGACCTCAAAAACAACAACGACGTCCTCACCCTCACCCGGCCCGAAATCATCCGCGACGTCCACGACCGCTTCCTCTCCACCGGGCAGGCCGACATCATCGAAACCTGCACCTTCAGCGCCACCACCATCGGCCAGCACGACTTCTTCCACACCTCCGGCCGCGAAAAACACGACCAGGCCTACTTTCAGGAAGTAGTCACCAACGAACCGCTCCGCACCCTCGTCCGCGAAATCAACCTCGCCGCCTGCCGCATCGCCCGTGAAGCATGCGACGCCGCCGAAGCCATCGACGACCGCCCCCGCCTCGTCGCGGGCTCCATCGGCCCCATGCCCGTCACCTGCTCCCTCTCACCGGACGTCAACGACCCCGGCTTCCGCGCCGTCACCTTCGAACAGCTCCGCATCGCCTACCGCGACCAGATCCTCGCCCTCCTCGACGGCAGCGTAGACACCCTCCTCGTCGAAACCATCTTCGACACCCTCAACGCCAAAGCCGCCCTCTTCGCCATCGAAGAAATCTTCGACGAACAGCCCGAACGCCGCATCCCCGTCATGATCTCCGTCACCATCACGGACCGCGCGGGCCGCACCCTCTCCGGGCAAACCATCGAAGCCTTCTGGAACTCCATCCGGCATGCCGCCCCGTACAGCGTCGGCATCAACTGCGCCCTCGGGCCGGACCTCATGCGCCCCTTCGCCGAAGAACTCTCCCGGCTCGCCGACTGCCACCTCTCCATCTACTCCAACGCCGGACTGCCCAATCCACTCAGCCCCACAGGCTACGACCAGACTCCCGAAGACATGGCCGCCCACATGCGCTCCTACGCGCAGAACGGCCTCCTCAACATCGTCGGCGGCTGCTGCGGCACCACCCCCGAACACATCGGAGCCATCGCCGAAGCCGTCCGGGGCATCGCCCCGCGCCGCCCCGCACCTCCTGCGGCAATGCCCGCCATGCGCCTCTCCGGCTACGAAGCCTACAACCACAGCCATGCCATGAACACCATGTTCATCGGCGAACGCTGCAACGTCGCCGGCTCCCCCAAATTCGCCCGCCTCATCCGCGAAGGCAAATACGAAGAAGCCGTCGCCATCGCCCGCCAGCAGGTCGAAAACGGAGCCGTCGTCCTCGACTTCTGCTTCGACGACGGCCTCATCGACGCCCCGAAAGCCATGACCCGCTTCCTCAACCTCGTCAGCGTCGAACCGGACATAGCACGCGTCCCCTTCATGGTCGACTCCTCCAAATGGGAAGTCCTCGAAGCCGGGCTCCGCTGCCTCCAGGGCAAAGGCATCGTCAACTCCATCTCCCTCAAGGAAGGTGAAGAAGAATTCATCCGCCGTGCACGCCTCATCCGCCGTTACGGAGCCGCCGTCGTCGTCATGGGTTTCGATGAAAAAGGACAGGCAGCCAACGACACCGACCGCATCCGCATCGCCGACCGCGCCTACGACATCCTAGTCAACCGCGTCGGCTTCCCGCCCGAAGACATCATCTTCGACCCCAACGTCCTCACCGTCGGCACTGGCATCGCCGAACATGCCGACTACGCGCTGGACTTCTTCAAAGCCGCCGCCGTCATCCACGAACGCCACCCCCTCTCCCACATCTCCGGCGGCATCTCCAACGTCTCCTTCGCCTACCGGGGCAACAACCCCATCCGCGAAGCCATGCACGCCGCCTTCCTCTACCATGCAGGCAAGGCCGGGCTCGACGTCTGCATCGTCAACGCCGGCATGCTCGAAGTTTACGATGAAATCCCCGCCGACCGCCTCGAACTCATCGAAGACGTCCTCCTCAACCGCAGACCCGACGCCACCGAACGCCTCACCGCCTGCGCCGAAAAACTCGCCGCCGAAAAAAACGCCGACCCCGAAGCCGCGAAAAAACCCGCCCTTGAATGGCGCGGCGGCACCGTTGCCGAACGCCTCTCCCACGCCCTCGTCAAAGGCATCACCGACTACATCGAGGCAGACACCCGCGAAGCCCGCGAACAATACGGCTCCCCCCTCGCCGTCATCGAAGGCCCCCTCATGGACGGCATGAAAACCGTAGGCCAACTCTTCGGAGACGGCAAAATGTTCCTCCCACAGGTCGTCAAAAGCGCCCGCGTCATGAAACAGGCCGTCGCCGTCCTCACCCCCGAACTCGAAGCCGCCAAAGCCACCTCCGACGCCGCCGAAGCCGGCCACATCATCATCGCCACCGTCAAGGGAGACGTCCACGACATCGGCAAAAACATCGTCGGCGTCGTCCTCGCCTGCAACGGCTTCCGCATCCGCGACCTCGGCGTCATGGTCAGTTGCGACGACATCCTCGCCGCCGCCCGCGAAGAAAACGCGGACATCGTCGCCCTCTCCGGCCTCATCACCCCCTCCCTCGACGAAATGGCCCACGTCGCCGCCGAAATGCAGCGGCAGGGCTTCCGCATCCCCCTCATGGTCGGCGGAGCCACCACCTCCCCCCTCCACACCGCCCTCAAAATCGCGCCCAACTACGAAGGCCCCGTCGTCCACACCTTCGACGCCTCCCAGATCGTCCCCGCAGCCGCAGCCCTCGTCGGCTCGCAAAAGGAAACCTACATCTCCGACCACTTCACCCGGCAGGAACACATCCGCGACAAATACTTCGCCAAAAACCCCGCCGAACTCTACACCCTCGCCGAAGCCCGCGCCCGCGCCCTCCAAACAGACTGGGAACACGCCTCCATCCTCCAGCCCAAACTCACCGGCACCTTCACCCTCTCTTCGGACACCTCCCGCTGCTCCTGCTGCTCCCCGCAGGAAAACCGCCTCTTCGGCATCGACCTCCACGAACTCGTCGACCTTGCAGACTGGTCCATGCTCTTCCACGCATGGGAACTCGGCGGCGTCTGGAGCGAAAAGAAAAAAACCTTCCGCGACAACGCAGACCCCGCCAAACTCGCCGCCGCGCAATCCCTCTATCAGGATGCGAAAACCCTCCTCGCCCAGGCCATCAAAGAATCCCGCTACCAGGCCCGGGGAGTCATGGGCATCTTCCCGGCCAACTCCGAAGGCGACGACATCCGCCTCGAAAACGGCGCCGTCCTCCACACCATGCGCCAGCAGGCCAAACTCGACAAACCTCGCCTCGCCCTCGCGGACTACGTCGCCCCCGCCCCGCACCGCGACCATATCGGAGCCTTCGCCATCTCCATCCACGGCGTCAAGGAATGGGCGGACGAATGGGAAAAGAAAAACGACCCCTACCGCGCCATCCTCGTCGCCTCTCTGGCGGACATGCTCGTCGAAGCCTTCGCCGAAGCCACCCACCGCCGCATGGGGGAAGTATGGGGCATCTCCGCCAGCGAAACCGTCCGCCCTGCCGCCGGATACCCCAGCCAGCCCGACCACCGCGAAAAAGGCATCATCTTCGACCTCCTCCGAGCCACCGAACACGCAGGCATGCAACTCACCGACACCTTCATGATGCAACCCGTCTCCGCCGTCTGCGCCCTCGTCTTCGCCCACCCGCAGGGCACCTACTTCAGCGTAGGCCCCATCGGAGAAGACCAGAAAACCGACTACGAAGCACGCTTGCAGCAACCTCCCGGCAACGCACAAAAAGCTTGACGGCAGCTGAAAAAGGCGGCTATCATACATGCAAGCGAAGGTCTAACCCTTTCGCGCAGGTCTATTTCATCCCTTCTGTCCCATCACCCATCAACCGAAACAGCCCCCATGCATGCCGGACTCCTCTGCCTAGCACTCGCCGGAACCCTCGCCCTGCCCCTGTCGGCTGAGGAAAACACCGCCACCACCGACCTCCTCCGGCAAATGGCGGAACGCCCTCTCACGCAAACACACACTGCCTCCGACATCGCTACGGTGGCAAACATGAGAGCCGAATACTTCCCCGACCTCGCCCTCATCCCGGCCGATGCGGAAGCATTCCTCACCATCCCCGACATCCCGGCAAGCATCAACCGCCTCACCACCTTCCTCCCCGTCGCCTTCATCCTCGATGAACTGCAGGAAGAAGGCATCTCCTTCTCCGCACCGCCCTTCCGCTCCCTCACCATCGCCACCGGTCCCGGCACCGCCGCCGCCCTCGGCCGCACCGCCGAACTATTGCAAACCGCCCTCTCCCAAACCATCAGCCTCGCCGTCGAAACGACCTCACCGGAAGCAGGCCAGCAAACGTTCAACCGCATCGCCAGCCTCTGGAACATCACCATCGCAGACATCATCACCCGGCAGCCCCCCACCATCACCTGCATCGCCGCACTTACCCCCGAAGGGCATCGTTCCGTGCAGCAATCCCTCTCCAGGATCAAAACCCTCATGAACAGCAGTGAGAACGGTGCATCATGGCACGAAGGCCGGTATGCGGGCCTCTCATGGCAGGGCCTTCGCATCCTGCCTAACACCAACTTGCACAACAACTTCGACCGCCTTTTCAGCACGCCGGAATCAACGGATCAAGAGCAACAGACCCTGCAATCCTTCGCCCAACGCATCGAAGACCAAACACTCTACCTCCTCACCGCCGTCAAAGATGGCAAACTCCTCATCGTCCTCTGCGAAAACCCGGAAAAAGACATCCGGCTAGCCGCCACCCCGGCACAATCCGTCCTCGCCACCCAAAAGGTAGACATCGCCGACGGCAAACTCACCCCCGCCACACCGCCTGACCTCCTCTTCCACCTCGGCAGCCAGCCCAACACAACGGCTGCAGAAATCTGCGGACTCTCCGGCATCATCTGGGGAGACCGCGGCGCCCACCTCGAACTCTCGGAACGCAGCTCCGGCACCGCCACACTCCTCGACTTCGACACCCCGCTGAAACTCGCCTCCATGGCGAACCTCCCGGAAACCATCCTCTATGCCGAAGGCGCACTCTCGCCCCAGGCGCAAACCGCCGTCAACGGCTTCTACTCCTGCCTTGCATCGCTGGGCCACAGCCTCTCCGGCAAACTCCCCATCCCTCCGGAAGCTCTCGCCGCAGGGAACGGCCTGCATCAAATCCTCTCCAGCCTCGGAGGCAGAACCGCCATCCTCGTCAACAACCGGGGCCGCATGCCGGACATCCTCGCCTCCGAACCTCTCGGCTACCCCGAGGTCAAAGATCTCGACCTCCCCAGCCCCGCCCTCTACAAAACCATCGCAGACGCCCCCCTCCTCGAACAAGGATGGGCCACGCTGGAACCCGTACTGAAACAAGGCCTCACAACCACGAAATTCTCCCCTCTGGGGTGGCCCTCCCTCCGGCACAGCACCCGCAATGGCATCTCCACCTGCACCTTCACGCCCACCGTTCGCCCGGCCGGCTTCAAAGTCACCGGCAAAACGCAAATCTCCCCTCAGGAATTTGTCCTCAACAACATAGCCGTCTCCCGCACCGGCACATCCCTCGCCATCGGCACTTCTCCGGCATACACCGAAGAAATCGTCCGCACCGCCGAAACCTCCTCCGGCAACATCAAAGGAGCAGCCTTCGCCTTCCGCATGGAAGCGGTCAAACAACTCATGAACCGCAACTTTGCCGTCCTCCGCGCCCGGGGCACCGACACCATGAAGGCACAGGGAGCCTTCAACCTCATCTTCGCGCAAATCGACGGCCTCTATGCCACCGTCACCCGGCAACCCGGCACGACATACACCCACATCTACTTCAAAACAAAATAACACTTTCCCCTCCACAACACACATCATCAAACCATGAAAACAAGACACACCCTGATGCTCCTCGCAGCATCCCTCACCACCCCGGCTCTGCATGCTCAAACGGCAGACA
This sequence comes from Neoakkermansia glycaniphila, assembly GCF_900097105.1. GTDB lineage: Bacteria > Verrucomicrobiota > Verrucomicrobiia > Verrucomicrobiales > Akkermansiaceae > Akkermansia > Akkermansia glycaniphila. The sequence continues at coordinate 2,259,340 of NZ_LT629973.1, read as the reverse complement.
CCGCCCCTCTCACACCCATCCTCAAGGAACTGGCCGCCGTACCGAAGTCGCCCGCCCTCACGGCCGACCAGCGCGCCGCCAAACTCGGAGACATGGCACTCCTCCCGGCAGACACGGAAATGTACCTCTCCCTGCCGCACATCGACCAGACCGTCGCCAACCTCCAGACCTCCCCGCTCATGGCGCCTCTCATGATGCTCATGCAGCAGAAAGGCATCCAGCTCAACTCCTTGCCCGTCACCTCCTTCACCGTCGCCACGGGCCCCGGCAGCTCGGCTCTCCTTGCCAAAAGCTACATCACCCTCCTCCAGGCATTGCCGCACCTCTGCAACAGCATGAGTAAAACCCACATGCCGGAAACAGTCAGCCTCGAAACTCTCGACTCCTCCGTCCAGAGCCTCGTCTCCTCCCACCTGCCGTCCGTCACGGTCATCGCCGGAATCGACCCTCAAATGGCTGCCATGGCTCCGATGTTCTTCGAGCAAATGAAACAAAAGGCAGCAGCCAGCTCCGACCCCACCGCCCAGTGGCATGAAGGCACCTACGCCGGCCTCAACTGGCAGGGAGCCAAACTCATCGGCAAAGAACTCGCCGCCAACCTCCGCGAAAAAGCGCAAGGTGACGCCCACGCAGCCATGCTCAACGGCATCGCCGACAAACTCGCCACGCGCGACTTCTACCTCCTCGCCACCGTCAAGGACAACAAAGTCATCCTCTCCTTCACGGAAAACCCGGAAAAAGACATCAAAATCGCAGCCACTCCGGCAGAATCCATTCTGGCTACGAACAAAGTCGCCTTCGCCGATGCGCGCATGGACAAAAACCCCGACATGCTCGGCTACATCGACGCCGCCTTCACGAAAAACATTCTGGATGCCGTCTCAAGCGGAACCCTCGCAGCCCTCACGCCGCAGCAGCAGGCCTTCATGATGCAAAGCGCAAAAATGGCCACTCCGGCAGCCTCCTCCATGATCGTCTGGGCTGACAAGGGCGTCCACTTCGAAGCCATCAACGGCAACTCCACCGCCATCGACCTCGACAGCCCGCTCCGCCTCATCGGCCTCGCCGACAAGCCGGAAACCATCCTGTACACCGAAGGTGCCCTCTCCACGCCCATGCAGCAAATGCTTGCAGCACAATCCATCTCTGGCATCGACCTCCTTGTCAACGCCAGCAAAAAGAAAGCTCCAGCCGATCCCAACACCATCACCATCGACCTCACTCCTCCTCAACAGGTCCTTGAGATGGTCAAGGGATGTCTCCAGGCCATCTCCGGCATGAACGGCCGCTATGCCCTCCTCATGGACAACAAGGGAACCATGCCCGATGCCGCCAAACTGCACCCCGCATACGGCCCGTATTTGGACGGATTCGCCCTCCCCCGCCTCGCCCTCTATGCGGGAGTATCCGATCGCGCCGCCATCGGCAACGCATGGACCACCATCGAAACGGCAGGCAAACAGCTCCTCGCCCAAAGCAACAGACCGAACCTCGCGTGGCCCGCTCAAACCGTCCAACAGGCGGGCGGCATCACCAACTACAGCTTCAAGAACGAAGCAGGAAACGTGGCGGAAGACGGCATCAACTCGCTTGCGGCCGGACTCGCCAACGTCTTCGTCAGCATCTCGGACAAATCATGGGCCATCGGCGGCTCACCCGACTACACCTCGTCAGTCGTCGCCACAGCGGACAACCCGATCAGCAGCGGTCTGAACGGCTCCGTCTTCGCCCTCCGGTTTGCACCCATTCAGGAAATGCTCAACAAAGACCTCCCCATCCTCCAGCAGATGGGCATCAACACCCTGAAGGCTCAGGGCATCATGTCCTTCATCTTCTCGCAGGTGGACGGACTCTACGCCACCATGAACAGGCAGGGCGACACCATCCGCACCCACTACTACTTCAAAACGAAGTAACAACACGCGGAATACCGACACTCATCCCCCTGCCCGGCCTGCCGGACAGGGGGAAACCTTTTCCGGAAAACGCGCAACCCCTTGGCAAAACGCCGAATCCGCCCCATAGCCGAACAAAAAACGACCTCGAAATATAGAAAGCGGATTATCAATCCGGTGTCAACAAAAACGTCAAACATTATTTACATTCAGACAGCCACACAACAAAGCAAACCCGGAAGCCCAAAAAAGAAAGCCACAACAGATGACTAACAGACAACGCGCCGACTTGACACACTTGTTATTACCTTGTACGATTGAGAAGAAGGGATTGATAATCCGTTACAGTAAGGCCGAATCGAGCCTATCGTAACGCGTTTTCCGCCGGAATGGCTCCCTTCAACCCATCATACGACAACATGAAAACGAAACATACCCTGATGCTGCTTGCGGCATCTCTCGCGACGACCACCGGACTGCACGCCCAAACCGCAGCCCCGGACTCCATGTCCGCCGTCCTGCAGCAACTGGCAGCCACCCCCAAGGCTTCCGCCCTCACCCCCGAACAGCGCGCCGCCAAACTCGGCGTCCTCGCCCTCATCCCTTCCGATGCGGAAAGCTTCGTCGCCGTCCCCCACTTTGCGGACAGCATCGCCAACCTCATGTCCGCCCCGCTCCTGCAAATGGCCGCACAGGGCAAACAGCAGGACATCCTCAAAATCACCGGCATGGTCAAATCCATCGCCATCGCCACAGGCCCCGGTTCCTCGGAAGCCATGGGCAGAATGCTCGCCCTCATGCCATCAATGGCCGCTCTGAATTCACCTCTGATGGAAGTACAGGCCACCGACATGGACGATGAAAACGACGACAGCGACATCGACGACGAAAAACAGGAAGAAGCAGAGAAAAACCGGATGGAACGGATGCAAAAATCCAGTTTCGAATCCAGCCGCAACAGCATGCGCCGAGCTGCGGACATCATGCCGGCCCTTCTTCAGGCGACAAACAACTGCTCCACCCTCGCCGTCGCCGAACTGGATCCCTCCGCCATCGCTTCCATCGATCCGTTCCTCATGCAGGCAAAACAAGGCATCAGCAATTCCGATCAAGTCATGACCTGGCATGAAGGCACCTATGCCGGGCGCCCGTGGAAAGGCTGCATCTTCGATGGAAAAAACCTCGTACAGAACATCATCCTCCCCGATTACAAAAAATACAACGTCACGCCGGATGCCGCCGAACAAAAAGTAATCAATGCCCTTGCCGCGACCAAATTCTACTACCTCTGCACGGTACAGGACAACAAACTCATCATCTCCTTCTGCTCGGACCCCGCCAAAGACATCAAAATCGCCGCCTCGCCGAAAGAATCCATCCTCTCCACGAGCAAAGTCGCCTTCGCCGATGCGCGCCTCGACAAAAACCCCGACCTCCTGTACTCCTTGGACAAAGCCTTTGCCGAAGGCGCATCCAGCGGCCTTCTCGGCCTTGGCAGCGTCATCCCCGCTCCGGCGCGCACACCTCAGATCACGGCCCTCCTCAAAAGCGTCTCGGACATCGCCAAACTCTCCACACCCGACGCCATGACGGGCCTCCTGTGGGCAGACAAAGGCATCCACTTCGAAACCACGCAGGGAGCCACCGCAGCCCTCGACCTGAACAGCCCCCTCCAGCTGCTCAAATACGCCGACCGCCCGGAAACCATCCTGTACGGCGAATGCAACTACACATCCCGCTTCAGCGCACTCATGGTCCAAATGGTGGAAAATGCGGCCTCCGCCACCCATACCATGTACAACATGATACACTCGACTTCTATGGGCGACCAGCCGTCACAGCCCCAGCCCGTCCCGCCCCAGCTCCTCTCCATGTGGCAGAACGTCAAAACGGCCCTCTCCGGCATGGACGGCAAAACGGCCCTGCTGGTAGACAACAAAGGCAAACTGCCCGAAATCCTCGTCACACCTCCCGTCGGCGACCCTGCCATGAAAAACATCGCCATACCGCGCATCGCGCTGTACAAGGGCGTCGCCAACCGCCTGCGCATCTCCATGGCATGGGACAAAATGTACGCCTCCGCTAAGGAACTCTATGCACAGGCCGGAGGCATGCCCGAACTCAAACAGGCGGAAAAGAACGGCATCTCCACCTACGGATTCGTCATGCCGAAACTCCCCGCCGCAGCAGAACAACACGGCATCCTCATCGGCACGCCTGTAGTCCTGCTCGACACCCGCATCAGCATCTCGGACAAGGCATGGGTCATCGGTAGCTCGTCCGGCTACACGTATGACATCGCCCGCGCCGCAGCCACCGGCACATCGGAACTCAAAGGCGCCGCCTTTGCCTTCCGCCTTGCCCCCATCAAAGACATGGTCGATAAAAACGCACCTCTGATGAAAGGCATGATGCCCGGCGCCATCGAACAGGTGCAAACGATCACAGCCCTCATCGCCTCGCAAATCGACGGCATCTACGGCACCACCACCGCCGAAGGCAACAAAACGCGCTCCCACCTCTACCTGCGCACAAAATAACCTGCCGCGCCATCGCATCCCTCATCCCCTGCCCGCACCGCCGGGCGGGGGATCTTTCTTTTCCCTGCGGCGCATGGACAACCACCTCGCTCCTTGACAAGCCGTTTCCCGGCCTGTACGATACCGACAACCGTTCATTGAACCACCCGTTCCCCACATGACAACCAACCACACCCTCACCCTCCTTGCGGCAGCCTTATCCGCTACATCCGCACTGCACGCACAGCCGGAAACACCCGAAACCGTCACCGCCATCCTGCAAAACATCTCCGCCCCGGCCCAACCTGCCACAGCCACGCTCGAACAGCGCACCGCCGCACTCGGCGTCCTCGCCCTCATCCCGGCCGATGCGGAAAGCTTCATCGCCATCCCCCACGCAGCCCAAAGCGTTCGCAACCTGCTCTCCCAGCGCATCCTGCGAATCGTTCCGGCATACAAGATGCAAAATCTTTTCGGACCCGCAGGCATGGTCACCTCCGCCGCCATAGCTGCCGGACCCGGCACCTCGGAATTTCTGGGCAACAACCTCATTCCCATTGCAGCCCTGTTCAACATATTCGACACCTACAACACGCAAAAATACCTTCTCGACTACAACCTGCAGTATGAAGAACTGAACGGATCGGATACTCTGGACGGCAACCAGAAAGAAGAAGCGGCCCGGCAGCGTGAAACACGCCTTCGGCAGGGCATGCTCGAAATCAACCGAAACCTGCTTCGCTCATCCTCCCCCCTACTCTCCGGCATGGTTCCCTCCATGCAAAACATCTCCCTCACGGCCATCGCCGAACTTCACCCCTCCACCGGCTCTCTCCTCAAGCAATCCCTGAACAGCTTCAAGGAAGAAATCACCCAATATCCCGACCACTCCCTGAGCTGGCATGAAGGGACCTATTCCGGCTATGACTGGCAGGGCGTCACCTTCGATGGAAAAGCATTCTCTCTCTTTCTTGAAAACGAATACAAAAACAACCGCATCGAACCCGATGCCAACGAACGGAAGGGACTCGAAGCCCTCGCTCTGGTCAAACTCCACTATCTGGTAGCCGTACGGGATGGCAAAGCCTTCTTCACCATCTGCTCGGACCCCGCCAAAAACATCAAGATCGCCGCCTCGCCGAAAGAATCCATCCTTGCTACGGATAAAATCGCCTTTGCCGATACACGCCTGAACAACAACCCCGACTTCCTGTTCCTCATCGACCAAAGCGTGAACAAAGGCGTAGCCGCAGGCATCGCCTCCCTCGCCGGACAGCTCGATGCCGATGCCCACATGCAGTCTCTCCCCATCCAGATGGATTGCCTTTCAAAACTTTACCGAAGCATCTCAGCAGGAAACATCGAAGGCACGATATGGGCGGATAAAGGTATCCATCTCGAAATCACGCAGGGAACCGTCCCGGCACTTGATCTAAACAGCCCCCTTCAACTCCTGCCGCACGCCGACCGGCCGGAAACCATGCTGTACGGAGAATGCACCACCACGCCGCTCGTCGCTTCGCTGCTTGGCACAATGCTCGACGACGACGTGAAAGCCATCACGGAATCCACCTCGCCAATCCGCTTGCCGAAGGAAGCCGCAGACATATGGAACAATGCTAAAACCGCCTTTTCCGGCATGAATGGTAAAACAGCCGTCCTGATCGACAACAAGGGCACGCTGCCTGCCGATTATCCGGACAAGGAACTTGCAGCCTTCAACATCGCCATGCCGCGCATCGCGCTATACAAGGGGGTGGACAATCGCCGACAAACCTCAGCCGCATGGGACAGCGTATGGGCATCCATCGGAACCATGGCAAAAGGGTATTCCATACCCGTACAAACGGAAAAATCTGCCGGGGACGGAATCGACATCTACCGACTCTCCGGTTGGCCGGCTCCCCGCCGTTCATCCACAACCCTGTTCGGACCATCCGGGCAAATCTTCCGTGATCTCAGCATTGCCCTCACCGACCGAGCCTGTGTCATCGGCACTCCGGAAACCTACGTGAAGGATATCGCCCTTGCTGCAGCCACGCCGCCATCAGGCCTCAAGGGAGCGGCCTTTGCCCTGCGCACCGAACCCATCAAGGACATGATCGTCCGCAACGATGCCTACTTGATGGGCAACAACAAGGAATTCGCCGGAATGCTGTCTGCCATGTACTCCTTCATCGCCTCCCAGATCGACGGACTCTACGGCACCATCACGGCAGAAGGCAACAAAACGCGCACCCACATCTACCTTCGCACCAAATAACGCGTCCCATCGGGCCCCTCTACCCATGATTCAGCCGCCGATTGCCAGCCTTGCATCTCTCGTCGCCATGGCCGCAGCAGTTCCAGCACCGCCCTCCGGCGAAGACCGCGCACAGGCCGCCGCACGGCGTGTCACCCCCACCTTGACCGAAGCCCTGAAACCTCACGGGGCCGCCATCGGCGATCCCGTCTTCATCCGCATCGTCAAGGAACCGCGCCTCTGCGAACTCTGGATCAAAACCAAGGAAAACGACCGCTACACCCTCTTCAAAACCTACGACGTCGCCGGAATGTCCGGCAAACTCGGCCCAAAAAAGAAAGAGGGAGACATGCAGGCCCCCGAAGGCTTCTATGCCACCGCTTCCGGCCTCCTCAACCCGCGCAGCAACTACCACCTCTCCTTCAACATAGGCTACCCCAACGCCTACGACGCAGCGCAGGGCTACACGGGCAGCTTCATCATGCTGCACGGCAAAGACGTCTCCATCGGCTGCTTTGCCATGACCGACCCCGGTATTGAAGAAATCTACACCCTCGTCTCTGCCGCCCTGCAGCAGGGTCAAACCCGCGTCCCCATCCAGATCTACCCCTTCCCGATCACGGAAGAGAACCTCCAACGGCACCGGGAATCCCCTCACATCGGCTTCTGGAAACAGCTCGCCCCCGCATGGCAGTACACCGAACGGTACCATGCCCCGGCACCCGTCGCCGTCGTCAGCGGAGCCTACACACTGCCTCAAACCGACAAAACACCATGAAACCCATCCATACTCTGGGCACAATCACCTTGCTGGCCTGCACTCTCGTGACCGTTCCGTCCATGGCACAGACGCCGCAAACTGTCGCGCCTGCTCCCGCAGAAGAAATCACGCAGCAGCAGGCCATTGCAAGAGCCATCCTGCATTCTCTGACTTTAAATGTCAAATATCACACCGTCATGAACCTTCCACGAGCCGATTGCGAGAAAAAACTGGCCGAAGAAACCATCCTGAATGGTTGTCCCGACGATTTCCGCAAATTCTACAAAGAAATGCTCGCCAATTGGTACAACACGGCACGTACATACGACATGGACGCCGCAGGAATCAAAGAGGATGAACTGTTGGCAAAATACGGCCTGACTTCCTACGGCAACATCGCCCGGCACTTCAAAAAACTATTGAGAAAATCGGAAGAAACCATTCCACAGTCTCAATTGGAAACAATGAGCATGCAGGAACGCAAAAAAATCGCCGAACACTCGCTGAATAAACTGGCAGAATCGATCATTCAGGTTCGATTCGACATCACGCCGATGCTTGTTCCAGCAACATAAAGTACCCAGCCGCACAAAACACACAACAGCCGATACTCCATCGGCTGTTTTTCGTTGCGCGGAAATGGCATCTCCGCCTCAGGGAAGCCGGAACCATACGGGCAGCACGCCCGAATCATGCAACCCGCTGACGAATTCGAAAATCCCGATCAGCCAGATAAACCAGAGCGCATCAATAAAATTATGCGTAAAAACCTTGGGATTCACCGTATAGGTCTCAGGCTGCGACACGCGCCTCCACCGGGGGAAAAAGGCGGGTACCTCGTCGCAATAGCGGCTGTACTCCTCCCCGAACAACTCCGTCAACCTCTTCTGCTCTCTTTTGATGATCAGAGGATAATAAACGGCAAAAGCGACAAGCACGATCAAAGGAATCGTCATCGTCTCCGTCGCGCAGGCCACTCCGACTCCTCCGATAAAACTGAAAAAATACAACGGATTGCGGCACATGCCGTAAGGGCCGTCCATCACCAGCCTTGCATTCTTGTACCCGGCAATATACAACGAACACCAGATGCGCCCGAAAGCGCCGATACTCGCCCCGATACATCCCAGCAGCATCAGGCTCTCCTCGATCAGCGGCGACGTTTCCCAACGGCTCTCACCGAAAATGAGCACAAAACCGAGAAACAGGCCGAATACCAAGGTGATCAGCCGGCGGGAACGTTCATTCCATGATTTGTTTTTATAAGACATAATGACACAGGCAAACATGCTGTACCCAATGTCCGCCGTGCACATCATAACACGGAGAACGAAAAAACAGCAACTGCCATTTGCGACAAAAACGTCACACACGAACGACAATCGCATCAAATGATACGTTCCTGAAAAATACATCGCTCTATTCGTGTTGCCGCATCGGCCCGGCCACATGCGCAAAACACCATGATTATTGCAATTTCAGACATACAAAGCCCCATACCGCGCTCGACTCTTGCCAGACGCCCGCATTTCGGCTTAAATAAAGCGCCCTCATTGCGAGGCGAACAAACCGCATTTGAATTATATTACATCCATGATTAGAGTCGCTATTGTTGGTTACGGAAACATCGGTAAATATTCGGTTGAGGCCGTCAAGGCTGCTCCCGATATGGAATTGGCGGGCATCGTGCGCCGCGCCGGAAGCGAACCCGTCCATGGCATCAAAACCGTGAGCGACATCGCCGAACTCGGCAAGGTCGACGTCGCCCTGCTCTGCACACCCACCCGCAGCGTCGAAGAAACTGCGCTTCCCCTCCTCGCCCAGGGCATCCATACGGTAGACAGCTTCGACATTCACGACGGCATCGTCGCCCTCCGCCGCTCCCTCGGCGAACAGGCCCGCAAGCACAACGCAGTCGCCGTCATCTCTGCAGGCTGGGATCCCGGTACCGACTCCGTCCTCCGCACCCTCATGCTCGCCATGGCTCCCAAGGGCATCACCTACACCAACTTCGGCCCCGGCATGAGCATGGGCCACAGCGTCGTCGCCCGCTCCAAGGCCGGAGTCAAGGATGCACTCTCGCTCACCATCCCCACCGGCTCCGGCGTCCACCGCCGCATGGTCTACGTCGTCCTCGAAGAAGGTGCCGCCTATGCCGATGTCGAAAAAGCCATCAAATCGGACTCCTACTTCTGCCACGACGACACCCACGTCCTGCAAGTCTCCGACATCGACAGCCTCCGCGACATGGGCCACGGCGTCCTCATGGAACGCAAGGGCGTATCGGGCAGCACGCAAAACCAGCTGTTCAAATTCGAAATGCGCATCAACAACCCTGCGCTCACCGCTCAGGTCATGGTCTCCTCGGCCCGCGCCGCTACGCGCCTCCAGCCCGGCTGCTACACCATGCCGGAAATCGCCCCCATCGACTACCTCCCGGGCGACGACCGCGAAGCATGGATCGCCAAACTCGTCTGATCCGGCATCCTCATCCCACCCCGCCGGGCCGCTCCGCACAGCCGGAGCGGCCCGCTTCCGTTTCGCCTCGCAACCATTTCACGCTTGCATTGAACGGCAAGCCTTGGCATGATAGGCGGCATGGAACATCGCGACCTGACAGACCTGCTCATCCTGCAGGAAAGGGACATGCAAATCGTCAAGCTCCAGCGCAGCCTGAAAGCCATCCCCGAACAGCGCACCCAGCTCATGCAGCGGGCCAAGGATCGCGAAAAAGCCCTCCTCGCCGCCAGAAAAGCCGCACAGGAACACGAACTCTCCATCAAGCAAATCGAACTGGAAGTCAAAAGCAAGGAAGCCCTCCTCGCCAAGCTCAAGATACAGCAGATGGAAACGCGCAAAAACGACGAATACCTTGCCTTTGCCAGCCAGATCGACACCACGGCATCTCTCATCGGCGACCTCGAAACGCAGCAGCTCGAACTCATGGAACGGCAACCCGCCCTGCAGGAAGCAGAACAGGCCGCCCGCCAGCGCTTTGAAGCCGCCCGCACCTCCCTCAAGGAACAACTCGCCAAGTTCGACGCCGCCAGCGAACGGGACGGCGCCCTCGTCAAACAGCTCCTTGAAGAACGCAAAGCACTCCGCGCCAAAGTAGAACCGGAACTGCTCGCCACCTACGAAAGCATCGGCAAAAGCCGGGGACTCCCCGTCGTCATCGAACTGCCGGACGATGGCGTATGCCCCGGCTGCAACATGCAGGTCACCGAAGACGTACGTGGCAAAGTCCTCATCAAACTCGAAGTCGAACGCTGTCCGAACTGCGGCCGCATCCTCCGCTGACCCCGCATCCCCTCCCCGACAATGCCGACGCAGACACGCATGGACGAATTCGCGGACTGGGGCACCGAAGTCGTCTTCGGCCGGGCCCACGGCTTCCGCGCCTTCATGATGCGGTGCCTCCTGCGCTTCGCCTCACTCCTCTTCTTCGTCCTCGTCAAGGTACGCCTCTTCCTCTTCCGCAGGCGCATCAAAACCGTACGCAACCTCGGCACCCTCGTCATCAGCGTCGGCAACATCACCGCCGGAGGCACCGGGAAAACCCCCGTCGTCGAACTCCTCTCCCGTACCCTCGCGCAACGGGGCCGCACCGTCTCCATCCTCACGCGCGGCTATAAAAGCGCCGAACTCGACACTCCACAGATGTGGAAAGACGCCAACGGCCACCCTGTCGACAACCTTCCCAAAATCGCCAGCGACGGCACCACCCGCTACCTCGGCCCCCTTCATGCCGGAGACGAACCCTTCATGCTCGCCCGCAACCTCGATGGTGTCTCCGTCCTCGTGGACAAGGACCGCGTCAAATCCGGCATCTTCGCCATCGAACAACTCGGGGCCGACACCCTGATCCTCGACGACGGCATGCAATACCTGAAACTCGCCCACGAGCTCGACATCGTCCTAGTGGACTGCGGCGCACCCTTCGGCACCGGAGCCCTCCTCCCCCGGGGCACCATGCGCGAACCGCGCAGCAGCCTCAAACGCGCCGACTACATCATCCTCACGAAAAGCGACGGAGCCCCCCAAGACGAACTCATCCGGCGCATCCGCCGCTACAACAAAAGCGCGGACATCATCGTCACCAACCACGGCCCGAAATACTTTGAAAACGTCTTCACCGGAGAACGCAAGCCCCTCGACTTCGTCCATGACAAATGGGTCGCCTGCATGAGCGGCATCGCCCGCCCGGAAAACTTCGAAAACGCCGTCGAACAGCTCGGCGGCAAGGTGGAAATCCGCCGCCGTTACCCGGACCACTATTGGTTCGACCAGAACGATCTCGAAGCCTTTGTCGAACGCTGCGCCGACCGTGCGATGGACCTCATCGTCACCACGGAAAAAGATGCCGTCCGCTTCCTCAAACCCGGGGAAATGGACGTACCCATCTACTTCCTCCGCATCGAAATCGACATCCTTGAAGGACGTGAACACTGGGACTGCATGATCGAACGCATCATCGGCCTGAACCGGCCTCAGCCCGCCCCCCAGTGGAGCCAGGTTCTATAACCCGGCCTCACAGCATATTCCAACATTTTATCATGCAATAAGACCAGAACGGGACCTCCCGTTTTTGATTGCATTACCGTACCTTTCTGCTATGCTGGAAGGGAAATGATGAATACGGATTCCCCCTCTCTCGCATGGCGGCAGTTGCCGGACCTCCCGGATGCCGAAGGCTTTGCCGGCTCCTATGCCGGCACCCACCAGGGCGCTCTCCTCGTCGCCGGAGGAGCCAATTTCCCTGAAAAACCCCTGTGGGAAGGCGGCCCCAAACGCTGGACGAACCGCATCTTCGTCCTCCCCGCACCCGGGGCGGACTGGCTGGAACCTGCCATACTCCCCAAACCGCTCGGCTACGGCGCAACGGCCAGCCTGCCTCAAGGCGTCCTCTGCATCGGCGGCAGCAATGCCGAAGGCTCCGTCTCCGACGTCCTCCTGCTGAAATGGAACGGCTCAGGCGCGGAAATCGAAACATGGCCTTCCCTGCCCGTCACCCTGACGGGACATGCAGCAGCCGTACTGGATGGCAAAGTGTACGTCATGGGCGGCAGCCTCAACCCCGGCGAACAGGATGCGGAAGCCCGCATGTGGGTACTCGACTCCGCCTCCCCCTCCTCCGGCTGGCAGGAAGCCCCGGCTATCCCCGGCCGCGGCAGATTCCTCCACCAGATGGCCTCCTGCAATGGCAGAATCTACATCCTCGGCGGCATCGGCCTGAAACAGGGCGACGGCAAAATGGTGCGCGACATGCTCACGGAAGCATGGTCCTACAACCCGCAGGAAGGCTGGAAAAACCTCGCCCCCCTTCCTTACACCGTCGCGGCGGCTCCTACTCCGGCGCCCGTCTTCGCGGGCCGCATCCATCTCCTCGGCGGCGATGATGCCACAGTCACCGGATACACCCCGCAAAACCATCCCGGCTTCCACAACCAGAGCCTCGTTTACGATCCCGCCACCGACACATGGCAACCGGGCGGCAGCATCGGCGCGGCGCGGGCCGTCCTCCCCTGCGTCGAATGGCACGGCATGGCCGCCATCGTCAACGGCGAACAAAAACCCGGCAAACGCTCCAACCAAATCTGGGCTGCATCCCTCTGACATCCTTTTTCCCCTCCACAACTCCACCATGTATTCCCTCCTCAAAAAACTCGCTTCCCGTTCACTTCTCCTGATGGGCGCCGCAGCGGCCCTCCTCGCGGCTCCCGCCCATGCTTCCCTGCAAATCGACACCGAAAACAAGGATGAGCGGCACATTGCCGTGTGCGACATCCCCGACTCCCTCGGCCGGGCCGGCATGGCTGCCGGAGTCATGGAAGATGCGGACCAAACGCCCGTCGTCTATGCCCTTGGCGGCGCCAACTTCCCGCAAGCCACCCCCGGAGCCAAAACCCCGGAAGAACGCGGTGAAAAAATCTTCTACTCCGACATCTACAAACTCAAGGACGGCCAGTGGATCAAAATCGGCAACATGCCCGAACCCGTCGCCTACGCCGCCTTCGGCGAAAGCCCGGACGGATTTGTCGTCGCGGGCGGAGCGAATGCCTCCGGCCACCTCGACAAAGTCTGGCTCATCCACAAAAACGACGGCAGCGTCTCCAACTGCAAAGTCACGGCCCTGCCCCCGCTGCCGAAAACCGTCGCCTATGCCTCCTGCGTCACGCGCAACAACCGCCTCTACGTCATAGGCGGCCAGGAAAAGCCGGACTCGACCGCCGCGCTGGATACCGTTTACATGCTCGACATGGGCGCCAAACCGGACGCACGGCAATGGAAACAAATGCCCGCCATCCCCGGCGGCGGACGCATGCTCGCAGCCGCAGCACACTCGGGAAGCTACCTCTACCTGATCGGCGGCTGCTCCCTCGCTCCGGATGCCCAGGGCAAGCCCGCCCGCACCTACCTCGACGGCATGATGGCCTTCGATGAAACCACAGGCAAATGGACCGATAAAAAACTGGCTCCCGTTCCCGCCGTCATCGCCGCATCCCCTTCTCCCGCTCCTGCCCGGGAAAACAAAATCCTCCTTCTTGGAGGCGATGCCCGCGGCAACGGCAACACCGATGCGATGCCGCAGCAATCCTCCCAAATCTACTCCTATGACATCCTCGAAAACACATGGGAAAAGGCTGGCAACTGGCCCGTCGGCATCGCGACCGCCCCTGTCGTCGTCATGGGCAGGGACATCATCACCGTCAGCGGCGAAACAGCTCCCGGAGTCCGCACCCCCGCCGTCGTGGCGGCCGGACTCGGCTACTCCTTCGAACTGACGGTCGTCGACTACATCGTCTTCACCCTCGTCGCCATCGTCCTCATCATCCTCATCGTCCAGACGAAAACCAAAGGCTTCAAAAACATCGCCATCGTCACCGACCCCCACAGCAAACCCGGCCGCTATGCCTGGGTACTCGTCGGCCTCCTCTGGATCGTCGTCATGCTCAACTACTTCGACCGCCAACTCCTCTCTGCGCTCTATGAACCCATCGTTCGGGACATCCCCCAGACAAAGAGCCAGTTCGGCATGGTCACCTCGGTCTTCCTGCTCATCTACGCCCTGCTGAGCCCCGTCGGCGGCTTCCTCGCAGACCGCTACAGCCGCCGCCTCGTCATCCTCGGCTCTCTCGTCGTCTGGTCCGCCGTCACATGGCTCACCGGCCACGTGCACGACTACACCACCCTTCTGATCGCCCGCGGCTTCATGGGCGTCAGCGAAGCCTGCTACATCCCTGCGGCCCTTGCCCTCATCACCGACTACCACAAAGGCAGCACGCGCTCCCTCGCCGTCGGCATCCACATGAGCGGCATCTACGCCGGCATGGCTCTCGCCGGATACGGCGGCACCATGGCGGAAATCGAAGGCTGGCGCATGACCTTCGCCCTCTTCGGCCTCGTCGGCGTCGCCTATGCCTTCGTCCTCATCGTCTTCCTGAAAGACCCCTCCAAAAACCCGGCTCAGGACATCATGCCCTCCGAAGCTTTGGAGAAAACACGCCCTGTCAACGTCACCGCCTCAAGCGGCGGCGTCTTGAAAAGCCTGCTCTCCATCCGCTCCATGTGGATGCTGATGGCCATCGTCGCCTTCTCCGGCGCGGCCAACTGGTTCCTTCTGACATGGTACCCCACCCTCCTGCAGGAAAAATACAACCTGAGCACTGGCGAAGCCGGGCCCATGGCCACCCAATGGAGCTCCCTTGCCAAATACATCGCCGTCATCGGCGGCGCCATCATCGCCGACCGCTGGTACATGAGAAATGCCAAGGCGCGCGCGCTCGTACCCGGCATCGCATTCAGCATCGCAGGCCCCCTCATCGTCCTTGCCCTCGTCCCGAGCATCTTCGGCTGGGGCTTCCAGCTCCCGTTGGCCCTCATCGTCGTCTTCATCTCCACACAAGGACTGGCGCAAGGCTGCATGGACGCCACGCTGATGCCCGTCCTCCGCTCCCACATCGACGAACGATACTCCGCGACGGGCTACGGCATCCTCAACCTCGCCTCGGCAGGCATCGGAGCCATGACATCCTTCTTCGGCGGATGGCTGGCCGACCGAGGCATCCCGCTCACCACCAGCCTCGCTCTGGCCGGTGTCCTCATGTTCCTCGGAGGCATCTTCTTCCTCCTCCTTCCCAAACCGCACGACAAAAACTCCTGACCACCATACACCCCCTCATTCATTCCGCCATGAACCTCATCCTTACATACGCCGCCCTCTTCGCCGTCCCCGCCTCAGCCCTCCATGCTCAGGAGAACGGCCCGCTCCCCTGCGACCAGGCCGTCACCGTCTTCTCGGCAGGTGAAGGCAACCCGTACAGCAGCATCCGCATCCCCGCCGTCACCGCCATCGGCGGAGGCAAACTGATGGCCATCGCCGAAGGCAGATACGTCAACACAGACCAGGGCAAAAACGACATCATCATGAGCCTCAGCGAAGACGGAGGCAAAACATGGAGCAAGCCCATCTGCATCGCCGCATCCGAAGGAGCCACCTTCAACAACCCCTGCCCCGTATACGACGCCAAAAAGAACACAACCTCCATTTTCTTCCAGCGCTACCCCTCCGGCGTCTCCGAACGCCAGAAAAACATCCCCGACGGCTGGAAGGATGAAAAATGCATCCGCAACTTCGTCATTCAGAGCAAAGACGGAGGCAAAACATGGAGCAAACCCAAAGACGTCACCCCGACCACCAAACGCGCCAAAGGGGTAGACATCATGGCGGCCGGCCCCAACGCCGGCATCCAGCTCAAGGAAGGTTCCCGCAAGGGCCGCCTCGTCGTCCCGATGAACGAAGGGCCGTTCGGCAAATGGGTCGTCTCCTGCGTCTACAGCGACAACGGCGGCTCCACCTGGAAAATCGGCAACCCCACCACAAACATGGTCGGCATGGTCAATGAAACCGCCGTCGCCGAAACGGACGGCGGGGGCCTCGTCCTCGTCGCCCGCCATTGGGGCGGAGGCAACTGCCGACGCATCACGTGGTCGAACAACGCGGGCCAGTCCTGGTCGCCCGTCGAAGATGCCAAAGACCTCTTCTGCGACAGCACACAAGGCTCCCTGCTCCGGTATTCCTTCAAATCCGATCCCTCTCTGGGAGGCAAAAGCCGCCTCCTCTTCTCCGGCCCCGGAAAATCGCG
The DNA here is from genome assembly GCF_900097105.1 of Neoakkermansia glycaniphila. Taxonomy (GTDB): domain Bacteria; phylum Verrucomicrobiota; class Verrucomicrobiia; order Verrucomicrobiales; family Akkermansiaceae; genus Akkermansia; species Akkermansia glycaniphila. Next base: position 2,242,778 of record NZ_LT629973.1, on the reverse strand, counting down.
CCGAATCAACGGCACCGTCTGGATGAGCTACGACAACGGTAAAACATGGCCCGTCTCCAAAGCCATCGGCAACGGCGGATTCGCCTATTCCAGCCTCGTGCCGATCGAACCAGGCAAGGTCGGCGTGCTGTATGAGGAAAACAGCAACCACATCAAACACATCAAATTCGCCCCCGTCTCCATCGACTGGCTCACGGACGGCAAGGATACAGGAAAATAAACATTTCCCAATCAACACAAGCACAGACATGAAACTGATCCATACTCTCATCGGTACCCTGTGCATGGCGTTCTGCGCCCATGCTGCCGACATTCCCGCACCGGAAAAATCCACGGAAGACAACCTCAAACTTCCCGACTACAAAAAACTCCACCAACTCGTCGGAGCCAAAGACAAGCCCATCCTCTGGCTCTTCCTCGGCGACAGCATCACGCATGGAGCCCTGCACACCCACGGCTGGCGCTCCTACCCCGAACACTGGCAGGAAGTCATCAAATGGGAACCCCGCAAACCCGGCGGCTACCGCCGTACCAACGACATCATCGTCAACACAGCCGTCAGCGGAGAAACGGCATCGGGCTTCCTGAAAAACATCGACTGGCGCCTCAACCAGTTCAAACCTCAGGTCGTCTTCATCGACTTCGGCACCAACGACGCCGTCAAAATCGGTAAAATCGACGTCTTCAAGAAAGACCTGACCACCATCGTACAACAGATCCGCAGAATGAAGGCCATCCCCGTCCTTCAGGTCTCCAGCCCCAACATGCGCAACAATCCGCGCGACTTCGAATACAGTAACGCCGTACGTGAAATCGCAGCCAAGGAAAAAGTGCTCCTCGTCGATCACGCCGCGCACTGGAAAAAAGCCATGGGTGAAAACCAGGCCATCAAACCGTGGATGAACGACAACATCCACCCGAACGGCCTCGGCCACCGCGCCATGGTCATCAAGCTCGCGACCGACCTCGGATTCATGGATCCGTCCAGCCCGACCCTCAAAATGCCCTGATTCCGGCCTCCTTCCGACTCGCACCGCCCTGCATTCCGTGCAGGGCGGTTTTTTTCATACCCAAGCCAAACTCCACTTCGTGTGCAACAAACCATCCGGCCACAACCGCAGCCGGAACAGAACAACAAAAAGGACGCTCCGCACCTCTCAAACGGAGCGTCCACACCGAAACGGATCATCCGGAGTGCACCCGGACAGCCCGCATCGGAAAACATTCACCGGGACAAGCGCCAGACACAGGAATCGGCCACGACCACGCCCCTTGTGCGAGCCACTACCTTCACCGTATTCTCTCCGGCATCCAGCGACACCTTGTCCCATCTCGCAACGCACAGATCGTCCGGCTTCACGGGCTGTCCGACTTGCCTGCCGTTAACGTACAGAGTCACGCTGTCACAGTTCGTGTACACCTTCACCTCGGTTTCGGCTGCCTTGCGCTCCGTAAAACGGCGAGAGGTAATATAAGCCATCGGTTCCGGATTCCAGTTCGCCTTGTAGAAGAAATAGGCATCCTTCGGAGTCTGGCGGTCATAGGTCACCAGCCCCTTGTCATTGATGCCGTGCTTCGCTCCTTCCCGGCGTTCGCTGCTGGCGAAATCGAACATGTTCCAGACAAACGAACCCCACACTTCGGGCCGCTGGCGGATGGCATTGTAATTCCTCTCGTGGCCGTAGGCCTGCCACTCCTCCGGATGATGGGAGGAAACCGGCCTGGGCTGCCGAACGGGCACTTCATGCACGGCCACATCCGCACCGTGGCCATACTCGCTGATCGCCAGCGTCTCCCGACCTCGCAGATATCCATCGATCGAACCGCGCATGCCGTCCGGACCTCCGCCATACCATCCGGGGTACGTATTGATCGCCAGATAATCGGGAATCTCGTTCAAACTGCGGCGGCCCGGCTGATTTGTCGCCGCCACAACCGGACGGGAAGCGTCCAGGGATTTCACATGCCCCTTCAACCCCTTCAGCACAGCCTCCATATCCACTTGCCTGTCTTCCGCCGTATTCAGGTGGCCGATCTCGTTGAAGATGCCCCACATGCAGATCGACGGATGATTCCCGTGCTGCAGCAGCATCTCCGCCGCCTGCTGCTTCATATTCTTCACGAATTCGGGACTGTCGGAAACCATCTGCACAGCGGGAACTTCGCTCCAAACGATCATTCCGGACTTGTCGCAGATATCGTAAATGTGGCCGGACTGCGGATAGTGCGCCGTACGCAAACCGTCCGCACCCATATCCAATATCATTTTCATATCCTTTTCCTCATCCGCCTTCGACAACGCCCAGCCTTTCCCCTCCATATCCTGATGGCGGCACACGCCTTTGATCTGCATCGGCTTGCCGTTCAGAAGAAACCCCTTTTCCGGATCGATCCCGATCGTACGCAGGCCCAGCGGCTGCTCCACACGGTCCGTCTCCTTTCCATCCACAAACATACGCGCCGTCACCGTATAGAGATACGGATTCTGGCGGCCCTGCCAAAGAACAGGTTCGGGCACATTCAGCGTCACAGCCGCCATATCCGGCAATTTCCCGGCAGCAGCCGCGAAAGCGGCATCCGGTTGATGCAACGGCCGGGCTTCTCCGGATGCTACGACCTTACCCCGGGCATCCCTGATCTCGACTTTCACCAATGATCCTGTTCGGCCCATGCACAATTTCGTCACAGGTTCCCCCGACGAATCGTAACCGGTCGTACTCACGTCCACCATGCCATCCTTGCGAAACCCCACAAGAGTAGTCACCGTCACGGAAGCCGATTGCGGCGTCACCTTGTCCTGCGAAACCAGAACGCCCGGCGAGGCATAAAAATCCGGCACGATACAGGCCTGCTCCGTTTCGATCAGCGTGACGGGGCGGTACAGGCCGCCGAACATCGTGAAATCTCCCGCGAGCGGCAGAATGTTTTTGTTGAACGTATTGTCCGTTTTCACCGTGATCGTATTGCCGCTGTCCTTCAGGGCATCGGTGATTTCGAAGCAGAACGCGCCGAACGCGCCTTCATGCCTGCCCACAGGTTTGCCGTTGACGGCGACGTCCGTGACGATCGATGCTCCGTCGAAGCGGACGAAATACCGCTTGTCCTTGCCGGGCTTCACCGGAAGTTCCCGCTCGTACGTACCCACGCCGCGCCTGTAGCTGGAACTACCCACGGAAAAACCGGGGTGCCTGCCCGTCTTCGGACCGTCCACGCCGTCTTCGGCATTCCATGTATGGGGCACATCGACCTGCCGTGGGGCTTCATTCCCGAAAGAAAATGTCCATTTTCCGGTCAAATCGACCGTTTCGCGGGCATCAAGCGCCATCCCGCCAATAAGAACGGAAAGGGCAATAGAAACAGAATTCATTGACCGTAAACGCAAGGAAAGCATAAAAAGACTACGGCGGGAAAGAGTTGTTTTTTTCAACAAAAGCGAATCGCGCAAAAAAAAAGATCCGGAAGGTTCAACCTTCCGGATCCGTAAAAGCGCGGCTACCGATCTACGAACGGACGTTCCATGTACAGGAGTCGGACACCCTCTTGCCCTTGCGGTTCGAGACCACCTTGACCGTATTCTCTCCGGGCTTCAACTGAACCTTGTCCCACTTCACAATGCACAGATCGTCCGGCTTCGCGGCCTTGCCAACCTGCTTGCCGTTGACGTACAGCGTCACACTGTCACAGTTCGTGTACACTTTCACCGTCGTTTCGGTTGCCTTGCGTTCCGTGAAACGGCGCGAGGTAATATAAGCCATCGGTTCCGGATTCCAGTTCGCCTTGTAGAAGAAATAGGCATCCTTCGGAGTCTGGCGGTCATAGGTCACCAGTCCCTTGTCGTTGATGCCGGGCTTTGCGCCTTCGCTACGTTCGCTGCTGCCGAAATCGAACATGTTCCAGATGAACGAACCCCAAACTTCGGGACGCTGGCGGATGGCATTGTAATTCCTCTCGTGGCCGTAAGACTGCCATTCTTCCGGATGGTGCCTGGAAAACGGAGCCGGCTGCTTGACCTGCTCTTCATGCACGGCGATATCCGCCCCGTGCCCGTATTCGCTCACGGCAATACCCTTGTCCGGATACGCCTTCACATATCCCTCGACCGAACCCTTCATACCGTCGGGGCCGCCGCCGTACCAGCCGGGGTACATGTTGGCAGCCAGATAATCGGGAATCTCGTTCAAACTGCGGCGGCCCTGCTGGTTCGTCGCACCCACGACCGGACGGGAAACATCCAGAGACTTGATATGCTGCTTCAGCTCCTTCAGCGTACCTTCCATATCAACGCCCTTCATATCGGAACCGCATTGATGGTAAATCTCGTTGAAGATCCCCCACATGCAGATCGACGGATGGTTGCCGTGCTGCAGCAGCATCTCTGTCGCCTGCTGCTTCATATTGTCCTTGAAAGCCGGGTTGTCGTACACGCGCTCCACGGCCGACACTTCGCTCCAAACGATCACGCCGGACTTGTCGCAGATATCATAGATATGGCCGGACTGCGGATAGTGCGCCGTCCGCAGGCCGTCCGCACCCATATCCAATATCATTTTCATATCCTTTTCCTCATCCGCCTTCGACAACGCCCAGCCTTTCCCCTCCATATCCTGATGGCGGCACACGCCCTTGATCTGCATCGGCTTGCCGTTCAGAAGAAATCCCTTTTTCGGATCGATCCCGATCGTACGCAGGCCCAGCGGCTGCTCCACACGGTCCGTCTCCTTGCCATCCACCAGCGTGCGGGCCGTAACCTTGTAGAGATACGGATTGCTGCGGCCCTGCCAGAGTACGGGCCGCGCAATATTCAGCTTCACCTCTGCACGGCCGGGGCCGTCCGTACCGGCGGATACGCCTCCGCTTCCGGTTGCCACAACCTTGCCTTTCGCATCCCGGATATCCACTTTCACCTCGGTTTTACCGGATGCCTCCTTGCCGGAGCTGACCAGCGTATTGACCGTGACGGAAGCCGATTGCGGCGTCACCTTGTCCTGCGAGATCAGAACGCCCGGCGAGGCATAATAATCCGGGGCGATGCAGGTCTGCTCCGTTTCGATCAGCGTGACGGGGCGGTACAGGCCGCCGAACATCGTGAAATCTCCCGCGAGCGGCAGAATGTTTTTATTGAACGTATTGTCCGTTTTCACCGTGATCGTATTGCCGCTGTCCTTCAGGGCATCGGTAATTTCGAAGCAGAATGCGCCGAACGCGCCTTCATGCCTGCCCACAGGCTTGCCGTTGACGGCGACGTCCGTAACAATCGATGCTCCGTCGAAGCGGACGAAATACCGCTTGTCCTTGCCGGGCTTCACCGGAAGTTCACGCTCGTACGTGCCCACGCCGCGCTTGTAGCTGCTGCTTTGGGCGGAAAGAGCCGACCCTTTGCCCGACTTCGGTCCGGCAACGCCGTCTTCGGCATTCCATGTATGAGGCACATCGACCTTTTGTGAGGCTTCATTCCCGAAAGAGAATGTCCATTTTCCGGTCAAATCGACCGTTTCGCGTGCATCGGCCGCCAGCCCGCAAACGAGCACGGAAAGAGCAACCGAAACAGAATTCTTTGGCAGTAATCGCAAGGAAAGCATATCCGTATTACGTCAACAAACTATTATTCTTTTCAATAAAATGCAAACCGCAAAAAAAAGATCCGGAAGGATAAACCTTCCGGACCCGTAAAAACGCGGCAACCGATCCTTATTTGGAAGAAACGAGGGAATGCCCCGTCATTTCCTTCGGCTGGGCGATCCCGAGAAGAGCAAGAATCGTCGGCGAAAGATCGGCAAGAATACCGTCGCTCAACTTCACCTTATCCTGATCGGGACCGACGTAGATCAGATCCACCAGATTCGTCGTATGCGCCGTATTGACGGAACCGTCGGCATTCAGCATATTTTCGCAGTTGCCGTGGTCGGCGCAGATCAGAGCCTTGCCGCCCAGTTCGCGGATCTTCGTCACGCAGCGTTCCAGAGCCTTGTCCACCGCCTCGCAAGCCGCAATCCCGGCTTCCAGGTAGCCCGTATGGCCCACCATATCCGGATTGGCGAAATTCATGATCGCCACATCGTAATTGCCGATGGCATCCACGAACTTGTCAGCCACTTCCGAAGCGCTCATCTGCGGCTTGAGATCGTACGTCGCCACTTCACGGGGAGAAGGAACGAGAATGCGGTCTTCGCCGTCGAACTGCTTTTCGACGCCGCCATTGAAGAAAAACGTCACATGGGCGTACTTCTCCGTTTCGGCGATGCGGAGCTGCTTCAAATGATTCTCGGCCAGGACTTCGCCCAGAATATTGTCCAGCTTCTCCTGATCGAACACGATCGGAGAGGGATACTTCGCATCGTACTCCGTCAGCGTCAGATACTCGATCTTCGGTTGCACCTCGCGCTCGAAACCGTCGAACTCGGGATACAGGAACGCTTCCGAAATCTGGCGGGCACGGTCGGCGCGGAAATTGAAGAAGAACACCACATCGTTGTCTCGCACGCGTTGTTCATTGCCGTAGGCGAAAATTCCGGGTTTCAGGAACTCGTCCGTCTCTCCGGCGGCATAGCGCTGTTCGACGTATTCGGCAGGCGTGCAGGTGCACTGTTCGCCGCGGCCGAGCACGATCGCATCCCATGCAAGCTTGTTGCGGTCCCAACGCTTGTCGCGGTCCATCGCGTAGAAACGGCCGATCACCGTTGCAATCTTCGCACCGTAGGGAGCGATGGCATCCTGAAGCTGCTTGATGAAACCTGCACCGCTCGTCGGAGAGCAATCGCGGCCATCCGTAATCGCATGAATGCAAATATCGCGCACGCCCGCTTCATAGGCAAGGCGCACCAGCCCCACGAGATGGTTGATATGGCTGTGTACACCACCATCGCTGACGAGGCCCATCAAATGCAGGCGGGAATCCTTCGCCTTTGCATAGGCATCCTGCAAAGGCTTGTTCTGCTTCAGGGAACCGTCCTTGATCGCCAGATCCACGCGGCAAAGATCCTGATACACCACGCGGCCTGCGCCAAGATTCAGGTGACCCACTTCGGAATTGCCCATCTGGCCGTCGGGAAGACCCACCGCCTCGCCGGATGCGCCCAGCAGGCTATGCGGGCATTCGGCAAGCAGCTTGTCGGTAAAAGGAGTGTTCGCAAGCACCGTCGCATCGCCTGCACATTGGGCGGCTTCAGGCCCCTGGGGATTGCGGCCCCAACCATCGCGAATAATCAGAACAACAGGATTCTTTGACATGCGCAGAGTAAAGCACACCGCACCGGGGAAAGGAAGCGAGAAGTGCGTATGCGCCGCCGAAAACGAAAAGCCTCAGCATTACCGTTTCACCACCGCATTCCGCCTCTCACGGGACACCCATATCCACGACATCGCGGCACAACACACGCCGTTGGCGACCCACCCGATCACGAGAAACGACGGCCACTCATTCACAATCAATAACAACACGGTATAAGGCAAAACCATCAGCATACCCATGACCCACGGACTTCGGCACCCCCTCCGCCTCATATACCAGACACATGCGGCACTCCATCCGCACAAAAGCAGGCACAACAAACTGAACACCCAACCCGCAAACAGCATCACATACCCCAAAGCCCCATGTATGGGAAGACTCTTTCCTCCCTCAAACTCAGGAAGCAGAAACAAAGCCATCGCCAATGGCTGCAAAACGATCCAGTTCAAAAAATTGAAAAAAACAATCATACGATCCTGTCCTTCCTGCGTACACCCTACCACAATCACCTGATATGGCAAGAAGCATCACATCAATCATCTGCTCTTCCGCATACGCCGTTTCCTCGCATCCTCTCGTACACCCATTGCTGAAGCACCATCCCCCGCACCAAGTCAATCCTCCGCAGCGGCAACATGGGAACCAAAGAGGGAGGAAGAACGGCGATGATGCGCTTTCCGCTTGAAACACGCCCCGTTTCGCGTACACTGTCGCGGACGTGTTTTATCTGAAACACATATTCCGCCTGCGTGAAAAAGTGCAGATTCAGACCATGGACGAGGAAAAACCCTTCCTCGACCACTTGGACGACTTGCGGAAAGTCCTCATGCGGATGGCGCTGACCCTCGCCATCACCATGCTTCTCTGCTTCCAGTTCGCTCCCGCGCTGATGGACATACTGCGCTATCCCGCCGATCAGGTATGGACGCGCTACGAAACTTCCCACCTGCCCGGCGGCATCACCGTCGACGACTGGACCCGAGCCAAACAACTCTCCGGCGCCCTGCCGGAACTCGAAGCCAAGGGCCGCCGAGCCCTGCTTCAGCAGGAACCCGAGCAGATACGCCATCTGGCGCAGGCTGCCGCCATCCTCCGCGCCTCCGGCCTCCTCCCTGAAAACAGAAGGGATGCCTACATACGCGAGGCTGCGGAAACTCCGGCCATCGCCGAACTCGCCGCCACGCTGAAAAACGAAGGAGCCATCCTCCGCAACGGCAGCGGCCATGACTCCCTGAAACTCATGGGAGCCTTCCAACCCGGCGAAGCCTTCATGCTCTCGCTCAAAATGTCCTTCTACGGCGGCCTCGTCATCTCCTTCCCCCTCTTGATGTTCTTCCTGCTGCAATTCATCGTGCCGGGACTGCTGGACCACGAACGCCGCCTCGTATACAAAAGCATCGCCTTCGGCTTCGGCCTCTTTCTGGCGGGCTGCACCTTCGCCTACTTCGTCGTACTGCCGCGCGTCCTGAGCTTCTTCTATGAATACTCCATTGGCATGGGCATCGAAAACGACTGGCGCATCGGCTACTACCTCGCCTTTGCCACCAAACTCGTCTTCATGTTCGGCATCACCTTCGAACTGCCCGTCCTCGTCATCCCCTTCGTCAAACTCGGCATCCTCACCTACGAACTGATGAGCCGCACGCGCACCTACGCCATCGCCGCCATCCTCATCCTCGCCCTCATCCTCGCCCCCACGCCCGACCCGGCCACCATGCTCATCATGGCGCTGCCGATGTACCTCCTGTACGAATTCTGCATCTTCTGCGCGTGGCTCGAAAGGAACAAACGCATGAAACAGCTCGATTCCGAACTGTAAACACCGCCTGCAGGCAAAACGCTCCACAGGCGGAGCCGCATCCTGCGGCGCATGCCTTATCATACGCGCACGAAAGCAACCGTTCGCGGCACCATCCTCGCGTGGCGGCTTCTTTCCGAAGTCGAGTCCTCTTTCACCCTCCGGACGTCCCGGCGGGCAGGCGTTAGCCCGCCGGGCGGCTTCACACGGCCGGCACCCGATCGTAAAACACCAGAGAAGCCTTCTCGATCGTATGCTCCCAGAGCCGGAAACCGATCTGCGCCGCAGGCGTACCGCTCTCGACGCACAGCGAATCGACATCCAGAGCATACACCGTCACCAGATACAGATGCCACCCGTGGCCGGGAGGAGGAAAAGGCCCCGTATAGCCGCACACGCCCGCATCGTTTCGCGCTTGCAGGGCCTTGCCGGGCAAGCCCCCGGCATAGGGATCGCCCGCCCCGGATGGCAGCGCCGACACATCCGGCGGCAAATCCACCAGAATCCAGTGCCAAAAACCGCTCCCCGTCGGAGCATCGGCATCGTGAATCGTCACGGCAAAACTCCGCGTACCGTCCGGAGCATTCTCCCAAGACAACTGGGGCGAGCAATCGCTGCCTCCCACGCTCAAATGGCGGTGCATCGGCGAAGCGATGCCGCCCAGATCTTCGCTATACAGGGTAAAAGTCTTCTTCATCTCAACTCCTTGTTTACCGTATGCGACCGCAAAACCTCTCCGGCCGTTTGAAAACAGATAGAAAGACATAAAAACACCCGGCACGGCCCTGCCGCACCGGGGAAGAAAAACGAACCGGAAATCCGGCATCCCGTCAATTCCTGCGGCCCAGCAGGCGCAACAGAAAGATGAACAGATTAATGAAATCGAGATACAGCTCCAGCGCACCCAGCACGGCAGCCTTGTCCGCAACGTTACCGTCCATCGACTCCCCGGCGCGCAGCAGCTTCTGCGTATCGTAGGCAGTCAGGATCGAGAACAGCAGCACCCCTGCCAGACTGATCGCGAGATCAAGCGTGGAACTACCCACAAACATATTGACAACCATTGCAATAATCAGACCGATCAGAATCATCATCAGCGTGCGCCCCCATGTACTCATATCCCGCTTCGTCACCAGCCCCACAATCGTCATCGCACCGAATGTGCCCGCCGTACAGGCAAAAGCCAGCGTCAGGGACTCGGCCGTATAAAACATCACCAGCGGCCCCAGCGTCACACCGCTTAACCCCGCATACAGCAGGAACATGAACCGGGCCGTACCCGTACCGATCGCATTGCGGGCAATCGCAGACGACAGCCACCACACCAGCCCCAGCTCGGCAAGGCACAGACACAGAAAAATACCGAAATTCCCGCTCAGCCACGTCATGAACAATGCCGACGTCACCGTCGCATGGCAAGTCAACGCCGTCGCCAGCAGGCCGAAAGCCATCCACAAATACACCTTGTTCAGAAACGCATTCACGCGCAACTGTGTTCTCCCCGCCGAAACGGGCCTCTGCTGATCCAGCTGGTAATCGGACATAGGTCTTCAATACTCCTGTTAGACCCTATCCGTCAAGGTTAAAACTGCGGCACCGGACAATAAAGCGCATCTCCCTCAGCCTTCACGCGTCAAGAGGTGATACTCACACCTCACTTTTCACACAGGAAACACAGCATACGTCCCGGCAGCCTGCAGCGAATCATCAAAACAGAAAAGCCGAAAAAACGGCATGGCCGTAGACGATCCGGACACAAACTTGAAAGCAGAAACTCATTTCATGATACAATCATGCTGCCCGCCTCGTATAAAAGCCATGCGATACCATTCCATAACAGCTTCCTGTTTTGCCCTCGCCGCCATTTCCGCCGCCATGGGACAGCAATTCGCCGACGTCAACCAAAAAGAGGAAATCAAACCGATCGCTCCCCCGACCGACGCTTCGCTGATCGACGCAAAATACAGAAATGCATCCTTGCCCATCGAAGAACGAATCGACGACCTCCTCCCGCGCCTGAGCATGGAGGAAAAGGCCGAACTTCTGCACGGAGCCTCCACATTCTCCTATGGGCGCATCCCTCGCATCGGACTCGCCGAATTCGGCATGTTCGACGGACCGCAGGGCGTCCGGCTGGAAGAAGGGAAACCTTCCACGGCTCTCCCTTGCGGCATCGCCATGGCCGCCACATGGAACAGGGAACTCGTCCGACTCGCCGGGAAGGTGCTGGGAGAAGAAACAAGGGCGGCCCACGGCCGCGTCATCCTGGGGCCGGGAATCAATATGATGCGCACGCCGCTGGGAGCACGCTCCTTTGAATACTTCGGCGAAGATCCCTACCTTGCCGGCATGACGGCAGCCGGCTATATCAACGGCGTCCAGGGAGAGGGCGTCGCCGTATGCGCCAAACACTGGGTCTTGAACGATCAGGAATGGGCGCGCACCGTCATGAACGTCGATACCGACGAGCGATCCCTGCGCGAAATTTATGCCCGCCCCTTCCAGATCGCGATCGACAACTCCAACCCCTGGTCCATCATGACCTCGTACAACCTGGTTCGAGGCCAGTACCCTTCACACAACAAAAAGCTCAACACCCTCCTGTACGATGAACTCAAGTGGGATGGAGCCCTTGTCTCCGACTGGGGGGCATGGCACGGAGATGTACCCGCCATCAATGGTGGCTGCACGCTGGAAATGCCCTCCGGCAAAAACGCCGGGAAGGATAAAGCCATCGCCAAAGCCGTACAAGAAGGCAGAATCGACCGCAACATGTTCGACGCTGCCGTACGGCGCAACCTCCGCCTCCTCTTCCGCATCGGCGCATTCGACCGCGCCACGGGCGGCCCGGCCAACACGCCACAGCAGGCCGACATCGCCCGCCGGATTGCCGAAGAAGCCGTCGTACTCCTCAAAAACAACCAAAATATCCTCCCCCTCTCCCGCGACAAGATCAAAAAAATCGCCGTCATCGGCCCCAATGCCGACCAATACCACACCATGGCAGACGGATCGACCCTGCACACGCGAGGAGGCTCGGGCGCTATCCGCGGCACGCATGAAATCACCCCCCTGAAAGCAATCGTCGACCTCTTCGGGGAAGAAAACGTCCTCTACGCACCCGGATTCCGCTTTGAAGAACCCAAAATCCGCTCCTGCCCGAACCTGAAAGAAATGGACCCGGTAGATGCGGCGAAACAGGCCGACATCGTCCTCTTCTTCGGAGGTACGGACCACACTTACGACAAGGAAAAACTGGGCTGGGGCGTCCTGCCTGACTCGGACAAACCCGACCTCGACCTCAAAGGCAAACAGGCCGAATTGATCGCACGCATCATCGAAGCCAACCCCTCCGTCATCGTGGCTCTGACAGTAGGCGCTCCTGTACAGATGGAAGAATGGATCGACCAAGTGCCCGCCGTTCTCGTCACGTGGTACGGAGGACAGGAAGCCGGAACCGCCGCTTCGAACATCATCTTCGGCAAGGCCAACCCTTCCGGCAAACTGCCGCAAACCTTCGGCAAAAAACTGGAAGACTGGCTCAGCCACAGCACGGGCACAATCTCCTACCCCGGCGTTATCGAAAAGGATGCCAACGGACATGACAAGCGTCCGGAACAACGATACGGGGACAGCATCTGGGTCGGATACCGCCACTTTGACAAAGCGGGTATCGCCCCCCGCTTCCCGTTCGGATACGGCCTTTCCTATACCACATTCAGCTTCGACAAAAAAAACAGCGGCAACAAGGACACATTCGAAGTCATCGTCACCAACACCGGTAAAAAGGCGGGAGCCGAAGTTGTCCAGTGCTACCTGTCCAAACCCGATGGACAAGCGCAAATGCCCGTCCGCGAACTGGTCGGATACGAAAAAGTTTTCTTGAACCCCGGCGAATCCCGCACCGTCTCTTTCACACTGACCGACAAGGAAAAAAGATTCTGGAACGAGCAATCCGGCAAATGGGAAATCCCCTCGGGCACCTACCGAATCTCCATAGGCAATTCTTCACGGAACCTTCCGGTCACCTACACCTTCGAGCAAGAACACACCACGCCGCCTCCCGGAAACGCCATCGGAACTCATTGACGATTTGACGCATGCAAAACGCTCCTTCCGGTTGGCGGAAGGAGCGTCTTCTAAATTGCATTCCAACAAACGGAGTACGCTGTTATTTATCGCGCACGCAACGGAGGCGAACGCCCCAGCCTGCAGGATACTGGCCAACAGGAACGACCGGAAAACTCTTGGCAACCTTCACCTGCACCTCGTTTCTGCCCTTATTCAAAGTCACAGGCACCATATCCGGGGCTTGGAATTCGACATCGTTCGGGGGCTCCATCCTGTGAACGATCTTCCCGTTCAGCCATACGATGCAGCTATCCTTGGCATTGACTGCCAGCCATGCCTTGCCGGAACGATCGCTTTCGATCGTCGTCCGGGCGTAGGCCAATCCCTTCTTTTCATCAAGAGCCTTCGACAGATCGACAATCCCCGAACCATTGGGTGAAGCCGGCTTCCACTCCACCGCATCTCCCGTTTCCGGGGCAAACTTCTGATCATCGATCAGGCGTGACTTGTCATAATCATAGGCGGGGGAAATCTCCCATCCGCCCACCGGGATTTCCACACGCTCCACGCACTCCGGGAAATGGGTCATCCGCAACCTTGTCGCCCCATAGGGAACGAGGGTCAACCATTCCTGCTCTTTTTCCAGTTCATAGGCGATCGGAATCGGCGGCGTCATCTTCCCTTGATCCAGCGCCCACCCTTTGACCTTGCGCACGGGCACCTTCAAGGCAGGAGCCCCGGAACCGCCGTCGAACGGATAGGCGCCATCCCTGGCAGGAATCACGGAAACACGCTTCGCAAAATTGTTCTCATTGACATCCAGCGCATAATTCCAGTCTCCCGTCGGCGTAATGGCAAGAGCGGGAAAATCCTTGTTTTTGGTCGCCTTGACATCGACTTCCACTTTTTCCGGCACCGCATAGGAATACAGCACCGGGCCTCGTTCCACGCTCAGCGCATTCTGGTATCGGTTCAGGCGGACAGGCATCGGCAAACGCACCTCCACTTTGTCGCCGGACTTGAACGTCCTGTCAAGCGTCACATACGCACCGGGCTTCAAATCTCCCTTGTAAGGCTTTCCGTTCACGGAAACGGACGGCTTGCCGCACCAGCCCGGAATACGGAAGGAAAAAGGAATCTTTACCGCGCCGTCCACCTTGAAAACAAAGGCAACCTTCTCGTCGAAAGGATAGGAAGTTCTCTCTTCGATGGTCACCTTTATGCCACCATGCTCGAACGTCACTTCCGAAGGCCCGTACAGAGCGGCGACGATACCGCCCTTCCTGTCCCGCATCCACATCCGGGTGGCATAAATAGGCATCAGGCGATGAGCATTGCCGGGGCAGCAGGCGGGCTCGTGGTCGGGCCGGTACTGCATCCAGTTTCCTCCTCGCCTGTTTTTGGCATGGTTGCTGCACCCCGTCGCAATCACCTGATTGTCGGCGGAGAAATATTGCAGCCCGGTAAAATCCTTGTTGACGGCTCCCGGCCCCGCATTGAAGCAATCCTTCTCCAGCATATCCGCATACACCGCATTCCCCGTAGCCATCAGGTAATAACCCAGAGTCCAGGCAAAATCCGAAGAAACACAGGTTTCGTGGGCCTGCAGAGGATCGCGGGTCGACAGGTATTCCGTACTCGACGGCACGCCGCTATCGCTCATATGATCGCGAATGACCGTACGCATTCCCTTTTCTGCCGCATCAAGATATTCCTTCTTGCCCGTGTACATATAGAACAGCACCGGGAGCTTCAAGGCTTCGGCGAACGTCACTCCGTGAATCACCACCTTATGGTCGGATTTTACCAGGGAATAGGGCAACTGAAAAGAACCGGGATCCTTATCATGAATCACATAGGCATCTTCTGCTTTCTGCAGCAGAGCCTTATCGTTCGTCCACCCGTATGTTCGCAGCAGACCTTCCACATTCAGGACATTGCGCTCGCCCAATCCGATATCCTTCGCAGAAGTCGCCGTATAATGACGATGCCATGCATCAATCGTCTTTTGATCGCCCGTCGCCATCACATGGGGAATCACCGATTTGAAAAACACGGCATTGGGCCAATGCGAAGGATTGCAATACAGGCTCGTGCCGATCAGCCCCTTGTCGGTGGGGTGGGAAACCACCCAGTCGATATTTCTTTGATACCGGGACAAAAGTTTTTCGTCGCTGAGCAGGTAGCCCAGCCTCGCCATACCGTCCAGATAATACCCCGTCTGCTCGTAAGGCCACCAGCTCTTGCTTTGCGAAGGAATCACGCCGTCCCACATATTCGTGTTCAATGGATATCCCTGTGCATCCGGATGGCTGGAAAGCCCCTTCTGCTGGCGGACAAGATACTCCCTGATCCATCCTCCGGGTGTAATGGACAGCGGAGATATTTCCCTGTACACATCGAATTTCTCCACTGCCGAATCGTCGCCATGCGTCGCCGGAGCAGTTCCGGCCCGAACCGCATGAACCGTTGCACCCAATCCGATCGCCAGAGCTATGCCTGTCATCAAATGTATTTTCATCATGATCTGTTTCCTTGTACCGCTCCTGACATCAGAAACGCCAATAGTAACAAATACGTATAACAAATGAAAACACATCTAAAAAAGTATGAGCAAAACAATAGAACCATAACTAGACCAGCGAAATATCCCGCTTCATGCCACGGACAACAAAAAGGAACCGGGGAATCCCCGGTTCCTGAAAAAACTCAATCGCAGAACGGCCTGCGCCTACTTGCCCAGCACCTCGCGCAGCACCTCAAGGCACCTCGCATTCTGCTCCGGCGTACCGATCGTAATGCGGATATACTCGGGCAGCCCGTAGCCGTCCTGCGCACGCACGATCACACCCTTCTGCAGCATCTCCTGAAACACCTTGCGGCCTTCGCCCACCTTCACGAGTACGAAATTGCCCTGGCTGGGCACCCATTCGAGCCCCATCTCACGGAACGCCTCCTCATAAACCTTCATCCCGGCACGCGTCATATCCACAGTCCTCCGCACATGCTCCTGATCCTCCAGCGCAGCGAGAGCCGCCGACTGGGCAATCAAATGCAAATTGAACGGAGCACGGGCCTTATGCAGCATCTGGCACACCGACTCGGGCGCAAGCCCATACCCCACACGAATCCCCGCAAGACCGTACACCTTGGAAAACGTACGCAGAACAATCACATTCCTGCCCTGCTTCACGAACTTCACCGTATCCGCCGGAACCTCGGAAAACTCGTAATAGGCCTCGTCGAAACACACCAGCACATGCTCCGGCACCGCCGCCATGAAATCGTCGATCTCCTGCTGCGACACCACCGTGCCCACGGGATTCGTCGGATTCGTAATAAACACGACACGCGTATTCGGCGTAATCGCCTTCAGCATCGCCTGCAAATCGTGCGACCAGTCCGGCTTGTTCGGCACCTCCACGTAACGGGCGCCGAACAGCTTCGCCATAATCGGGTACATCGAAAAAGCATGCTTCGCGGCAATCACCTCCGCCTGCGGATTCAGCATCGCGTGGCACACCAGCTCGATAATCTCGCTGCTGCCCGTACCGACCGCCGTCTCGCGGAAATCCACGCCGTGCCGCCGGGCGATCGCCGTCCGCAAATCGAACGCCGCACCGTCCGGGTAAATATGCACCCCCGCCGCCGCCTTCGCAATCGCGTCCACCGCCACGGCCGACGGGCCGAGCGGATTCTCGTTCGAAGCGAGCTTCACAATATCCTCGGGATTCAGGCCCAGCTCGCGGGCGGTTTCCTCGATCGGCTTGCCCGGTTCATAGGCCACCAGATCGAGAACATACGGATTGGCATAATCTTCAATGCTCATAAGACGCGCCATTCTAACCCAACTCCACCTGCCACACAAGACCCGGACACGCATTTTTCTTCCCATGCCATGACAAAACGGGTACAATGCGCCGCCCTCCCGGCGCACGATGTACACACTCCCCTGGTTCAACGGCAACGCCTTCCCCCTCTACCTCGCCCCCATGGCGGGAGTCACGGACCCCATCTTCCGCACCCTCTGCAAAGAACTGGGAGCAGACATCCTCGTCACCGAATTCGTCTCCACCGAAGGAGTCCTCCAAGCATGGGAACGCAACCGCCGCTACATCGAATTCGAACCGCAGCACCGCCCCCTCGGCATCCAGATATTCGGAGCTAACCCAGCCAACATGGCCAAAGCCGCCCGCATCATCGTCGATGCCATGCACCCCGACTTCCTCGACATCAACTGCGGCTGCCCCGTCCCCAAAGTCGTCGGTAAAAACGGAGGCTCCTCCCTGCTGAAAGACCTCCCCCTCCTCTCCGAAATCGCCCGCAGCATCGTCCAAAGCGTCGGCATGGACGTACCCGTCACCGCCAAAATACGCCTCGGATGGGACGCTCAAACCATCTGCGCCCTCGAAACCTGCGACCGCCTCGTACAGGCAGGCATCTCCGCCATCGCCATCCATGGACGCACACGCTCCCAGCAATACGGTGGCCGGGCCGATTGGGACGCCATCCACACCTGCGCCGCAGCCTGCCCCGTACCCGTCATCGGTAACGGGGACATCTCCACCCCCGAAGATGTCCGGCGCATCCGCGAAACCACCGCCGTCTCCGGTGTCATGATCGGCCGCGCCGCCATGACCTCCCCGTGGATCTTCGCCCAAACCCGGGAATACCTCCGCACCGGAAACATCCCCCCTCCTCCGTCCGATAGCGAACGCATCGCCTTCATCCTCCGCCACGCACGCCTTGCCATCGACTCCACGCGCTACGGCGACGAACTGCACACCATGCGCATGCTTCGCTCCCGCCTCATCGCCTACGGCAAAGGCCTCCCCGGAGGAAAAAGCCTGCGCGCCCAACTCGCCCGCGTCGAAAGCATCGGCGAACTCGAAGGCATCCTGCACGAAACCGGGCACTGAACGCAGGCAGGTCACAGCCGCCGCCCTGCATCAGCGATTCAGAATCTCCATACACTTGCTGCCGTCTCCATTCACGGAAACCACCCGGCGGCGCGTCCCGCTGCCATCGTACACATACCTCTTCTGCAAACAGGCTCGCGCAGCCGGATTCCCCTCAGGCTTACCGGGCCTCCCCAAAGCATCGCGGAACACCTCCCCCACCACGCGATTCCCATCGTCGTAGCGGCACACCCGCTCCGCGTAACCGACCTGCGGACACACCGAAAGATCCCCCCGGTCATCCAGATACCGCTCGCTAAGCATATTGCCTGCCTCATCGTACTCCCGCGCGCACTCGGCATAATTCCGCACCGGAGACAGCGACAACTCGCCCTTCTCATTATAAAAACGTTCGGACACACACCTTCCGGCATCGTCATACGTCCGGCTGAGCATCATGCAACCCTCGTCCGGATTTCGGCTGAGGGCAGGCTTCCCCTCTGCATCCTCGAACGAAATCGCCGACACAAGCCCCCGCTCATTATACGCCATCTTCTTCTCGGCATACCCGTACACATTATTCGCCGGATGGCCTGCCACATAATTCTTCACAGCAACCAACTGTCCGGCCTCATCGTAAATATAGCGCAACTCCTCCTGCCCCAGGCGATTCACGCCGGGCTTCCCCTTCGCATTCAAAAACAGCGTCGTCGCCAGCCTCCCTCCGTCGTACACATATCGAACCTCGGCATACCCCAGATTGGCGGGCGCCACCAACTCGCCGCGCACATTCTCCACCTTCATCCCGACCAACCTGCCGGCTTCGTCATATTGAAACTCTCGCACCGCCACCCCACTGCAATCGTTGCACAAATGATCTGCAGCATCCAGATTCTCCTTGCGAACCACCCGCCCGGCCTCATCATACACCATCTTCAGAATCGCCACGCCGCAGGAATCCACAGCCAACGGAACGCCTTGAGCATCCGCACACACCACGCGGCGCAGCTTACCGCCCGAATACTCGAACCGCACATGCTCGCCGAGATTCGCCTCCTCCCGCTTCTGAATATGGCCGATCCCGATCGGCATCTTCTGATCCGGCTCATCCACCAGCCCGCGATAATACAAAAACTCATCGGCTCGCCCGCGGTCTGAATTCATATGCAGTAGCATCATCGCCAAAACACCGATGAGCAAAGCAAGAGATGCAAGCGTACCGGAATAATTCCAGAGCGCCCTGCCTATACCCTTCAGCGATTCCCACGGACTCTTCTCATGCATAACAATGAAACCCCGAACCCTGCACATCCGTTCAAATGTTATCACAAAAATGTTATCCGAAAATACCGGATTGGAACCTTGACACGCAAGCCCGAACCCGGATAGAATCGAAATCGGTCGGAATCGACTGTGCCCCGCCTCCTTCACCCCCCTCACCATCCCATGAGCATCCTCCTGCACCTTGCCCTGCTGGCCGGTCTCTCTACCGCGCCCTCATCCCTTGATCCGGCCCTCCAACCAGCCCCGCCGTGGCCCCTCATGGAACAATCTCCTCTACCCGACTTCGCATCCGATGCCCACATCCTGAACCGCCAAATGGAACTCATCCGGCAGGGCAAACTCCATGTCGACCAAGCATACGGACAACGTGCACAGCAAAACCACATCTTACCTCACCAGACGGCCCTCACCCGCGCCATCCGGGAACAAAACATGCAGCTCGTCGCCGAACTCATCGACCGGCACCATGCCGACGTCAACAAAACATCCTACAACACCCCATCCCCGCTTCAGGAAGCATACGAGACAGGCAACCTCACCCTCATCCGGCACCTCATCGCCCGAGGAGCCACCTCCACCCGGCACTATCAGACCGAAGACAGCACATTCCGCTACGCCTGCCTATCCGGTAACCCGGAAGCCATCCGCCACTACCTCTCCCTCAACACCCCGCCTACTACCGAACAACTCTCGAGCAACCTCCACTACATCTGCGCCAGCGGAGACGTCGAACTCGTCCGCATGGCCCTCTCCCGGGGGGCAAACCCCAACATTGAACCCTTCGAAGAAGCACCGCCCCTCTGTGCCGCCTGCTACACCGGCAACCTCGAACTCGTCCGCCTCCTCCTCGACCACGGAGCAGACATCACCGGCCATGGGTCGGAAGAAACATCCTGCATCGACGCCGCCATCTTCAGCGGCAACCTCAACCTCGTCCAGCACCTCGAAACCCTCGAACAACAACAAAACCTCAACCTCGACCCTCAAAAAACACGCCTCGCCGCCGCCCTCTATACAGGCCACAGCCACCTCATCGACCACTACATTGCACAAAAATACCCCATCGACACCCCCAGACTCTCCGCCAAAGAAACCCTTCTTCTCGCCGCACAAAACGGCCACATCTCCCTCATCCACTACCTCCTCGACCGGAAAACAGACATCCACGCGCGCGATGAAGCGGGCAACACACCCCTCCACCTCGCCAGCAGGCACAACCACCCCGCGGCCGCCCTCGCCCTACTCCACCGGGGGGCGAACGCCTCGCTCCTCAACAAAAACGGCCAAACCGCCCTCGACCTCATCACCCCATCCCTCCGGTGGAACACCGGCAGGACATCCAGCCACATCTCAACCTCCGTCCCTCCCGCTCAACGCCCGGAAACCACATTCGGCACCCCGCCTGAGGCCTCACACGACAACATCACGACCCTGCACAAAGCCTGCCAAAGCGGCGACTCCACCGCCGCCGCCCACCTCCTCCGCCGGGGAGCCGACCCCAACGAACGCGATCCCGAAGGCAACACACCCCTCATGCAAACCTGCACGAGCGACGACAAACTCGAAATAACCGCCCTCCTCATCCGGCACGGAGCCGCCACCGACATCGCCAACCATGCAGGCAAAACACCCCTCTCCATCGCCATGGAACACGGCAACCTCCCCGCCTTCGCGTACCTCCTCCAGCAAGGGGCCGATCCTGACTTCACCCCGGATCCGCACACCCCCACCCTCCTCCAGAACAACTGCCACGACGAAAAACTGCCCTACCTCCACCTCCTCCTTCAGCATGGGGCCGACGTCTCCGCCATCACCCCTGAAGGCGAAACCGCCTTGCACCATGCAGCCAGCATCTCCGCAAACCGTGTCGCCCTCCTCCTCCTCACCTGCGGAGCCGACCCCAACGCTCCCGACAACGACGGAAACACCCCACTCTCCTACAACCCCGACTCACCTGGCACCATCCACATACTCCTCTCCTACGGAGCAAACCCCTACCCCCCCACAAACGACCCCACCGTCGCCGAACACATGGCCGCAAATCCACTGCTCCGCCCCATGCTGGACAACCTCCCGGCCATCAACCAATACAAACCGGCCGGAAACATCGCAGCTACCATACACCGCCTCCGCCGCCAAGCGAAAACCATCATCATCCGCCTCACCGACCGCAAACAACTTCGCATTCGCCCGGTGGCATACATCCCCGGCTACTTCCCCACCCCGGAAAACACCCTACCCTCATGGATGATTCCTCCCCGCATCTACACCCTTCCGCAGAACAACAACGCCGGATACCCTTCCCCGGCTTCATCCATCGAAGAAACAATCCTCACAGGGACATCCATCGACGTCCCCATCCGCCCGCACGACCCCACATCCGAAACACCCCTCACATGGGCTTGCAGCCTTGGAAACCTCCCACTCGCCGCATACCTGATCGACACCCTCCACGCCTCCATCAACTGCCCGGATGCCACAGGCGCCACCCCTCTCGAAGCAGCATGCAGCTCCGGCAACATACTCCTCGTCAAACATCTTATCCACGAAGGAGCCAACAGGCATGGAGAAATCCCCCGCTCACGCAACATCATGGCCGCCGCCTGCACCTCCGGCAATATGGAAACCATCCGCTACCTCCTCGCTCAAGGAGCGCAATGGCATCCGGCACCGGACTCCGGAGAGAAAAACACACTCCTCCACCGGGCAGCCCGTGCCGGATCTCCCGAACTCGTCCGCCTCCTCCTCGCACGCGGAGAACCCGTACACGCCGTCAACATCCATCGGGAAACGCCCCTCTTCGCAGCATGCGCCTCCGGCAGCATCCCCACCGTCGACCTCCTCCTTCAACACGGGGCGAACATCAACCACCTCTCCGAAAGGCACGACATACCTCTCTCCATCGCCTGTGCATGGGGCAACCTCCCTCTCGTCCAGCACCTCATAGCCAAGGGAGCAGACATCCGCACCCGCGACAACCTTGGCAACACCCTCCTCCACCAAGCGTGCACGCAGGGCAAAACCGACATCGCCCTTCACCTCATCCGACAAGGACTCCGGCTCGCCGAACCCAACGCACAACAACAAACGCCCTTCGACCTCGCCGTCCTCCACGGCCAAACAGAACTCGTCCGCGAACTCCTCCGGCATACCGGCAAACAACAGGCACGCACCCTCGTCAACAGCCGGCACAACCTGCTGCGTCACATCGGAAACGCCAGAAAAACAGGCACCTACAACCCGGCCATCACCCACATGCTCCTCGACCACGGAGCCATCGCAGACACATCCACGCCGGACGGCATCGAAACCCTCATCCACGCCTGCCGCACGGGAGACACCGAATTCGTCCGCAAACTCCTCGCCACAGGCTCCCGGCCCGACATCCACAGCCCCTCCGGAGAAACCCCGCTCATGGCAGCCTGCCGAAACGCCAGCCCCGACCTCATACGCACCCTCCTCCGCCACGGAGCCGACCCCGCCAGCAAAAACAACGACGGAGCTACCGCCCTCTACCTCGCTTGCGCTCCGCACCAAACCGCCATCTTCGCCCTGCTCGAACAAGCGGGAGCAGACCTGCACGCCATCACCCGCACCGGAACCACCCTCCTCACCCCGGCCTGCGCGGCGGGTAACCTGCCACTCGTCCGCCACCTCGCCTCCAAAGGACTCCCGCTGCAGGCAACCATGGAAAAAGAACAACTCCTCGCCATCTCCTGCGCCTCCGGCAACCCGGCTCTCGTCCATTACCTCCTCCACCTCGGAGCAAACATCAACGCCCGCGACCCACACGGCCGCACCCCTCTCTTCCATGCCTGCGACAACGCCCGGCCCGCCGTCATCCGCTGCCTCGCCGCACACGGTGCAAACTTCAACGCACGGGACAACGACGGCCAGACCCCCGCCTTCGCCGCCATGCACGAACAGACAGCAACCGTCATCCCCCTCCTCCGGAAATACGGAACCGACATCAACGCGGCGGACAACCACGGCAACCGCCCCCTCACCGAAGCCTGCCGCGAACAAAACATCCGCCTCGTCCACGCCCTGCTCGCGCAAGGAGCCGACCCCAACCTTGCGGACAAAACAGGCCACACCCCGCTCACCCTCGCCGCACTCTACCAACGGCCGGACATCGCCACCCTCCTCCTCAAACACGGAGCCACAGCCTTCCCAGAACACACCATCGCCCCCATCCTCGACCAATACTGGGAAAACCATCCCGAACTTGGCTGGATCCTTGGCAAAAACCACGCCGACGAATAACCTCCATCGCGGCACAAACGCCACCCTCCCATGAAAACTGCCATCACCCTCCTCGCCCTGCTGGGTCTCGCCTCCTGTACCGGCCCCGCTCCCCTCTACACCATCACACGCACCGTCTCCCCGCCTCCTTCCATCTCGGAAAAAGCCGGATTCGCTCCGCACGACATCACCGGCATGCAACTCGTCATCGACGAAACAAAAGGCGAAATCATCGCCTCCCCCCTATATGAAGAAATCCAAAAAAATTTCAATGACGACTGGACGCAAGTCAAACCGAACGCGAAATGGCGTAAGCTGGAAACATACTCCCCGCTCACAATCATGGAATTCGACAACGGCTCCCAATGCACAATCGAACGGGTACTCAATGATCCACCCCACTTTGCATGGGACATTCCGGTGATGGACAAATCCTCAACCACCTACACGAAAACCGGGGAAAACACAGCCAAAATCACCACCGAATACATCGAGAGCCATACGATCGACCAGGGCGGCCCCATCACCTACGAACTCGTCTTCACCTCACCGAACCGGGGCTACATCAAACCGTACGTCGCCTGGGGCGGCATCGCTCCCTACGCCATCCGCAACCTCACCTTCTCACTCGACACCTCCACCGACCCGACTCAGCGGCTGCGCACCCTCATCAAAAAAACGACCGCCCTCACCCTCGAAACCGACATCCCGTATTCCCACACGAAAGACAACCGCCGCGCCCTGCCGGAACAACAGGCGCAAACCGTCAAAACCATCCTCTCCCGCATGAAATACCGCCCGGCCTCCAGCGAAACATTCGGAACCGACCGCCTCTGGAACCTCACCCTGACGAACAAAAAAGGAGAACCTCTCTACATCCTGCCCTCCACCTCCCTGGGCTCCCATGGCTCCCTCCAATTTGCCGATACGGACGACGAACGCACCTTCCACAGCATCATCGGCAAACTATACGACCGCATCAAATACACCACCGAAGAAGCCATGCACCTGCAACCCTTCACCGCAGCCGGACACCTCTCCTACGACGAAAAAAACCACATGCTGGACCTCCGGCACGTCACACTCTCGCAAGACGAACAACCCCGGCAACACAGCTATCCCGGCCAGCACATCATCCTGACCTCGCCCCTCCCGCCCCACCTTCAACGCGAACTCGAACGCCAGCCCCCACACGGCAACACGCACATCCTCCACATCCGCTTCGACGGCCACTATCAGGAAAACCGCCTCATCATCGACAAAATCCACTACACAGCTCCCGCCGAACGCCAATACCTGCAATCCATCGGCGCATAAACACTCACCCTTCCGCGCAACCATACAGGCCATCAACCATCCCATGAAACACATACCGCTCCTCCTCGCCCTGCTGGGCCTCGCCTCCTGCACCGGCCCCGCTCCCCTCTACACCATCACCCGCACCGTCTCCCCTCCTCCTGCCGCCTCGGCAAAACCCGGATTCGCCCCCGACGACATCACCGGAAAAACCGTCACCATCGACCACTCCCGCGAAGAAACCATCCGGAGGCGCAACGAAAACTCCGACACCTACTGGAACTACTTCGATCGAGACCTCAAACGCATCAAACCTCACGCCCCTTGGCAGAAAACGGGCAAACCCGGCACAAAAACCGAAGAATCGTTCCCGTATGGCCACATGGACTCCATCCGTTACGCCATCACCGACCCGAACAACAAACACCCGAACGACTCGGGACCGATCTCTTCCGAAACCACCTACTGCAAAACGGGAGCCAACACGGCGGAAATCACCTCCGGCTACCGCAACAACATGCTCGACA
Organism: Neoakkermansia glycaniphila; assembly: GCF_900097105.1. Taxonomy (GTDB): domain Bacteria; phylum Verrucomicrobiota; class Verrucomicrobiia; order Verrucomicrobiales; family Akkermansiaceae; genus Akkermansia; species Akkermansia glycaniphila. The sequence goes on along the minus strand of NZ_LT629973.1, from coordinate 2,217,431 downwards.
TGCCTGGCCCCGCCACCTATGAACTCGTCTTCACCTCACCCGGCAAAGGCTACATCAAACCATACATCGCATGGGGCGGCATCGATCCCTACGCCGTCCGCAACCTCACCTTCTCACTCAAACAGGACACCGCGCCCATCGACCGACTCCGCACCGCGCTTGCATCCACATCAACCATCACCACCGCCCACATCATCCCGAACTTCAGAATGGAAGGCCGGGAAGGCCATGGAGAAGCAACCTTCTCCCATGAAGACACGCAAACCATCAAAAACATCCTGAGCCGGATGCAGCCGAGGCAACCGCAAAACGCGGACTACCGCACAGACACCATGTGGAAACTCAACCTCTACGATCCACAAGGCCGCCAACTTCACAGCATCAGAATCTCCGACATCGAACCCACGGGCAACCTCCAATGCGCCGACGAAAACGACCGCCGCACCCTCGAACGCATCGTCCGCAAACGGCTGCCCTGGAAACCCTGACATCGCCAGCCCCGCACCCCGGAGCCGGATTAGCCTTGATTGCACGCTGCAACTCTGCTAGAATTCCCCAACTCTTCAACACATGAAAGCAGTACTCTTATTCTCAGGACAAGGCGCCCAGAAAGTGGGCATGGGCAAAGACCTCTACGACCAGTATGCGACCGCCCGCGCCCTCATCGAACAGGCCGACGAAGCCCTCGGCTTCTCCCTCTCCGACATCATGTTCGAAGGCCCCGACGCCGAGCTGACCCGCACCTGCTACTGCCAGCCCGCCCTCTACGTACACGGCCTCGCCTGCCTCGCCGTCCTCAAGGAAATGGTCGACATCGAACCCGTCGCCGCTGCCGGACTCTCCCTCGGAGAATTCACCGCCCACGCATCCGTCGGCACCTTCAGCTTTGCGGACGGCCTCCGCATCGTCCAAAAACGCGGCGCCTACATGGAAGAAGCCTGCAATGCCACCAAAGGCACCATGGCCGCCATGATCGGCGGCAGCGATGAAGCCGCCGCCCAGCTTGCCAAAGACTGCGGCATCGACGTAGCCAACTACAACTGCCCCGGCCAGACTGTCCTCTCCGGAGAAGAAGCCGGCATCGACCAGGCCATCGCCGGAGCCAAGGCAGCCGGAATCAAAATCGCCAAAAAACTCAACGTCGCCGGAGCCTACCACTCCCGCCTGATGAAAAGCGCTCAGGAAAAACTCGTCCCCGAACTCGCCGAACTCAACATCAACCTCTCCGAAACCCCCGTCTACTGCAACTACGAAGCCCGTCCCGTCACGGATGCCGACGACATCCGCCGCGTCCTCGGCGCACAGGTATGCGGCTCCGTCCGCTGGACGGAATCCATGCAAGACCTCACGGACAAAGGCGAACGCCTCTTCATCGAACTCGGCCCGGGCAAAACCCTCGCCGGCATGATGGGCCGCATCTGCAAAGACGCCACCGTCATCTCCATCGAAGACGTACCGAGCCTCCTTGCCGCCGTCGAGCAACTCAAGGCGATGAATGCCTGATAATCAGAGACGCACGAAAGCGATACAAAAAAATGAAAGAAAACTTCAATTTTTTTCTTGCTAAACGTATCGCTTTCGTGTAATCTCTGCGCACCGAACGCCTCACAGCGCAAGGTACAAAGAAACAACGGAATGTGGAGCGGTAGCTCAGTTCGGTTAGAGCGCCAGCCTGTCACGCTGGAGGTCGCGGGTTCGAGCCCCGTCCGCTTCGCCACTTTCCTCTCAATTTTGAAACGGTTTGCAGAACAGCAAGCCGTTTTTTATTGCCCTGAATTCCCCTTCCTCCCACCGGTCGACATCACACATCCTTCGTCCGGCCGGAACGCCACCAGTCAGACACACTGGCAGCCGCAACTCCCAAAGCTACCAGGCAAACACCACCCAACACAACCATCGGCCCTGCGAAAAGCACATAACCTGCAGCCCCCGGTAAAAACTCCCAGAGCCACCATATTGCCCTGCAAAAAAAACCGAAGAAAACGGCAACACCAAGCCACTTCACCGCCCTGATCAACTCAGCGAACGGCCGCCTCCGACCGCCAGCGGAAGACCTCTCGATCTCCCGCTTGGAACGCCCCCTCCCAAAACCACACATACGCACACAATTCAACCGGGCAAACAACAGCAACCATCAGGAAGCAGAATCCCGCACCTCATCCTTTTCCGCTGGCGGAACATCACCAGAAATGGGAACCGCCGTCTTCTTCCCGTCCTTCACCTCAAACCTGTATCGCGTTGTAATATCTGGCAGATACCCGTCTCCTGTTCCGGGCTGGGGATTCTCCCCTCCCCGTGCAACCACCCGCAGCACCCCGTTCGATTCCAACGAATATTCCGCACCGGGAACACACAACAACTCACCCAGCATCCGATCAGCCGATGAGACATGCCGACTGGAAGAATTCAAGGCATAAACACGCAGCCAGTAACTACTTGCTCCAGTCTCCGAGGCTATCAGAACTTCCTGCTCTCCGTCCCCATCCACATCGGCCAGCTCCATCCTGCACGAATCCGGATAAGCCGGAAACGACTGCAGCACAAACGGCCTCACTGAACCGCCCCGATATTGCGCCATACCGACAACAAACACCATCGGCTGACCTTCATGATTGTCTGTCGTACAAAGCAGCACTTGCCGAACCTGCCCATACACGCCGCGGTCAGGCACATCCACCGATAGAAACGGCACCAACGTCATCGCCATGGCAGCCGCGTCCACTGCAGCCACAGGTTTAGCCTCCACCCGGGCAGATTCTCCGGAAACAGATCCCGGCAAAACACCGAGCACCAACGTACTGAAAAAGAACAATGATTTCATGGAATAGTTTAACATATCATCAAAATACATCCGCACCGAATCGGACGCAATCACAAAAATGCACCACAACAACAAAATCCCTCAGCATGGACCTCCGGCAAACCGTTTCCTATTTGAAACGACAAACCGATACTCGTATGATGGATAAATCATCACATATCAACAAACCCATCAACTGACAAATCCTTCCTCTCTTCAAAAAGACTGCGCAACATGAGGCTTGAATACCAGCAGAAAAAGCCATACACTCGTCGCAGTTTATCCATGAACACATTCCTCCCGCTTGCCGCGATCTGTGCCTTCTTCCTTCCGCTTCAGGCACAGGAAGAACCGGACTACCTTCCCACGCTCGCATCAGCCAAAATCTCTGCCTACCTCGAACGACCGGTGGCCAAAGGCTCCCAACGCGATACACAAAACATCCCCGCCACCATCACCGTCGAAACCATCGAACCGGAAGCCAAAACCCTTGAACAGGACGGCAAACCCTGCACCTGCGACCTGCTCTACATCACAACCACCATTCACATCGACGGCCTCCCCATCACCTTCTCACGCAAATGGTACCAGCGCAGCGACAAACGCAAACTCACCGTCAACACCCCGGAAAACACGAGCTACGCATGCCGGCTGACACCCGACCAGCTCCAAACCATGGCCGACGGCATCAGCGACATGGACCCGCGCGACGTCGATGAAATCCTCGACAAACTCCAACCCGCAGCCACCCCCGCACCGGAACCGGATATCGCCGCCTCGCTGCGCAAGGAATACGCAGACAAACATCCCGAAGCCCGAGCCTTGCCGAGGGATGGAGACATCCGGCTGCTGGAAATCATCCGCCCCGGTTACGGCATCACCCTCATCCTGCAGGACGAAAAAGCCGTCGCCATGTACACGCCGAAAGCCGGAGAAACCGTCGAACTCCTCCAAAACGACAGATACATGGAACTCATCCCCCTGCCGCAGGAAAACCACTTCATCATCATCGACCATCCGGACGGCCACATCTCCCGCCTCCTGCTTTACAAAATCGGCGGCCTCTGGAACCACGAACCGAACACCCCCGCCTGCATCTTCCAGACGCCCGGCGAATATGACATCCAATGGAGCCTGATTAGCTGGGACTGGAAGGCAGGAACCATGACCATTCGCCGAACGGAAAACCTCCCCGGCATCGGCGGCAAGGACACCATGGACTTCACCATCCCCATCCGCTAGCAAACACCGCGCCGCCTCCCATCCGCGAACAACATCCGGTGCCTCAATAAGGACTTGCAAGAAAGAGAACGGCGCGTTAAGCTCACCGCGATTTCCGATATGAAAACGTTCCTTGCCGTCACCATCCTCATCCTGCTGGCTCTGGCCGGATGGATGTACGTCGCATGGCATACGGAAATGCAACCCGTCTATTACGATACGACCCGCTCATGACCACGCTGCGCCGCCTCCTGCACACCATCACCCGCACCCTCTCCACCGCTGCCGCGCTGGGAACGGCCCTCGCCCAGGCATGGCAGCCTTCCGACGAAAACGTGCCGGAACCCTCCCGCGAATTCCGCGCCGCATGGGTAGCCACCGTCTACAACCTCGACTGGCCCTCCAAGGCCGGCATGTCCGCAGCCTCGCAACAGGCAGAACTCATCGGCATCCTCAACACCGCCGCCCGCCTGCGCCTCAACGCCATCATCCTGCAAGTCCGCCCGAACAGCGACGCCATCTACAAATCCTCTCTGGAACCGTGGAGCCAGTGGCTCAGCGGCCCCGGCGCCAACCCCGGCTACGACCCCCTCGCCTTCGCCGTCGCCGAAGCCCACAAACGCGGCCTCGAACTCCACGCATGGTTCAACCCCTTCCGCGCCAAGGCCAACATCTCCCACTCCGTCGGCCGGGGGCACATCTCCCTGCAAAGGCCCGACCTGATGAAAAAGGCAGGCAGCACCCTCGTCATCAACCCCTCCAGCTCCGCCGGGCAGGACCACGTCCTCAAAGTCATCATGGACGTCGTCAAACGCTACGACATCGACGGAGTCCACCTCGACGACTACTTCTACCCCTACCCGCCGCACAACAACATCGCAGACGGCAAAACTCCCTCCCAGCGCCGCGCCGCCATCGACAGCTTCGTCTCCCAGCTCTACAGCGACATCAAGGATGAAAAACCCTGGGTACGTGTCGGCATCAGCCCCTTCGGCATCTGGCAGCCCGGCTATCCCGGCGGCATCACCGCCGGAGTCAACGCCTACGAACACCTCGCCTGCGACGCCCGCAAATGGCTCGCCAAAGGCTGGGTGGACTACCTCGCCCCGCAACTCTACTGGCGCTGCGACCAGGCGGAACACAGCTTCCCCGCCCTCATGCAGTGGTGGAGCTCCATCAACCCCTCTCGCCCCGTCTGGCCGGGCATCGCCTCCGCACGCATCAAAAGCCCCGAAGACAAAACGCGCACGGCCTCCGAAATCGGCAAACAGATCGACTACGCCCGCTCCCTTGCCCGCTCCTCTGCCGGGGAACTCTTCTGGAGCTGGAACTCCATCGGCAGCGACCGCGGCGGCATCACCAAAGTACTCGCCCAGCGCTACACCTCTGCCGCCGTCCCCCCCTCCATGCCGTGGAGCGGCCGCGACATACCGGGCAAACCCTCCCTCGCGGCGGGCGACCAGGGGAACTACGTCGCCATGAAATGGTCTGCAGCCGACCGCAAGGCGCGCAAATGGGTCGTACAGGCACGCTACGGCAGCCGCTGGGCCACCCTCTGCATCCTCCCCGCAGGCCAAACCTACGTCACCCTGCCGAAATCCTTCGTCGGCAAGGCGGACTCTCTCGCCGTGCGTGCCGTCTCCGCATACGGAGACACGGGCAGGGCTGCCAGCGTCACCCGCTAACTGTTTATTCACAAACGCCTTTCGGGAGAAGCGCGTCATCTTCACAAAATTCCCCTTTCCTTTCCCGTCAGATCGTGCTATCGTCACATTGATTCGTTGCCGGACTCTTGATTGCATCCGGCGGCGAATGATTAACAATAGATTCCATATGGCACAGTCTTTTCTTCCCACACTGTTCGAGCATCCATACGAGATAGATCCCAAGTACGGCAAAAGCGTTGCCTACTTCTCGATGGAATACGCCATCGACAACTCCTTCAAAATCTACTCCGGCGGCCTCGGCTACCTCTCCGGCTCGCACATGCGCAGCGCAGGAGCCCTCCGGCAGAACCTCGTCGGCATCGGCATCCTCTGGACCTACGGCTACTACAACCAGACGCGCGCCGAAGACGGCTCCATGGCCGTCCAATACCTCAAGAAAAACTACAACTTCCTTGAGGACCACAACATCAAATTCCTCATCCGCGTCTGCAACGCCCCCGTCTGGGTCAAAGCCTACTTCCTGCGCCCCGAAACATTCGGCACGGCCCCCATGTTCTTCCTCTCCACGGACATCGAGGAAAACGACGAACAAAGCCGCAACATCACACGCAGGCTCTACGACTCCAACGGCCTCACCCGCATCGCCCAATACGTCCTCCTCGGCCAGGGCGGCGCACGCCTCTTCGAAGAACTCGGCGTCGAACCGGACATCTACCACCTCAACGAAGCCCACGGCCTCGCCGCAGCCTTCCACATGCTCGCCAAAAACGGCGGCAACGTCGATGAAGTCCGCAAACGCTTCGTCTTCACCACCCACACGCCGGAAGAAGCGGGCAACGAAAAAATGGACGTCAATTTGATGGAATCCTTCTCCTTCTTCGACGGCCTCTCCATGGAACAGGTCCGCAAATCCATCGACCTGCACGACAACACCTTCAACTTCACCCTCGCCGCCCTGCGCCTCTCGCACATCGCCAACGGCGTATCCAAACTCCACGGCGAAGTTGCCCGCCAAATGTGGTCGAGCTATTCCGGCATCTGCCCCATCACCTCCATCACCAACGCGCAGAACCGCGCCTACTGGCAGGATGCCGAACTAGCCGAAGCCTTCAAAGCCAACGACAAAACCGCATTCGACCGCCGCAAACGCTCCCTGAAGAAAGACCTCTTCCGCATGGTCGGCGAACAAACGGGCCACGTCTTCGACCAGGACACCCTCACCATCGTCTGGGCGCGCCGCTTCGCCGCCTACAAGCGCCCCGACCTCATCACGGGCAACCCGACGTGCTTCGAGCGCATGCTCCAACGCACCAACCGCCCCGTACAGATGATCTGGGCCGGCAAACCCTACCCCTCGGACTACCAGGCCGTCGAAATCTTCAACCGCCTGAACAGCCTCACGGGCCGCTATGCCCGCTGCGCCGTACTCACGGGCTACGAACTCGGCCTCAGCCGCCTCCTCAAAAACGGCTCCGACATGTGGCTCAACAACCCCGTCGTCACGCGCGAAGCCTCCGGCACCTCCGGCATGTCCGCCGCCATGAACGGCTCCGTCTCCATCTCGACGAACGACGGATGGATCCGCGAATTCGAAAAAGACGGCGAAAACTGCTTCATCATCCCCGAAGCCAAGCCCGGCCTCTCCGCAGAAGCGCGCGACCGCTCCGACCGCGACAACTTCTACACCATCCTTGAAGAAAAAGTACTTCCCCTGTACTACGACAACAAGGAAGGCTGGTACGACGTCGTCTTCAACTCCATGCGCGACATCAGCCCGGAATTCGACTCCGACCGCATGGCGGACGAATACTACACCAAACTCTACAACGCCTGAGGCGAAGCACCCCTTCACCCGGCAGCAAAAACGCATCCCCGAACCATATCGGGGATGCGTTTTTCATGAAATCAACCCGGCGGACAACGCCCTGAAGCCGCATTTCAGACAGTCCGGTCAATACGGACGCTCATTCGCATTCCTGCCCTCTTCCGCCTCCTTCTCGGGCACATACGGCACGGCGCCCGCCACCTGAATGCCGGAACCCGTAGCCACCAGCCCGATCGGCACGCCGCCGGCCCGCTTCATCAACTGCGAACTCACGCGCGTACCGGCGGGAGAAAACACCGCATAGGTAAAATACGACGTATTCGACTGGAACAGCACATGCACATTCTTGCCTCCATCCATCATACAGCGGGGAGCGGCAAAATTCAGGAACTGCCCCAGCGGCACGGACGCCACTACCAGCCGAGTATCCTCGTTCACCACCTGGCCAAACAGAAACGCCTTGCCGCCCACGTGCATACAGCACACAGAAAGACGCAGGGATTTCCCCTTCACATGCACCTGCTGGCTCCACAATGCGCTGCCTCCGATCAAATCGAACCGCGCAGGCATCGAGGAAAACGTCGTCTTCCCATCCTGCATGCACACGGTCGCCGTACATGAATAGGAACCCTCACCCACAAAATTGTAGAACGACTTCAGCGACAGCGTATGCGCCAAGCTCTGCCCCGGCTTCAGCGTCATCGGCGGAAACTTCGCGCGGGCGATCGGCGAAATCGTCCGGTTACCGGCGCCGCGCTGCGTCACACGCAGGAAAAGCCACGGCATCTCGCCGATATCCCGCAGGGCGATCGTCTCGTCGGAATTATTGTGAAGCGTCAGCTTCAGCGTAACCGGCTCGCCCACCATGAAATCACGGCGGGTCTCCTTCAATTCGACGACAATCTGCCCGAACGCCTGGGAACAAAGCAGCAAAACAAGGCCGAACACGGCCAACAGCGGATAATACTTTCGATGGTACATGATTCTGGTATGGTTGGAGTTGATTTATTTCGGGAAAATGATACGGAAACCCAGATCCTTCTTGCGCATGCCGGATTCGGGAAGATACTGCAACACGCCGTGCCCGGCATCAATCGCATGGCTCAGGTCGAAATCCATCGTCCGGGAAGGATCCAGCTCCTTGAACCCCGTCCACACGCGCACAGGAAGCTGTGCCTCGGCGCGCTGCGAAATCTCGCCCCACATCTTCTTATCGGGCAGCAGCCCGCCTGTAAACCGTCCATAAGCCAGCGCATCCCAGTAATCCACATTCACCACCGGGGAATCGAGCGTCAGCGGCATCCCCGCCCACGTACCCTTCGTACGGGCGGCCTTGTACATCGCCGCCCAATCGTCCGGCTCATACTTCTTTCCGGCTGGAATACCTTCCTCCATCTTGCGGCGCATCATCGGAGTCATCCTCTCGATGGACGAAAGAAAAATCGCATAATCGCCGATGCTCACCGCGCGCAAAGGCACCCGGTAGGCAGCCTCCCCATCCCACACGACGAAACTCTCCTCCTTCCCGGAGAAAACGGCAGCAGCAGCATCGGATGAAGCCCCCCCCCGGCACATGAACGGCAGCACCAGCAGCAAGGCCGCCAGCACACCGCCACCGGCCAGCACCTTCCACCTGTGCCGTGGATTGGCCCACAGAAACCTCCAGTCGAACCGGGTCGCAATCGAAGCGTCGGCAGGGCCCGATGCCTGCGAACCGAGCTGCGCCTCAATCGTATCCAGTGTCTCCTGAATCTCGTACAACTTCAGCATGTGCCCTTCGTATCCGTTCTTCATCCACTCGCACAACGTACGGATGCGCGTCTGCCCCGGCTGGTTCACAGGCAGCAAAGGCTCCATCGCCACAGCCAGCTCGGCCATCGTAGACTCGCTCGTCTGCAAATCGCGCACGCCGCATTTCACGGGATTGGCGAAACGGAACACATCACCTTCTCCAAGCGTAAAGTGCTCCAAAGTCAAAGGAATCGTCTCCACTCCGTGAACATCGAAATAATCGCACGAATCAGCAACCACGCGAATCAGCTTAATGCACTGCGCCACGGACAGCGTCCTGCCCGCCGCACACATCTCCGGCAACCGGATACCGGAAACGAACTCCCGGGTATAATACCAGTAACCGTCCGTATTCAAAGCTTCATACACGGCCCCCATCGCATGGTACTGGATAGAGGCCTTCGCGCGGACAAGTGACACGAAATCCGTCAACCCCTCACCCGACGAAAACTCGGGGCGCAGCACCGTCACCACCACATCACGCTCCATCGTCGTCTGCACGGCGTGAAACGACACGGTCCTCTCGTCTTCGGAAAGAACGGAAGTCAATGTATAAGCACCAAGTTGAACGGGGAGAGAGGAAAACATCATTCAGTCGCTTGTTCGTCAATATAATCGGATACCGGAACGGCCTCTTCGGTCGGCATATCGAAAACTCCATCGCCCACCTCGGAAGCATTGGGGCTGGCGCTCTTGAGCCTCTGCTCCACCAGCACCAGAGTGCGAGGACTGCCTTCACAATCGAGCAACTCCCCCTTATAATACAAGCGGGCGGCATATCCGTAATACGTCAATTCACCGTAAGCGGCCAGTTCCTCATCGGTAAGCACGGGTAAATGGTAAACCACCTCCAGCATCTCCTCTCCTTCCGTCCAATTGGCCGATTCACTCATGAAACGGATACTCGCATTCGCAATGGTGGCCAAGGCAATATCCCGCCCATTCACCAGATAGAAAAACTGCACCTTGATATCCACATCCTTCGGATTATTAATCTCCTCACCCGGCGCCAGCAGAACAGGCAAATGAAGAACCACCGTCTCCCCGTCCTCAGCATCCGACTTCCGGGTAACCTGGCAGGGGCCGAACGCCATCTTGCCGCGCATGGAAGCCGGTGTTTCAAAACCGTTCTTCAGGCGAAAAGCCGCCTTATCGAAAAATTGCCCTGCCTTCTCACGGAGAAGAAACACCTCCATGTAATACTCACGCGCCTTATCCACATTCTTAAGCGTCTCATAGGCCATGCCGAAGAAATACAGCACAGCCGGATGCTTGGGATTGATCGCGGAAGCCGCCTCAAGCTTCAGAATACACTCGCGCATATCGCCTGCGATATGCGCCACACGGGCCTCCTTCACCAAACGCACCAACTCCCGGACGGATTCCGAAGAAGCATCCGCCTGCTCCCCTCCGGGCGCACCTGTATCCTCTTCTTCGGCAGCGCCATGGGTCACGGGAGTCGCAGACCCATCCTCGCCGGGCTTCTTTGCTGCAGCATCCCCGAGAATCTCTTCAAGACTCCTTGGTTTCAATTGCGCCCCGCCTGTCACGGAAAGGCCCGCCTCCGGCTGCACGGGCCTGCTTTCCGCCACCGGAGAAGCAATGCGCACGGGCGGGCGCACCACATCCTTTACCAGCACGGCAGATACTGCCCCTGCCCGGTCCTTCGAACTTTCCGCCTCCCGGATATGGCCGACAAGACCGACCGCAAGAATCACGAATTCAAAAGCAGCAGCCACAACAAGCGCCATCATGGCGAAACGCCATGAAACCGCTCGACGCACCACCTCTTTGAATATGCCCGACATCATTCCAGAACTACGAATCCTTCTTCTCGGCCGGCTCCGCTTCCTCGTACACCAGCACATCCCCACCATAAAGGGCCAGCACCGCCTGCATGAAACGCTCGGCAGGCTCTCCCTGCTCCTTATCGAAACCGCCGTAGGTCATCCCGTCCACACGCACGCGCTCCGTCCTGCCGTCCTTCTCCACCGTAAACCTCGCCAGCCCCTTCAACTTCCATTGGCGCAAATCCACCAGCCTGATATCCGCCACGCTGAACTTCCTTCCGGCGGCACACACCTCATTGCCGGACAGAGACATCCGGCGGCCCATCGTACGAAGCAGCAGGCCGAGGCACAACAGGCCGAACACCATACACACGCCGCCTGCAATCCACTGCTCGCGGATGGAAGCAGCATCGTGCGGCTTCTCTCCCGGCTTCGACGGCAGACGGTGTTCCCCGGAATAGACATTCCACGCAGCAGACCAGCCGCCGGAAACCATCACATCATAATTCGCCAGCACGGCAGGCCACGCGGGAGCTGCAGCCGCACCCTCCGGCAACAGGCAGGCATTGCCCTTCTCATCCGGCACCGAAACGCGGCCATCCGACTCCACACCCTTCCAAAGCACCGCTCCCCGCACATGCGAGGCCCAGCCACCGGGAGACGAACGGTACCCCTCAAAATCATCTCCGGCCTTCTTGAACCCCTGATACGTAAAAAACACCTCGTTCTGCCTCGGATACCCGATCGCGGCATCATAGAAAAAATACCCGCCGAACCCGAAAAACATCACTCCCATCAAAACGGCACGCACAAGGAACCATTTCGTCATCCGGCATTCGATATTTACATCGCTCACAACGGGATTCTAGCAGATAATTCATCGAATCCAACTCTAAAATGAAACGCAAAACACAAACTGTCATGCCCTCCGCTTGCCTTTCCGCGGGAACGGTGGAAGAATCGCTCCATGATCGCATTCCTCCGCGGAAAAGTCGTCGAAGCTCTCCCCCAGCGCATCATTCTGGACGTGCACGGCGTCGGCTATGAAGTCCAGGTACCCCTATCCACATTCGACAAACTCAATCCCCTGCCCGGACAGGAACTCACCCTCCGCACCCACCTGCACATCCGCGAAAACGCGCAAACCCTGTACGGATTCGCCACCGAATCCGAAAAAGACATCTTCCTCCTCCTCATCGACCGCGTCTCCGGCATCGGACCCGCCATCGCCATGAGCGTCCTCGGGGGCTTGAACGTGGACTCCTTCAAAGCCGCCGTCGTCAACGGCGACGCCCGCGCCATCGCCAGCGCCAAAGGCGTAGGCAAAAAAACGGCGGAACGCATCATCCTCGAACTCAAGGACAAAGTCGGACTCGCCGCTACCTGGGAAGCACAGGCTCAGGGCACCACCTCACAGGCAGCCGGAGACGCGGAACTCGCGCTCATCGCCCTCGGATTCAAACAGGTCGATGCCCGCAAGGCCATCGCCACCCTCCTTAAGGAAGAACCGCAGGCCACCACGGACCACCTCATCCGCTCCGCTCTCCGCAACCTCAACTGATAAAGCCTACCTCCAAACCGGATTCCGTGCCTCCCGAGGCCGCAGGCAACGCCCCATCACGGAAGCGAACGCCACACCGGCAGCCAGACCGAAAAACGGCAGCCAAACCATCTGCCACAGCAGCACAAGCGCCAGCACCGGCACGGACACCCAAACCACCCTCTCGCACCATACCTGCACCGAACGGCGGCAACGCGGCAGCACCAGAATCAACACACCCTGCAACAGCAGCACCCACCCCCAGTAGGCCAGGGGATTCCACTCGCGCAGCTCCACGCCCAAAAACTTCCCCTCCACCCTCTCGCGAACGATTGGACGCTCGGTCGTCAATGCCGACAGCGTATCCGCCAGCAGCGCGGCATGGCCCCGCGTCTCCAGCGTCCGCTCCTCCACCACCACGACTCCGGCGCCTTGTGCGCCGCTCCCGTCCATCACCTTCAACACATCATTCAAAGAAACATGCCTGCTATCCGTCTTCTTCGGAAGCGGAATACGGCCGCAATCATCCAGCGGCCACTCCGCACCGCCGATACGCAGGCACTTGCCCACCTCGGCATGCACATCCGCCGGAACCGCACCGCTGCGAGCCAGAACCAGCCGCAGAGGAAGAGTCGGATACACGCGCCCATTCCACCGCACCAGCAGCGGCATCGACCGCTCCCGGCCGGACTCCGTAAAAAACCTCTCGTCATTGGCCACCCAGTCCACCCCCCACGGCACAGGAAACAGAAAATCGGCACGGCACAGCATCGTTGGCAGCAACCTGTTCATCGCAGGCAACCGGCTGCAATCCCCCTTCACCTGAGCACCATCCAAAGCGGAAGACTCCAGCCCCACCGGCGCCGGAACGGCTCCGGCAGCCAACTCCCCGCGCAAACCGAACCCGGCAAAGGCAAACGCCTCCACCTCCGACCTCAACGTCGCCCGCTCCAGATCACCGGGCATACCCACCCAATCGAAAGGAGACGACACCGCCGCATACCCGGCTCCGCCCTGCCGCAGGTGGCGCAGCAGCAGCGCCCAGCGCAGCGCCTCCGAAGCAGGAAAAACATCCTCCAGCTCACGGGATTCAAACGTCAGCACATCGACGCGCCCCGGCACCTCGCACACCACTGCACACTCCATCTCCTCCTCCGCTGCCGGCCTGCCGTAATGTTGGAAATGCACGGGCAAATCCGCACGATCCGCCCACACGCAACAGCTCCCCAAAAACCTATAGCAACCGTACAGCCACGAATCGCCATACCCTCCGACCAGCATCGCCACGCCGAGAGATACATTCAAGGCACCCAGCGCAATCAGCCACCGGAGCCAGTTCACAGAACCTTTTCGCTTCGCAGACATGAGAAAACGCGTTGAACCCACGGAGACACCCCCTCCATCGCACACACCTGCCGCAATGCCTCCAGCGCCGGAGGAATCTGCTCCAGATACCACGCCCGGCCCTGATTATGCCCGATATTCGCAAAAGCCCCCATCGCCTGCATAATACGCTGGAGCGCACAGCCTGCCAACCTGTCGCGGTCGAGCGGCGAACCGGAAACATCCTCCCAGTCGCGCAACAGAACCGCACGCCGAGCCGCAGCCAGCCCCATATAGGGATCGTACACCAGCGAGGCGACATCATACTCCGGCAGGCCCAGCCTCATCCCCTGAAAATCGATCAGCCACGCACAACCGTCGCGGAACAGAATATTCTGAGACTGGCAATCCCGATGCACGGGACAGCGCGGATACTCCGCCAGATGCACGGCCATATCCCTCATCGCCGGAAGCAGGCAAAACGCCGCCGCATCCCTCCCCAAATGCCGCCCCAGATAAAACTCGGCGAAATACCCCTGCTCCCAAAGGTACAGCCCTTCATCGAACGCAGGCTGCAGCTCCCACGAAGCAGGAGCACCGGAAGCATGCAACGCCAGCACCTCGCGGAATGCGGCGCGGTAGCGGCTCCTCACCACTTCCCAATCGGCCTCTTTGGCGGACAACAGGGAATCGTCCCCCAGATCATCCACCAGGCACACCCCGACTCCGACTCCCAAACACTTCTCCGCCAGCACGCGCGGCACACGCACCCCGGAGGCCAGCAAATGCCGCGCCGCCGGGAGAAAGGAATTATTGTCCGCGCGGTCGGCCGTCCAGAAAATCCCCAGATACGGCCTCGCACCGTCATGCCAGCGCATCACGGCACGCCCGGAAGCCCCGCTGGCAATCGTCCGGATATCGTCCGGAGAAACGACGGCTCCCGTCGTCTCCCGGAGCAACCCGGCCATAGCCTCCTTCGGCGAGCAGGAACAAACCACCGCTTATTTGGCTTTAATCTCCAAACGGCCGAACCCGTCCATCCAGTGGCCGGAGCCCCTGCCTTCCATCTCAAGCCGCAGCCCCGCCGGCACCTTGCCCTCGGGCACAGTCAACTCGAACTCATTCTGATTCTTGTCGCGTTGCGAAGCATCGAGCATGGCGACCGTCTTACCCTTCGACGTCAAGCGGGGATTGCGAACCTCGTAACCGCCGCCGCTCTTCACGCATTTGACCACATAAGTACCTGGCTTCTTAATCTCCGAAGACACATCTGCCACCCACGGCGTCCATTCGCGGCGCATATCGCCATTCGCGACATCCAGATTCTTCAGCACGACCGGTTCTGTGAAATAGGCAATATAATTCTTGCAACCTTTACCCAATTCACTCTTCGGATCAATGGCCATTGCCGTCTTGAACGCCTCGATCATCTTCGGCTTCGCAGACGGCACCGCCCCGAAATCGTACTCCATACGGGCTACATAGGCCAGAGCCACATTCAGCATCTGCTTCTGCTCCTTGTCGAGCACCGGAGATGCCAGCCTGTTGCGCAGCCACTGCTCCGCCCCGGCAAAATTGCGATCCTTACCCTTCTTGCCACCGTCTTCCATCACCTTATTCACCTCCTTGTAAACATTCTGGTGGTGGAAATCATACTTGAACACATAACCGGATTCATCCTTCGGATCAGCCTTCCTGATCTTCTCGATCACATCCTTATGCGTACGCGCAGCCTGATAAGGCAGACCGTCGAGCGCCTTGCCGTACACCGCCGCCGCTTCCTTGCCGCTCTTCCCCTTGGCTTCCTCGTCCGCCTTCACCAGCTTATCGTAAGCGGCGAGCATCTTCGGCAGCACAGCAGCCACCTTGGAAGCCTCCTTCACGCGCTCGCGGTCGATCACGCAAATCAGCTTCTGGTTATCCGGAGTCACCACCAGAGCCATCGGAACATTCCATGACTCGAACGGCGGCTTCACCTCCTTCTTCCGGGCTTCGTCCGACAAACCGTCGCGCTCGTCGTACAACGCCCAGATCACGGGCTGGGAACTCTTCGAGGCAACCTTGTCCCACATCGCCTTCACCTCGGCGGACCCGCGATCCCAGCCGGTACCGGCCCACAACACGACAATCGGCTTATTCTCGGCCTTGGCCTTCTCGACGGCCGTATTGTACGGCAGCAACCCGGCCAGCGGCACACTGGCGGAAACCAGAGAAAACGCGGCAGCAAATACAAATGGATTCATGATGATTCGATCTCTTTTTAGCGTTTGTAAATCAGGAAATGGGAAATATGGGCGAACTCGCCGTTCCCCTCGTTGGCGAACTCGAGCCTCACCCACTTCGCCTTCGTGCCCGGCTTGGCTTCGACCACCCATTCCTTGGGCATATCGTTCGTCTCAGCCAGCGGGAACCACGTCGCGCCGTCGGACGAAGTGAAAAGCTTCGCCTTCTTCATGCGCCACTCGTTGCCGTTCGCCTTGCGCACGATCACGCCGGAAAGATTATCCGTACCTTCCTTCAGCTCGGCGATGGCAGTCGGATTCTTCTCCTTGTCCCAATGAACCTTGCCGCCCTGGGGCGTCAGAATATCCCTGTGGGCTTCCGCCGTATCATAACCGCAGGTGGAAGAAAACCGGATCATACCCGTCGGAGGCTCAAGCGTACCGGGCAGCGTCGTCGTCACCGCACCTTCCTTCACCGTATTGAACTTCTCGGCAGCCTGCGAAAGAGCCTGGAACGCAGGAATCGAACGCGCCGCTTCGGCAGCCACAATCGCCTTGCGGTATGCTTCCCGCATCTTCTTATTCTTCTCCTCGGCATCGGCTCCGCCAGTGGCGGGAGCAGAAGATGCAGCCGCCTCGGCGAATGCCGTTGCGAACACATCCGCCTTATCCTTGCCGACGAGCTCCTTCACGCCCCATTCGAGAGCCTGGCCGAAATTCGTACCGTCGCCCTCGCGCATATGATTGGCAAAAATCGAGGCCAGAAGCTTCGCCTTCGCATCATCGGATTGCAGCAAATCCATCTGCCTCTGCAGCAGGGAAGGCTTCCCTTCCGACATCTTCACGGCCCATGACGAAGGAGTCGAAGCGATACAGGAATGCACCTTATCGAACCATGCCAGCCTCTTCTCCTCGGAAAGCTTCGGCAGCATCGCCTTCTCCAGCTCCGCAAACGCATCGCAGGCGGCAAAACCGTTGCCCCGGTACTTCGGCAGCACCTCAATGGCATAATCGTACATCTGCTCGGGAGTCGCCCCATCAAGCTGCATCAGCCGATGCAACTCCGCACGGAAATGGGGATGCAGCGGCACCTGAGCCAAAGCCTTCTGCCACGAGGCGATCGCCGCCTTCCTGTCCCCGGCTGCCTCTTGGGCACGCGCAACCACCGCATGGCGGTATCCGGCATCGGCCTTGGCATCATCCGCAAACACATTCTCCATCAGCAGATAGGAAGTCGGCGCCTGATTCCCGAAAATCGAATTGTGCATCCCGCCGTCCGGACCGCCGAACCCGCCGATCCACTTGCCGCGGCCAAGACGGATCGCATAAGCGCAGTGCCCCGGCTGCCCCACCGTATAGGCAGGCACTCCGCGCGACATCGCCGCAAACGCCCCCAAATGGGAAAGCCCGCCGCACACGCCACCGTTCTTCTTCGTACGCTCGGCCTCGCTCTCATCTCCCCACGGCACATAGAAATAAGGCCCCTGAATCCCGTCGCCGAACGCACTCGGATCCGTATAGGGTCCAGCCCAGCATGCGCCGTTGTACCGATTCCACGGCATATTGAAATTCTCGGCACACCAGGCAAGCGACTGATCGTTCCAGTCCTGCTGCGGGATCGCCACAAGAAACCGGATCTCCCAAGGGCGCAAATTGTAAAAACCGGGATACAGCTTCCCGGCCTTCGCCTGCTTCTTGAAAAACTCATAGCGCCACAGCGGATTATGCTGCGTGCGAGGCATCGACTGCAAACGAGGGGAGGGCGCAGTCTCGCCGCCGCCCCACACCGAAGCCAGCCCGCAAGCCAGAGACTTGTACTTGCCGAAATCGGACGAACTGCCATCCTTATTCCAAATATCCGAAAGAATCGCCAGACCTACATCCGTCTTGAACGGCACCAGCCCCGCACCCAGATAAAGCTCCATCCACGGCTGATCCTGAAGGAAAGCCTGCAAAAACTTCGCATGCTTCGGATTCTTGTGCATCTCAGCCATCACCTCGGGACTCGTCACGCGAATCACCTCCAGCACCGTCGCCAAATGAAGAGCCTGCGCCTGATCGGGAGAAAGAGCTGCAGCATCCTTGCCGAGCTCCTGCACCAGCATACGCTGCAACCCGGCATAATCCCCAGCCTTCAGCAAAGCATCGGCTGCCGGAGGAAGAGCGACCCGCCCGCTGGACGCAGCGGACGCCTGAGAAGCTGTCGGAGCACCGCAAAGCGGCAGCGCCAAAGCCGCCATGCCCAATGGAAGCATGCCGGCAAGAACCAATTGTGAAAATCTGGACATAACCTTGAAAGTAAATATGCCCTACAGTACCCCACCTCCGGCGGCATGACAAGCATAAAGCCCGCATACCCGGCCAAAAACTCTCCCGCCACCCGGCCGCAACCGCGTTTCACCGCCCCTGCACCCAGACGGGCGGCTCCGAAACCACCCCCTCATGCCCCAGCGCAAAACAAACGGCACGCAGCATGCACCCCCTCACCTGCCATCGAGAAATCTTCACCTTCCCTTCGCCAGCAGAATGCTTCAATGCATCATGCGTCCTCTGACCGATCAAAGCAGGCAGCACCGTGGCAAACCGCAGGCGAAAACCGTGCAGCTCACGCGCATACGCCTCGCCCGCCTCCAGCCCGGCCCTCGAAAGCTGCACCCACGGCGCAGACGAACCTGCCAGATACCGCCGCCCCCGCTCGGCATCCTCCTTCCGGTCGCGAATGATATTCAGCAACTGAAGCCCCTCGCCGTACTCCCGAGCCAGCTTCAG
Organism: Neoakkermansia glycaniphila; assembly: GCF_900097105.1. GTDB lineage: Bacteria > Verrucomicrobiota > Verrucomicrobiia > Verrucomicrobiales > Akkermansiaceae > Akkermansia > Akkermansia glycaniphila. The sequence continues at coordinate 2,198,483 of NZ_LT629973.1, read as the reverse complement.
CATCAGCTCTCTCGGCGCCGCCGAAAAACGTTCTCCCAGCACCAGAAAACCCAAATCCGTCCAGAACTCGCCCACGCATCCCGCCACCTGATACGCATACCGCCGCAGTGACTCTGCATCCTCCACCCGCTCATGCGTGCGGAAATACACGAGATCCCACGTCTGCCCCTCCAGAATCGTCGCCAGCACACGGCGCACCAGGGCCGCCTGCTCTCCCGGCAAAGCAGCGAGCAAATCCAGGCAATCGCCGAACCGCGACAGCAAAACCCTCTCACCTGCATCCTTCTGGCTCGCAGCCAAACCGTTGCGCAGCTCTTCATCAAGCATCGCGCACTCCTCGGCATCCCCCGTGGCAACAGCCACCCTCATCCGCTCCAGATAACCGAGCCTCTCCTCCACTCCGGCCTGCGCCGTATCGGCCACACTATCCGTCGCACGGGCCAACAGATAAGCCACCGCCACCGCATCCCTCATCGGAGACGGCAACGATTTGATGCTCAAATAAAAAGAACGCGAAACGGAACGAAGAACATCCTTCATCAAAGCCTTGCGTGAAAAACCATCCATTCCGGAACACTAGCCTTTTCCCCGCCGCATGGCAAGAACATTCTTTCCCATCCTCTCCCTGCCCGGCCTTTCTGCGGCACCACGGCAATTTGCGCTCGCCCATCGTCTACGCGTGTGATATATACAGGCCGACTCACTCAGTCACACATACCATGGCTACAAAATTATTTATCCCTGGACCGACCGAAGTACTCCCGGAAATCCTCGCCGCCCTCAGCGGCCCGATGATGGGACACCGCTCGAAGAAGGCCTCGGAACTGCAACGCCGCATTTCCGACAACCTCCGCCAAGTGCTCTACACGGAAAACGAAATCCTCCTCTCCACATCCTCCGGCTCCGGACTCATGGAAGGCGCCGTTCGTTCCTGTACAGCCAAGCGCGCTGCCGTCTTCTCCGTGGGCGCCTTCGGCAAAAAATGGTTCCAGATGGCACAGGCCAATGGTATCCCTTCCGACATGTTCGCCAGCGAACACGGCCAGCCCACCACCCCTGAAATGGTGGAACAGGCACTCTCCACCGGCAAATACGACGTCGTCACCGTCACCCACAACGAAACCTCCTCCGGCATCCAGAACCCCGTCGAGGAAATCGCGGAAGTCATCAAAAAATATCCGGACGTCGTCTGGTGCGTCGACGCCGTCTCCTCGGCCGCCGGCTCCAAAATCGAAACGGACAAACTCGGCATCGACGTCCTCATCACCTCCACACAGAAAGCCCTCGCCCTGCCTCCCGGCATGGCCATCTGCACCATCTCGCCGAAAGCCTACGAACGCACAGCCCAGGTACCGAACCGCGGCATGTACCTCGACCTTCGCACCCTGTACGACTTCATCCAGAAAAAGGACTACCAGTACAGCTCCACCCCCTGCCTCTCCATCATGTATGCCATGGACCTCCAGCTCCAGCGCATCCTGCAGGAAGGCCTTGAAAACCGCTTCGCGCGCCACGAAGAAATGGCCGCATTCATCCGTGCATGGGCTGCCGAATACTTCGCCGTCTTCGCCAACCCGAACCACCTCTCGAAAACGCTCACCGTCATCAGCAACACCCGCAACATCTCCGTCGCGGACCTCAACAAGGAACTGATCGAACGCGGCATGCAAATCGGCAACGGATACGGAGACCTCAAAGACAAAACCTTCCGCATCGCCCACATGGGAGAACTCACCATGGAGGACATGAAGGAAGTCACCTCGAACATCGAGGACATCCTCAAACTCAAATAACAATCACCAACAGCAAAGCCGGGCCGCAACCCGGCTTTGCCATTCCACCCTCCCGCGAAAGGCCCGACCCTTCCGCGGACACACCATTTCCCACCTTCAGCAACCAATGGCTACACTCCGCCCCTTCCCGGCGCTGCGTCCCCCGGCGGCTTACGCCGAACAAGTATCCAGCCTTCCCTACGACGTGATGAACCACGACGAAGCCAAGGCCATGGCCGCGGGCAACATCAGCTCCTTCCTCCACATCTGCCGCTCGGACATCGACACCTCCGAAGCAGCCATCCACGACCAGTCCACCTACGACAAAGCCAGGGAAAACCTCAACGACTTCCAGCAAAAAGGCTTCCTCGTCCGCGACACCGCCCCATCCTACTACATCTACCGCCAGATCATGTGGGGCCGCGTCCAGACCGGCATCGTCGGCTGCGCCTCCGTCGACGAATACCTCGACGGCACCATCAAAAAACACGAACTCACCCGCAAGGAAAAAGAGCTCGACCGCATCAACCACTTCGACACCTGCTCCGCGCAGACCGAACCCGTCTTCCTCGCCTACCGCAAACATGAAGGCATCTCCGCCATCATCCGCGAATGGATCAAATTCCACAAACCGGCGTACGACTTCACCACGGACGACGGAGTCACCCACATCCTCTGGCCCGTAGGAGACCCCGCCACCGTCGCGCAGATCCAGCAACACTTCGGCGAAGTCGAGGCGCTCTACATCGCGGACGGACACCACCGCACCGCCTCCAGCGCCGCCGTCTCCGCCAAACGACGCGCCGCCCACCCGGACTACACCGGACAGGAAGAATACAACTACCTCATGGCCGTCGTCTTCTGCGATGAAGACCTCTTCATCATGGACTACAACCGCGTCGTCAAAGACCTCAACGGCCTCACCCCGGAACAATACCTCGGCAAACTCAAGGAACACTTCGACATCACCCCCGTCGAAGCCCCCGGCGGCTACGCCCCGCAGCGCAAACACGAATACGGCATGCTCCTCGAAGGCCAGTGGTACTCCATCACCGCCAAACCCGGCAGCTACGATGAAAACCACCCCATCGAAAGCCTCGACTGCGCCATCCTGCAAAGCCTCGTCCTTGCCCCCATCCTCGGCATCGACGACCCGCGCACCAGCGAACGCATCGACTTCGTCGGCGGCATCCGCGGCCTCGGAGAACTCGAAAAACGCTGCCGCAACGGCATGCAGCTCGCCTTCTCCCTCTACCCCGTCACCATGGACGACCTCTTCCGCGTCGCCGATGCCGGGGAAATCATGCCCCCCAAATCCACGTGGTTCGAACCCAAACTCCGCAGCGGCCTCTTCGTCCACACCATCGAACAATAAAACCTTTCCACACACATGAAAAAAGTTCTCATCCCCACCAAACTCGAATCCATCGCGGCCAACACCCTCAAAGCCGCGGGCTACGAAATCATTCAGGAGGCCGACACCCCGCTTGAAGAACAAATCAAGCAACACCCGGACACCACCGCCCTCATCGTCCGCAGCGAAAAGGTCACGCCCGAAATCATGGACGCGCTCCTTAACCTCAAAGTCGTCATCCGCGCAGGAGCCGGCTACGACAACATCGACATCGTCCACGCCCGCAAAAAGAACATCGACGTCATGAACACCCCGGGCGCGAACTCCAACGCCGTCGCGGAAGAAGTCATCGCCATGATCCTGGCCTACTACCGCCACATCGTCGACGCCGACAACACCACCCGCCAGGGCCTCTGGGAAAAGAAACGCTACATGGGCTCCGAACTCACCAAAAAAACCGTCGGCATCGTCGGCCTTGGCAACATCGGCCGCCTCATCGTCAAACGCCTCCAGGGCTTCGAACCCACCCTCCTCGGCTACGACCACTTCCTCGCCCGCCAGCGCGCCATCAACATCGGCGTCACCCCTACCTCACTGGAAGAAATCTTCGAACAGGCGGACATCATCACCCTCCATGTCCCCGGCGGTCCCTCCACCAAAGGCATGGTCGGCGCAGACCTCCTCGGCCGCATGAAAAACGGCTCCGTCCTCATCAACTGCTCCCGCTATGGAGTCGTCGATGAAGAAGCGCTCGCCGCCCTCAAGGCCGAAGGCCGGAAAATCGCCTACCTCACCGACGTCCATCCGAAAGACGCCGCCGGAGACAAACCCTCCGCCGCCGTCGCCGACCTCCTCCTCCCCCACCTCGGAGCCAACACCATCGAAGCCAACGCCAAGGCCGCCCGCCGCGCAGCCGAACAAATGATCGCCTACTTCGACGAAGGCAACACCTCCTGCGTCGTCAACGGCGAATCGCCCACCGGCCTCAACCCTGCCCACCTCCACCTCACCATGATGCTCGGCACCTTCGCCCGCATCGCCGGAGAAGGCAAACCCATCCGCCGCATCGACTGCACCTTCTACGGAGACCTCCGCACCTACCGCAAATGGTTCACGCCCAAAATCCTTGAAGGCGTCCTCCCCCATGCGGAAAAAGGCCTCATGCCCGAAGCCGCCGAAGAATCCCTCCGCGAACACGGCATCGTCTTCAAGGCCCGCGAACCCATGGACGACAAACCCTACGAAGACTCCATCACCCTCGACCTCACCACCGAAGTGGATGGAGAACCCGTCACCACCAGCGTACGCGGCGTCGTCACCGAAGGCATCCCCATGATCTCCCGCATCAACACCTTCCACGGCCTCTACTCCGACATGCGCGGAAACACCCTCGTCCTCCGCTACAAAGACCGTCCGGGCGTCATAGCCCTCATCGGCTCCACACTCGCATCCGCCGGCATCAACATCGACAACATCGTCGCCCCCATCGACCATGCCTGCGGCGAAGCCATGGCCCTCATCAAAACGAACAAACCCGTCACCGACGAACAGGTCGCCGAAATCTCCAAGGGCATCGACGCCCTCTCGGCCTTCGCCGTCTCCCTGTAACGCCGCCTCACAACCAAACGCAAGGCCTCCGGGAACTCACCCCGGAGGCCTTGTCGCATACGGGTGGCAAACTTCCTTTCTCTTATTGATTAGCCTCCTTGCCGTCTTCTTGCAACCCCTTCTTCAACTGCTCGTCGAGCATGCGGGCGAGGGGGCGGACGTCGTAGGACGGGTTGTCCGCGATGAAGTAGGCTGCCGTGTTGCCCCGCATGAAGTAGACGGCTGATTTCTCGCTGCCTTCCACGAGGGCTCCTTCCCAGTTGAAGCGGGGTTTGGTGCAGAGGTCGAAGTCTCCGACCCATCCGGGGCGGACGTTCATGTTGTCGATGGCAGCCTGCATGGTGAAGTCGCCGGGTTTCTCGACGATGCGGGGCGTTCCTCGTTCATCGGCGTACATGTTCCAGGCGAAGAGGGTTTGCCGCGTGTCGACGGGGTTGAAAGCGTGGTAGATGCAGTAGCGGATGGATGTTTTCTTGTCCTTGAGTGTGGCGGTCATCAGGTAGTTGCCACCTTTGCGTGCCGTGAGCTGGAAACCTTTTTGGATGAGTTCGGCAAGGAAGGGTTCGCAGCCGATGCCCGTGTTGACGTTAGGGATGGTGTTGATGTAAGGCAACGGTTCCAGTTTCAACAGTTGCTCGATACCTGAACCATAGTTGGCGTTGTCCCAGAAGATGCGTGTGAATTGGCGCGGTTCCTGTTTGCTGAGTTCTCCCCATGTCTTAAGCGTATGGAGCGGAGTATTGCGGGATTTTTGTTTTCTGGCTTGGATAACGCATTCTTCATATAGTTTTTGTCGTCGTTCTACTTCATGTATATTTATTTTAGCAGGTATTTGCTTTTTTTGTGTTGATATCCATTGATTGATTATTTTCAACATGGCTTCTGGAACCATGTTAGATGAATCGGAATAGATTACAAAGGCATAATCGTCTTTAATATATAATGCTAAAGCTTTTCGTTCTGGATCGAAGATGTAGGTGCCTGTTTGTGGGGATTGAAACCCCACTTGTTCGCCAATCCCGATGACTTCATTCTGCGAGATGGTTAGATCAAGGGATTCAAACCAACCATATTCAAGATCTCCAATATAATTTTTAATTAATTTATCTACGACATATGCCCTTAAATATTCGTGTGATGGATGATGCCATATGTGAAAGTGAAATAGATCTTTTCCATTCTCATCCATGATGACAAAAACATGCGTGTTTTTATTTTGATCCTTGAAGCGATTGATACATAAATTATCAATCATGATCGCATCATATGGAAGAGTTGTATCTCTTGTTTGCACTGGTTGAATATTTGCCATATTTTGCGGCCATGAGATATTTTTGTAAATTACGCCATTCTCATTGTTCTCCGATGCTGCATATGAATACTTTAATCCAAAAAGAAATACACTAATAAGGAAGATTGATTTCATAATGTCTTTGAATGTTGTAATTAATTGAGATTGATAAATTTAATATCAAGAGATTTTTCATAAATGGTAAAGTTGAAATCATAAAGTTGTCCTTTTTTGAAAAGACTATTAATTCGTGTTCTAGGAGGGTCTGGTTCGCCTTCTTTCCTATTAGGCGGATATGCATCGTACTGTTTAGAATGACATACATTGTATCCATGATTTGCAGATGATGAGGCTAAAGATTTGGCGGCAATCATTTCAATAATTTGATGATATCCACATAATCTTGGAAGCACACTCAAGCACCCAGAAGATTCTGAACAAACGACATCGGCAGAGTACGCATTATTGATATCGGATAAGAGTGAGGATAATCGAAAATCACAAGATGCGAGTTCTGTCCATTCTTCATTAATGACAAATTGCATATAAATAGCATTATGGAAGCTTCCCCCTAAAGCTCGTTCATTTTGAGATGTAAATAATTGTTGGCCGTATGCCAATAGAGCTAATATATCTGAATGGTCAGCTTTACCATTTTCTGTGGGTTGATAGCAGCGTCCTTTTTGATATTGCGTATCAATAGTTCGTTCTCTGGCAACATCTCCCGTGAAACGGACGGTCAAAGCCTTTAATGCATCTTCCCAGACGAGCACGGTGTTGTTGTAGGGCGAAGGCTTTTCGGCGATGACTCCGCTTTTCGGCCATGTGGAGTCCCCGAAGATGGTATAGATTTCCGTCATGTCCGTATGGTCGGTGTATTTGCGGTGGGCTCCCTTGCGCAAGACCCAGAGGTGCTTCATGTTCCCGTAGCGGATGCACGGTGTCAAGGAGTAATCCTGCAGTACGTCCACTTCGTAGAGGAAGTAGCGGCCCGGTTTTTCGGGGGAGGCGAAGGTGATTGATTTCGCCAGCGAGCGGCAGCCGGTCTGCCTGACGGTTTGCGCGAGGTTTTCCCTGGTGTAGGCGTAGTAGGTTCCTTCATCCGAGGTGATGGGGGTCATGGGTTCCGGTTCGGCCATGAGGGTCCATTGTCCGTCGATGTCTTCCCGGACGGCGACGAGGAGGCGGTACTTGAGGCCGGAGGCTCCCGCGCGGAAGGCGACGGGGGATTGCAGGGCATTTTCTTCCAGACGTACACCCGAGGAGGGACCCTGCCATGCGTAGGAAGCTTCCTGCGTTTGCGGGTCGGTGCGGAAGGTGTAGTTGCTGCGGGCGATGCGGCTGTATTCCGCGCGGTCGACGCGCTGCTGGAGGTCCTGCTCAAGGGTGGAGTTGGACTGGTATGTTTTGGTGACGGTGATGCCATCGGAGGCGGAGGATTTATCTTTCCAGTCGCAGGCGATGGCGAGGATGACGAAGTCTCCGCCCTGCCGGGTGGCGAGGCCATCCGAGAGGATGACGGCCTTGGCGAGTGCTGTTGTGTTTCCGTTCTCTGGCGTGTCTTTCTGATGCACCTTCGCTGCGAAGGGGACAAGATGGATGACGGGAGGTTTCCCGGGATCCTTGTCCGGATCGACCTTCGCATTTTGCAACACCTCAGCATACAGGGCGGACTGGGAAAACGGCACTGTTCCGCTCTGCGGCGTCCGGGCATACTTCCCGTCCACCGGATACGTCCGCACGCAATCCGGCAGAACCGCCTTCTTGATAAAGTCCTTCTCCACTCGCTCCGCATCCTTCAGGCACAACAGGCCGTCGTATGCACCTGCCGTCTCGTTAAGCGTCTTCACGAACTCTTCCTCCCAGACGATGGCGCCGGGATCGCCCGGCTTCGTGCCTGCTGCGAATTCCCGCCAATCCGCCATCCACCAGTGGACGAACGGCGACCTCCCTCCGGCATTTGCCCGCTGCAGCCATTGACCGCTCACCCACTCGGAACGAACCGACCCTCCCGGCACCCTGCGATTCAGCATCTGCTCCCAAAGCTCAAGCTTCCCATTCGGTCCGGGAATCGTCAGATTCCGAAAATCGAGAATCGTCGTGTTGGACTGCAGGGCGTTCACCAGCGGGTAGAAATCCGCCTTTCTGCCCGGATAACTTTCTCTCACGGCAAAGATCTTGGCAAGCAGGGCATTGCTTCCCTCGACGGCATTCAGCGTGTTCTTATCCTTCAGGCACTTCAGAATAGACGCGATATTATAGTGGGGATGATCAAACAAACCGAGGGCGGACAAGGGCTTGTCCGAAAGGCCCGCATAATACCGAGAAAGCACCTGCTGCCACGGCCGCATACCTCGCGTCCAGTCGACGAAATCGATCTGCGCCTGCCATACGAAGGATCCGTCCCCTTTTTTGATGCGCCGTGTCGGATAGGTGCATGAGTAGAAGGCGGTGGAGGGCCGCCGCCAGAATTGCGGCACTTCGTTGTGGTACAAGTGGTCGAGGGTTCCCCAGACGCATTCCCACTCTCGCAAGGGCGCCTCCTGCCGTTCGACGATGTTGTAGGGGCGGACGAGGAGGACGGCTGCGCCCTGCAGGGTGGCGACGGGGTCGTCTCCCTGCACGGGGGCGTAGAAGAGCTGGGCGCCGTCTCGCGTAGCGGGGTCGGCGAGGTAGTCGGAGGGTTCGACTTCATAGAGGAGGTCGGGGGTGAGGGAAACGAAGTGCGGCGGCCATGTGTCCGGATGCGCGGGCGGAGGGCTTTGCGCCTGCAGCGGAAGGGCTGCCGCGAGGGCGGTCAGGAGTATGGTGGTGAGAGGGCGGAGAGCGGGTTTCATGGTTGTGTGCGGCGGGCGGCTTGTTGTTTATTGCATCAATACATCCTAACAGAATTAATGTAAATGTTTTTATCAATCACAAATGTGTAACAACATCAAAAAAAAGAATGACAGACAAAACGTTATATAATGAAAAACAAAATCATTGCATGTTGATTCCTTGAAGCGTCTTTCACAAAAACCACCAAAAACGAACTGCCATAGCTGCAGATTCATCATCAAACAATACATACTACACCATTGACAGCGGATTCGTAATCTGATAAAAGCTGCGCGCATTCTCTCATTTACATTCCGCATATTCTCACTCGCATGAAACTTTCATCATTGATTCTCAGCATGACTGCCATCTTGGGATTGCAGGCGTCCGCCGCCAATCTGCTCACATGGTACGACATGGGAGACACCGATCCCAATAACCCTTTCAAAAATGTGGCACCGGGCCGTTCTGGCGACAACACCTTCGGCGGCATTGATGCGGGCATCTACATGTCCACATTGGCAAAACCCGTCATTTCCGGATCTTCCTCCTACTGGAGCGTCAACAATAACCACGCGGTTTACAACGGCAATACGAACGGATATACGAGTACGAACATGGCCGTCAGCATGTGGATCAATCCCAACACCCTTCCGGCTGCCGATGCCACAAATCCCAGCTGGACGACCCAATGGATATTCGGAGGCGGTTCCGTCAACGGCAATGCACCCAAGCTCGGCATCGGTCCTGACGGTCAGCTCAAATTCTCCCTGCAAAACGACGGCGGGGCATCGCTCGCCTCCGCAGGCAACGTCATCTCCATCAGCAAGTGGACGCAAATCGGCTTCAGTCTGACCGCCAATCCTACCGGAGGAGCCAACACGCTGACACTCTATGTCAACGGTATCGCTGTCGCCAGCAACACCAATTACAACAAAGCGATGACGTGGAGCAACAAGAGCGCCCTCTGCGAAGGTGCCGATTCCACGACCAGCGGGCGCTACAACGGCGGTCTCGACGACGTCAAAGTCTGGAGCGTCACGGATCAGGCAGATGCCGCAAGCGCCATGCGCACGGAAGCGGGCCGCCTCATCCCCGAACCTTCCACCGTCACCCTCGGTCTCGCCGGACTGGCAGCCTTCATGCTGCGCCGCCGCCGCACGGTCTGACGCCCCGCATCAGGGAAAACATTTCCGATACGACAAGAGCCGGACCACACGTCCGGCTCTTTCTGCTTCCAGGCAACGCGCTGCCCTTGCGGTCAGGGCTTCATCTTCCGGTAACGGTAAGGAGCATAGCCGCACTCCTTCAGCCCCTCGGCCAGATAGATCGTCTCATAGCATTTCCACTGGGGAATGCCGCCTGCCTCCGCAGCATGGAAATACTTCTTCTCCGCATCGTGCCAGCCGAGAAACATCACCACATGCACCCCCTCGCGCAGCATGATATCCCCGGGCTGCATCTCCTTCACGGAAGTCAGCGGGCGGCAAAGAGCAGCCAGCTCGCGCGTCGAATACGGCTTCTCCAGCCGCCAGCAGCGCGAAACAAAGCCGGAGCAATCGACACCCGCCGCATAGCGGCTCACGGCATCGTCGTTCAGCCGCACCTTCTCCTCCGAAGAATAATCCCCCGCCACCACGAAAGCATCCTCCTGCAACCGCCTCAAATAGCCGCGAGGCGTATCGAACCCGCCCCACTTGTAGGGCATCCCCTTATTGGCCGCGTCCGTCCTCCACCAGAAGGCATCCCCTTTGCGCCAGGCCACTCCGGCATCCGGCGTATCCACGCGCAAACCGTCCGGATCCTTGCCGTGCAAGACATGCCGGGAATCCCCATGCCACACCATCCGCGTATAGGCGAGAGCCGTCTTCACCGCCTCACCCTGCCGCACTGAATGCGCCGGGCCGGGAATGGCCTCGGCCCGGGCGGGCACATCCGGCATACGGCTGCACGACACCGCACAAACCGCTGCCATGCAACAGAACCATCCGGCCAAAAAACTCCGCTTCATGGGCGGCATCATACAGCAGCCGCACAATCCACGCAAGAGCCTCACGCCGCCGAAATGCAAAATTCCGTGGCAGCAACGCGCTTTCTGCTCGCCGAACGGCACCCGCATGAGTAGAATCATACCAAATTCATTCCATCAACATCATGGCAGAAAAACTCATCATCATCGGCGCAGGCCCCGCAGGCTACACGGCGGCCATCTATGCATCCCGCGCGGAACTTTCCCCTCTTCTCTTCACCGGCTCCCAAATCGGTGGCCAGCTGACCACCACCACCGAAGTCGAAAACTTTCCGGGCTTCCCCGACGGCATCATGGGCCCCGAGCTCATGTTCAACATGCAGCAGCAGGCCGAAAAATTCGGCACCCGTTTCGCTTACGAAGACGTCACCTCCGTCACACGCGATGCCTCTACCGGCATCTTCACCGTCTCCACCCCCTCGCAGAACTATGAGGCCCAGGCCGTCATCGTCGCCACAGGCGCCACGGCCCGCTACCTGAACCTGCCCGGCGAGAAGGAACTCATCGGCCACGGCCTCACCGCCTGCGCCACATGCGACGGCGCATTCTACCGCAACGTACCCGTCTGCGTCGTCGGCGGAGGAGACAGCGCCTGCGAAGAAGCTGCCTTCCTCACCCACTTCGCCTCGGAAGTCTATCTCATCCACCGCCGCGACACCCTGCGCGCCTCCAAAATCATGGCGGAACGCACACTCGCCATGCCGAAAATCAAACCCGTCTGGAACAGCACCATCGCCCGCTACCACACGGACGACAAGGGAGAAGTATCCGGCATCACCCTGCAGGACCTCATCACCGGAGAAGAACGGGAACTCCCGGTCAAAGCCGTCTTCATGGCCATCGGCCACACGCCGAACAGCAAATTCCTCGGCGACCTCGTGGACATCGATGCACAGGGCTTCATCGTCCGGCAAGGCGGCACCACTGCTACCAAAACACCGGGCCTCTTCGCCGCCGGCGACGTAGCCGATCCCCTTTACCGCCAGGCCATCTCCTCTGCCGGGCTGGGTTGCGGCGCCGCCATTGAAGCGGAACGCTACCTGCACAGCATCTGACATCCGGTCGCAGCTTCCTACCGCCTCTCTCCTTATGTCGCAGGCCCTGAGCATCTTCGACATGTTCACCATCGGCATCGGTTCGTCGTCTTCTCATACCGTCGGACCGATGCGGGCAGCCCTCCGTTTCCGGCAGGCATTGCTACTCTCCCCCGAACTGCCCCACATCGCGGGCATCCGCGCCCAGTGCTACGGCTCCCTCGCCGCCACCGGACACGGACACGGCACGGATACGGCCATCATGCTCGGCCTCCTCGGAGAAGCTCCCGAAACGGTGAACACGCGGAAAATACCCGCCTACATCGCTGAACTGGAACAATCGCAAACCCTTCGGCTGACAGACGATTGCTCCCTATCCTTCATCCCCGCAAGAGATGTAGACCTCTCCAACCACATCCCCCTGAAACTGCACCCGAACGGCATGCACTTCTCAGCCGTCGATGCAAACAACGAAATCCTGTATGAAGAAGTCTTCTACTCGACAGGAGGCGGCTTCATCGCCACACAGGACGAACTGATCCACCCCGAACGGTACACCGCAGACATCGACGTACCCTTTCCCTACACATCGGCTGCAGAACTGCTCGAAATCTGCCGCCGGGAACAACTCTCCATCTCGGATGTCGTCTTCTGCAACGAACTGGCATGGCACAACGAACAGGAAGTCCGGGAACGCCTCGCCGCCATCTGGACCGCCATGCGCCAAAGCATCGCCAGCGGCATCCAGAACTCCGGCACCCTGCCGGGCCCGCTCCGCATCGAACGCCGTGCCAAAATCATGCGCCGTCGCCTGCTCATGAACGGCGAATCCCTGCTGCGGGATCCCCTCTCCATCCTCGACTGGGTCAACCTCTACGCCATGGCCGTCAGTGAGGAAAACGCCGCAGGAGGGCGCATCGTCACCGCCCCCACCAACGGGGCAGCCGGCATTCTCCCGGCCGTACTGAACTACGCCGTCAAATTCTGCACCTCACCCTACTCCGACGCCACGGACAAATTCCTCCTCACGGCAGGTGGCATCGGCGTCCTGTACAAACTGAACGCCTCCATCTCAGGCGCGGATGTAGGCTGCCAGGGCGAAGTAGGCGTCGCCTGCTCCATGGCTGCAGCCGCTCTCACCGAACTGCTCGGAGGCACCCCGGCACAGGCCGCCTGCGCGGCGGAAATCGCCATGGAGCACAACCTCGGCCTTACATGCGACCCCGTCTGCGGCCTCGTCCAGATTCCCTGCATCGAACGCAACGCCGTCGCCGCCGTCAAGGCGCTCAACGCTTCACGCCTCGCCCTCTGCGGCAACGGCAAATCCTTCGTCACCCTCGACCAGGTCATGAAAACCATGCTGGCCACAGGACGCGACATGCAATCCAAATACAAGGAAACGGCTCAGGGAGGCTTGGCTGTCAACGTCGTCAACTGCTGACGCGCCCCCTTCCCCCGCAAACAAAACGGGCACGGCTTCAACATCGCCGCGCCCGCCTTTCAAAAGCCGCTTTGAATCACATATTCAAAGGAAGAGGATCATCCGGAGCCACCCAGCCGGAACCGCTGTTCCTCGGAACAGAGGGCGCAACAGCAGGCATGGTGGCCGGAGAATTCACGTCCACCGTCGGCTTGGCTGCAGGCGGGTCATAGGCGCTCGGAGTCAATTGGGCCATCACCTCGCGGCGCACGGAAGGCACCGTCGATTCGCCACCGTGCTTCCGCACATTAAGACTGGAAGAACCGTCATCTTTCGTCGAAGAGGAACTGCCTGCCGCTTCCTTATCCAGCTCGGCGATATTGAGAGGATCCTCCCCGCCAAGAGCATAGCGTACAATCAGAGGCAACCGCTCCATCGGCAAATTGGCCAGAGGAATGCGGGCCAAACCTTCCGTATGGGCAATCGACAAATCCTTGCCATCGAATTTCTTGATAATCACACCCTGGTAGGAACGCCTGCCGTCCACCGTCGTCAGGGAATCAATCAGCAAACCGCTCATACGGGTCTGGGCAAGCTGCCTGTATTCGGCGTCCAGGGAACGCAGGGCATTGCGCTCCAGACTGATCGCCACATCCAAATCCTTGATGCGCTGCACGATATTCTGGAGGGAACGGGGATGCACCAGCAGCCTGTCCACCGTATCCGTATATTCCTGCAGGGATCTCGCATCCTCCTGCGACTTGAGGAAAGCTTCCTTCAACGTCTCGCGATGGGCCGAAAGCTTCGAATTCTCGGCACGCAGCTTGTCCACCGTTGTTTCGACGGGATAAGCCTTCCGCATCTCGTACACGACATAACCGGCCACACCGACGACCGCAATCACCAGCAACACCAGCACCGCATCGAACAACGAGGCCATCATGCCGCGCTTCCTGACCGGAACAGCCTTTTCCTCCGGATCCTTTTCCTTGGCGGGCTCTTTCGGAGCCGCTACAGCCGGCGCCTCTTCGACTGCGGGCGCTGCCACCGGCAAAGCTGCCGCCAGCTCCTTGGCAGGAGCTTCATTCACCGCCTCGGGTTCCGGAGCCGGAGGCGCGTAGCGGGTGAGATCGTCGTTTTTCTGTTCGCCGACGGATTCTGGGGAGAGTTCTTCTTTCATGGGGGAGATCAAAGGGTGGCAGGTTTCTTCAATTGCTGAAACTCTTCATTGCCCAAAAACTTCGCACGGCGGGCCTGCAGATCGTCCCGGCGCTCCTTCTTGGCTTCCTCGGCGGCATGCAATTCCTCGCGCCTGTCGGCATACGCCCGGCCGATCTTCTCCAGAGCAATGCCGTTTTTTTCCAAATCATCCGTCACAGGAAAATTCTTCACCGTACGCACCAGAGGCTCGCCGTACACTTCGTTCCTTTCGCGGGGCGAAGCGGAGGCAATCTCCTCGGACATCTCCCGGAGCTTATCCGTCAGCACGGAAGCCTGCTTCCGCAGCGTATCCACATGATCGACAGCCTTCTGCATCTCGCCGATCTGCGCCACGATCCTCGCATTGTCCTTCTTGAGCTGCTGCACTTCCCGCTCGTCGCTGCCGGCGGGATCGCATGAAGCCAAAAAGGCCACGGTGCCAAGGCACCCCAAAGAAGCCTTGAGGAGAGAATTCATTTTCACGGGAGCTATCATGAACAAAACGTCCGGAGAGGTCAAGCATCATTTGCATTTCTCTCCGCTTCCCGCACCTCCTGAGTGAGTTTCATCGCACAGAAATTCGGGCCGCACATCGAACAGAAATGCGCCTTCTTCGCCCCTGCATGCGGCAGGGTCAAATCATGAAATGCGCGTGCGCGGTGCGGATCGAGAGACAGATTGAACTGATCCTCCCAGCGGAACTCGAACCGAGCCTTCGACAAGGCATTGTCGCGCACCTGCGCGCCGGGATGCCCCTTCGCGATATCCGCCGCATGCGCCGCCAGCTTGTAAGTCACCACGCCCTCGCGCACATCCTCCCTGTCCGGCAGGCCGAGATGCTCCTTACGCGTCACATAGCACAGCATCGCACAGCCCTCCTGCGCGATGATCGCACCGCCCACCGCACCTGTAATATGGTCGTAGCCGGGAGCAATATCGCTCACCAGCGGCCCCAGCGTATAAAAAGGAGCCTCGAAACACCACTCAAGCTGCTTGCTCATATTCTCGCGGATCAAATGAAGCGGCACGTGGCCGGGGCCTTCGTTCATAATCTGCACCCCGCGATCCCAGGCTCGCTTCGTCAAATCCCCCTGAATCTCCAGCTCCGCAAGCTGCGAAAAATCGTTCGCATCCGCCACAGAACCGGGCCTCAGGCCGTCGCCGATGGAAATGCCCACATCGTAAGCCGCCAGCAGCTCGCAAATCTCGTCCCAATGGTCGTACAGGAAATTCTCCCTGCCATGGATCATGCTCCACTTCGCCATAATCGAACCGCCGCGCGACACGATACCCGTCATGCGGCGCGCCGTATGCGGCACGAAACGCTGCAGAAGAGCGGCGTGAACCGTCACATAATCCACCCCCTGCTCCGCCTGCTCGATCAGCGTATCGCGGAAAATCTCCCACGAAAGATGCTCCACCATGCCACCCACCTTCTCCAGACTCTGGTAAATCGGCACCGTACCGATCGGTGCCGGAGAATTGCGGAGAATCCACTCGCGCGTGCGGTGGATATTCTTCCCCGTCGAAAGATCCATCACCGTATCCGCACCCCAGTGAAGCCCCCAGCGAAGCTTCTCCACCTCCTCCTCAATACTCGAACCCAGCGCGGAATTGCCGATATTCGCATTGATCTTCACCAGGAAATTGCGCCCGATAATCATCGGCTCGCACTCGGGATGATTGATATTCGCCGGAATCAGCGCACGCCCGGAAGCAATCTCCTCGCGCACGAACTCGGGCGTAAAGAACGCAGGCATCCGCCCGCCCTTCCACGACTCGCCCACATGCTGGTAATCCAGCCTCGCGCGCTGCGTCAGCGAACGAGTCGAAAAACCGGGCTCCTTCTCCAGATCGGACGGCCTGCCCATCCCCGTACCGAGGTAATCAAGCACCTCTTGAGCCTCCTGCGGGCGTGACTTCTCCGAAGGGAAACGGTCGTACACCGCCTTGAAAGCCTGCTCGCGCCCCAGATTCTCGCGAATCGCCACATACTCCATCTCCGGCGTAATGATACCCTGCCGCGCATAATGCCGCTGCGTCACCGGCTTACCGCCCTTCCCTCGCAATGCCTTCCCCGTCAAACCGTCGTACACCTCCACATCGCCGCGCTCGGCAATCCACGGCTCGCGCAACTTCGGCAGCCCCTTCTCCACATCGCCGCTGAACGACTCATCGCCCCAGGGGCCGGACACATCGTAAACCCTCACAGGCTCGTTCCGCTCCTTCGTACCGTCCGGGAAAAGGGAATCCTCCAGAACCACTTCGCGCATAGCCACCTTCACGGAAGGATGCAACGTACCGTTCACATAAATACGGCGCGAACCGGGATATTTCAAATCATCGGTATTCATCATGTCTGTGCGTACTCTACTTGATCGACCATACAAGGGAAAGCTTATTCAAGCGGGAGCGTGTCAGCAGCTCGCACACCGCCTCCGCATTTCCGGCAGAACGGAATGCGGGAGCAAACGGGCAGAAATCTCCACCACCCCACAGCCCGGAACCATACGGAATGAACGTCATGCCACGGCACTCCCCCGCCTCGTCACCTCTGCGAATCCCGGCGCGCCGAAAGCACTTGATGATTGACTGCATGCAATGCCATCGCTAAACTGGCACCGTGCTTCTGGATAGAATATTCAAATGCTTCAAGAAAATCAGCTCCCTGTTCTCATGGACCCCTGGAGACATCGGCTTTACTCCATCCGCCGACCCATCCCCGAACACCAAATGGAAAAGAATCGCAGACCTCTATTTGGACAACATGAGCTACCAACGCATGTTTGATGGAAAAATCCATCAGAATGCCATCTACATACGCAAAGCAAATTCCGAGGAATGCTGGTACACCGGAATCTCCAACTTGGAAAAAAGCGGAGAATCCAGCAGACCCTTCCGCATGAAAAATTCGGGATACAAAGTATCTTTCGGATACGAATTCAATGAATTGATCGAATCGCTACTGGAAACATACGCACCTCAACCGCCCACCTCGAAGGACATCCTTGACACACCGCCTGAGCCGGATTACCCTTGAGCCATGCCCCTTGCCCGCACCCTGCTTCCGACTCTCGCCCTCCTCCTCTCCGGATGCTGGGGCGACCCCCACTACGAATCCTGCAACATGCTGGAAAAAAAGCCGCTGCCCGAAGACATCGTCGGCACATGGAACTCGTCGAAAGACTCCTTCAAAACCTCATGGTGCCCGCCATCCCTGAAAAACCAGCTGCAAACGCACCCGATGCAGCTCACCTTCAGCAAAGACGGCACCTTCCTCTACCGTAATTACTCCACGGAAAAAAGCTACTCCCCCGACACATGGAGCAAACTGGAAGACATACGAGGCACATGGGCAATCTACACATCCATCCCCGGCAGCGGAAGCACCTCATACGGCGTCAACCTGAACTTCCGCAAAAACGGAACGAACGAAACCGTCTCGGCCTCATTCTACGGCAAACGCCCCAACTGCCTCATCTTCACCCACGGAGACCCCGACAGCGGAGAAGCCTACTTTCTCGACAAAACGAAATAAGCCGAACAGCGGAAGCGCACTGCGCCGCAAGGCATTCATGACTTGACCTCCGCTCAGGATCGGGTACAATATCCGCGCTGTGTCTCCTCTGCTATACAAGATCGCGAAAAAGTGCCTTTTCCAACTGAATCCCGAAACCGCCCACACGATCACCCTCGCCGGGCTCCGCATGGCCGAACGCCTGCGCATCCTCGGCCTCATCGCCGGAACGCCTGAAAACGACCCGGTCGAACTCTGGGGCCTCAAATTCCCGAACCGCGTCGGCCTCGCCGCCGGCATGGACAAGGAAGCCGACACCATCGACGCCTTCGGCCGCCTCGGCTTCGGCTTCGTCGAAGTAGGCACCCTCACCCCCCGCCCGCAGCCTGGCAACCCCAAGCCCCGCCTCTTCCGCCTCATCCCGCAGGAAGGCATCATCAATCGCATGGGCTTCAACAACCACGGCATCGATGAAGGCGTCTGCAACATCGAAAAACAATCCACCTTCAAAGGCATCGTCGGCGTCAACATCGGCAAAAACAAAGTCACGCCGAACGACGAAGCCAACCACGACTACCTCTCCTGCCTCCGCGCCGCATGGCCCGTGGCGGACTACATCGCCGTCAACTTCTCCTCACCGAACACCCCCGGCCTCCGCGAACTCCAGAAGGCGGACAGCGCCGCGCGGCTCCTCGCCGTCCTCAAAGCCGAACAATCCAACCTCGTCAGCGACACCGGCAAAAAAGTTCCCCTCCTCATGAAAGTCGCGCCCGACATGGAGATCGACCAGATCAGGGAACTCAGCCGCGTCTTCCTCGACGGCGGCCTCGACGGACTCATCGCCACCAACACCACCCTCGGCCGCGGCGGCGTCGAGAGGCACCCGCGCCACCAGGAAGCTGGCGGCCTCTCCGGCAAACCTCTCACCAAACGCTCCACCGAAATCATCCAGGCATTCGCCGCAGAACTCGGAGGCCGCATCCCCATCATCGGCGTGGGCGGCATCATGACCGGAGACGATGCAGTCAAAAAACTCCGCGCCGGAGCCAGCCTCGTCCAGCTCTACACCGGATTCATCTACAAAGGCCCGAACCTCATCGGCGACTGCGTCCGCGCCATGCGCGAACAATCCCCCGCAGCGAAGGGAGGCGAAGCGTGAGCTTCGTCCACCTCCACACCCACACGGAATTCTCCCTGCTCGACGGCGCCATCCGCACGGACGAGCTCATCAAAAAGTGCGCCGAACTCGGCATGGACTCCGTCGCCATGACCGACCACGGCAACGTCTACGGCATTGTCGAAATGGTCGTCAATGTCAACAAGCACAACAAAAAAATCAAAGGCTACAACAAAGAGCACCCCGACTCTCCCAAGCCCCTCTTCAAAGCCATCCTCGGCTGCGAAGTCTACATGGCGCCCACTGCCCTCAACATCAGGAAACACCTGCCGGGCCGCCGCAAATACACCCACCTCACCCTCCTCGCCGAAAACGAAACCGGGTGGTTCAACCTCATCAAACTCGTCTCGCGCTCCCATCTCGAAGGCTTCTACTACAAACCCCGCGTAGACATCGACACCCTGCGCGAATACCACGAAGGCATCATCTGCCTCTCCGGCTGCCTCGCAGGCCCCATCAACGAATGGCTCCTCGTCGACCAGCCCGAAAAAGCCCGCGACACCCTCCTTGAGCTCAAAACCGTCTTCGGAGACGGCAACTTCTTTGTCGAAATACAGGACCACGGCCTCGACGAACAGAAAAAAGTCCTTCCCGAACTCATCCGCCTCGCCAAAGAGACGGACACACCCCTCGTCGCCAGCAACGACGTCCACTTCCTCACCCGGGCCGACCACGACATGCACGATGCCCTCATCTGCATCGGCACCAACGAAAAAATCGCCAACCCCAACCGCATGCGGTACTCCTCGGAAGTATACCTCAAATCCCCCGAGGAAATGAGAGCCATCTTCAAGGACCATCCCGAAGCATGCGACAACACCGTCAAAATCGCCGAACGCTGCAACGTCACCCTCAAACTCGACTCCACCAGCACGGAAAAATACCCCGAATTCGACACCCCGGACGGCTCCACCCGCGAAGAATACCTCCGTAAAATCTGCTACGAAGGCCTCGCCGAACGCTACGGGCAAGACCGCGCCGACAACGACCAGGAACTCCGCGCCCGCCTCGACTACGAACTCGGCATCATCAACCAGCTCAAATTCCCCTCCTACTTCCTCATCACCGCCGACTTCATCAACTGGGCCAAAGACCACGGCATCCCCGTCGGCCCCGGCCGCGGCTCCGCTGCAGGCTCCCTCGTCGCCTACGTGATGAAAATCACCGACATCTGCCCCCTCCGCTTCGGCCTCATCTTCGAACGATTCCTCAACCCGGAACGTGTCAGCCCTCCCGACATCGACATCGACTTCTGCCAGACCCGACGCCCCGAAGTCATCGAATACGTCCGTCAGAAATACGGCGAACGCGCCGTCTCCCACATCATCACCTACGGAACCCTCGGTGCGAAATCCGTCCTGCGCGACGTCGCCCGCGTCATGGACCTCTCCTACGGCGACGGCGACAAAATCGCCAAACTCATCGAAACCGGCCCCGGAGTCACCCTCAAAAAAAGCTACGAGCAAAACGAAGACCTCCGCAACCTCATCGCCGGCAGCGAAACATACACCCAGCTCTGGGACTACGCCACGCGCCTCGAAGGCCTCGTCCGCAACGTCGGCGTCCATGCCGCAGGCATCGTCATCGGCGACCGCCCGCTCGACGAACACGCCGCACTCACGCGCGACGACCTCTCGAACCCGCACGGCGCCGTCGTCGCCCAATGCGACATGTCCGCCATCACCGAAGTCGGCCTCTTGAAAATGGACTTCCTCGGCCTCAAAACCCTCACCGTCATGAGGGATGCCGAAGAATACATCCGCTGGAACGACCCGGAATTCGACATCACCCGCGTCCCCCTCGACGACAAGCCCACCCTCTCCCTCCTCAACCGGGGCGACACCATGGGCGTCTTCCAGCTCGAATCCGGAGGCATGGTCGACACCTGCCGACGCTACGGCATCCAGAAAATCGAAGACATCATCGACCTCCTCGCCCTCTACCGCCCGGGCGCCATGCAGTTCATCGACGAAATGATCCAGGTCAAAAAAGGCCTTCAGGAAGTCCACTACGAACACCCCCTCCTCGAACAGGTCAGCGGCGAAACCTACGGTGTCATGATCTACCAGGAACAGGTTCAAAGTGCCGCCAAACTCCTCGCAGGCTACACCCTCGGCGGAGCCGACCTTCTCCGCCGCGCCATGGGTAAAAAAGACCCGGAAAAAATGGCGCACGAACGCGCCAACTTCATCAAAGGCTGCGCCGAAACCAACCAGATCGACGAAAAACTGGCCGGAGCCATCTTCGACAAAATCGAAAAATTCGCCGGATACGGCTTCAACAAATCCCACTCCGCCTGCTACGGCCACATCTCCTACTGGACCGCCTACCTCAAGGCCAACCACCCCGTCGAATTCCTCTGCGGCCTCATGTCCAACGAAGCCAACAACGACAAAATCGGCATCTTCATTCAGGAAGCCAACCGCATGGGCATCGAAGTCCTCCAGCCCTGCGTCAACCACTCCGACGTCAAATTCAAACCCGAACAGCTGCCGAACGGCCGCTGGGCCGTCCGCTTCGGCCTGGCCTCCATCAAAAGCATGAGCGACGTCACCGTCCGGGTCATCACCGAAGAACGCAAAAAAAACGGCCCCTTCCAATCGCTGGACGACTTCTGCTACCGCATCGACTCGCGCGACGTACGCCGCAACCAGCTCGAAAGCCTCGTCCGCGCCGGAGCCTTCGACTGGACCCACCAGCCCCGGGCCGTCGTCTTCAACAACATCGAAACCGCCATCAACGGCGCATCCAGCATCCACAAGGACCGCGAAGTCGGCCAGGCCTCCCTCTTCGACATGATGGAAGCCACCTCCCTGCCCGAACCCGTCAAGGCCGTGCCCGAATGGGACAAGGAAGAAAAGCTCAACCTCGAAAAAGACCTCACCGGAGCCTACTTCAGCGGCCACCCGCTCGACAGCATGCGAGGCATCATCGACAACCCGAAATTCATCCAGATCGGCACCCTCGACGACACCCCCATCGTCGAACTCAAAGGCCCGCAGGACATGGCCGGCATGATCCGCCTCGTCACCGTCAAACTCTCCAAAAGCGGCCAGAAATTCGCCATCCTCACCCTCGAAGACTTCACCGGAAGCGCCGAAGCCCTCCTCTGGGGCGATGCCTTCGCCAAAGCTCAGGAACAGGAAGGACTCCTCGCCGTCGGCAACTTTATCAGATACCGCGCGCGCATCTCGGAAGACGACCGCACAGGCACCAAAAAAATATCCATCAACAGCATGGAATCCCTCAGCACCGCCTCCAAAAGGAAAAAGGCGGCCAATGCTCCGTATGAAATCGTCCTCTCCACCACGCGGCACGACGAAGCGGACCTGCAAAACGTCAAAGACATCATCCTGAAACACGCGGGCAAAACCCCCGTCATCCTCACCTTCCGCAACAGCCTCGGCAACCGCGCCAGCATCGAACTCGGAGACCGCTACCGCGTCACCCCGTCACCGGCTCTCGCCGAAGCCCTCTCCATGTACGCCTAACCCTCGTCACGGGCATCCCTCACCGCGCATAATAGCGGAAAAAACCGCCCACGCGGCACCATGCATGCGCCTTCAGGGCCTGCTCCAGCGCGGCGGACGTACCGGGCATCTTCGGCCAAAGCCCCGCCTCGCGCAACCCGGCCTTCGCCACCTCCACGGCCTTCCACTCCCGCATCTGCGACATCACCGCGCTGAAAGCCATCAGCACCCAGACGATCGCCAAAGCAGCCACAGCCGCCGAAACGGGAATACGGCCCAAAACGCAAAGAACCGTCAAAACCAGAAAACTCAGAAACGGCACAATCGCCGCACGCAGCAGCGCATTCTCCCGCACCTTGTGCCCCTCGGGATCAGCCTCCGCCATGCAGGCAAGCGCCCATGTATGTGCCACACCGGCTACGGAACCGATCGTAATTTCATGGCTCCACCGCTTCGGAAAGGCTACCCCGCCGTCTTTCAGAACGCAGGGCATGAAAGAAGTCTTCACCTCGCGACTGCGGCGGTCGAACCCGTCCAGCCGGGCAATCAACCCCTCGGGAGCCGGAAACGAAGGAAGCACGCGGCCCTTGACGGCTCTCAGGGGGAACACTCCCTTGCCATACCGCAACGAGGCCAACACGAAAAAGACGATTGCCGTCACGAACAGTGCCAACTTCCACAACACGCGCCTAGACTGCCAGACTTGCGCCGCTCCGTCAACAGGACAGCGTGTCCTACTCGCGGGCTGCCCGCGCACGGTTTAGTGCTCCATCAGATCGCTGAACAAAACCTGCACGGTATTGAGAGGCAGGGTGAACAGCTCCTTGCGGCCGCTGATCCTCCCGTAAAAATACCCGTTCTTGCCGCTCAGTACGGATGACGGCGCCAGCTCGATGGTATAGCTCTCCTTCCTCTTGGGCAGATTGCCCATGGCGGCATCGCGCAAGGCACGGTCTACATCCTCATCCGATGCATCCTGAGGGCCGCCCCGCTTCTCTGCATCAATCACGACCATATCCGGCGCTTCCTCGATTTCGAGATCCAGCGTAATGCGGCACAGCGGAGTTTCCAAAGCCTTGAGTGCTTCTTCATCCTCGGAATCGAGCCACATCCTGACATTCATCTCCTGCAGGGTTTTCAGGTAGAAACTGGCGCGATGGGGATTCAGCTTGGCGGACACATCCTCGCCGTCCTTCGTAGCCTTCCACGATTCGTCCAGATAATCGTACGTCGTATCAAGCGTCTCCATCCGGGCTTCGCCCGAACGCGGCAGTTTGGAAATACCGAGATGCTTCACCTGATAGGTCAGGAAGGAAAGCAGCTTCTTGTGCTCCCATACCAGAGGATCGCTGGAAAAAGCCCCCATGGCCTTGCTGCTCATTTCATACACGCTGGGCTTGCCCAGCTCCTTGCCGTACCACACGCCGGTATTGCCATGCTTCATGCGGCGGAACACATAGGTTCTCACGGCCTTATCCTTGACCAGCGGAACATCGCGACCGAACAGCCTTGCCCGCTCCGTACAGGGCCGCATCGCCACCATCAGCGTATATGCAGGCGCATTGAGGCCGAAGCGCGCCGCATCCGTCGAAGAATCGCCGGACTCGCTCAGGGGATCCGTGGCAAATCCCGCCACCGGCAAGTGCGAAAGCGCCGCCAGCAGCTCCGACACCTGCGCCATATCCGCATCGCGGAACGGCTTGCGATCTGCACTGTAAAGCCATTTCGCCTCCACGCGGCCCAACTCTTCGCCGGGAATGTACTGCAGCAGAAGCGGATACCGCATCCCCTCCTTGGACAGGGACATCCTGACCACATTGTCCGGCACAATATCCGTAAAGCTGCGCGAACGCAATTCGGAAAGAGTGAGCGGCAAATCGCGCATGCCTACCCGGTCCACCTTCACCTCACCCTTCTCTTCATGGGTCGTGGATTTCAGCGGAATCTGGAAAACGGCGTCGCGATCGGACACAGTCGCCAGCCCGTGGGTCACATGGCTGTTCGCCTCCGTCGCTTCCGGCAGGAAAAGGGACAGGGTCACGGGAGCCTCCTTGCCTCGGAATGCCAGCGTCACCTTCGTCGCACGATCCTTCGCTTCCCGGGGAATCGGCATATCCTGCGGCTCCGAAATCTTGTCAGCACTCAGCTTCTGCAAATCGACGATCAGCTTCATCACGGCAGCTTCGTCGGCCGCCAGACTAAGAGGAGAAAGAATGCGCCACTTATTGCCGGTGGAATCCAACCCCACAACCAGCTTGCGGCCATCCTGCTCAATCGTAATTTCCTTGACGTTCTTCTCATGGAACAAAAGCGGCCTATGGTCGCGCACATGGGCCATGCCGCTTTGGAACACGCGGAGAATCTCACCCAGCGTCACCACATGAATACGCTTATCCCTCCCATAAAACGGCGTACGCAGATACACCGTCTCGCCGGGCAACATCTGCTTGCTCTGGGCGTCTTCCGTCATCACATACCACGGTACGCGTGAACCCAGCGTAAAACGGGCGCGCGTCGTCGCTCGGCCATCCTCCTTATCCTGCGATTTCAGCGTAAAATGGAGCGGGCTGGATTCCACGCCGAACTCGCGCATACTGCCACGCACGATATTATTCAGCGGCAGGGAATCCACAATCTTCGCATTCTCGGAAAACATCACGATCGCCTGCGCCATGGCGGGATCCATGCGGTCATAATAGGGCTTCGTCACCCACCATGTGCCGTTCGGCTTCTTCTCGCATTCCACCATATCGTCCGCATCCTGAATACGCATCCAGGACACGGTATCGAACACCTCCTTGCCTCCCGGAAACAGATTGTCGCCTGGCCGCAAATGGCTCCACCCCGTCAGGCGGGACAGATTGCCGTCGATGGAAAGCAGCACCGCCGCCGTCACGAAAAAGGCGGCCAGCAGAGAAAGAAAAATGGTGCGTACGATTCTCATGATCCCGAAACAATCAGTGGCGGCGCGTATTCCAGATAATCAGCGCGATAATCAGCGCGCCCCACGGCATCGCGATCAGCGTCAGGAACTCGAGAAAACTCATCGACTTACTATCCAGATTGATCTTCAGCGTCATATCATGGTTCGATGTCTTTCCGGAAAACTCCTCGCGATCCGTCATCCAGGCCAGCATCGTGCGGATGAAATCCATCTGCTCATGCTTGATCTTGTCAGGAGCCATCATCTCCGTATTGCCGAACACCACCATGCGCGCATTCTCGCTGGACTTGCCCATCGACACGGCAGCGGCCAGGCACAGCGGCCCCTTGTTATCCTCCAGCACATCGAAACGCGGAGCCAGATCGGGATTCGTCTCCCCGTAATACGCCTCCGACGCCATCATCAGCGGATACGACTGCAGCGACTTCATCCCCGCCATCATCTCGCTGGCATGTTCCAGCTTCAGCGACATACTCTGCCCTTCCACGTGCGTACCCGTATCCCAGAACGGACGCATGCACATCAGCGAGTCGGACGGAAACTCGGCATCGATATCGAAATACGCACGGGCACGGTCGGCCAGAAGCACGCGGTCATACTGCGGGCGGATTCCCTGCTCGCGCAGGAACCTGCTCAGGCGCTCCAGCTTCGCGGCCTGCGGATCCAGCACCACGAACAAGGCAGCCGGCACGGCGGAATCATCCTTCACCTCGGTCGGCATCGCCTCGCCGGGAGCCAGCTTCTTCACCGGAGAATGATCCTGCCAATACTTGCGCAGAATCGCAATCTCGCGGTCTTCAAGATCGTACTTCGGCCCGATCAGCAGCACACCGGCGGCATCGTCCGGCACCGCATCCACCTTCTTCAGGTCGAGCGACTCCATCGAAAGATTCAGGGAATTGCAAATGCGGCCCAGCGACATGATGGGCGAATTATCATCCTGCGCCACACCGCCCAGGCCCACCACCACATACAGCTTGCGGGCGGAACCTTCCAGGGCCCCGATCATCTGCGACGTCACGATCTCCTCCATCATCAGTGCCACGGCGCGCTTCGTCCGGCCGTCGGCGGAAGTCTCGTACTTCACGAACGCATCGCCGGGGCAAACGCGCGTAAAACGGCGCTCCGAATTATCGTCCTCGAACGTCTTCAGAGGAGCCGACGTATTCGGCCTCGCATCGATAATCACCTGATTCTGCCTGTAATCCACCCCATACAGCTGGGAAATCTCGCGGGCGCGGTTCGGCTGGCGGAGCGGATCGAAACACTCGATCTCCACCTTGCCGTTGCCATAGCGCCTGTACTCCTCCAGCAGGGCATACATGCGATTGTAATTCTGTGTCGAACGCAGGAAAGCGAAAATAACCTTCACCGGCTCCTTGCGATCCTGCACCAGCTTCGACTGCAGCACATTCACCGTCTGCTCGGAAATCGTGAACCTCTGATCCTCCGTCAGATCGCGGCGGTAATACTCGCTGCAGCCGATATAGTTCGCCGCCAGCACCACCAGCGCCAGCAGCACAAGATTCAGCCATGCCAGCGGATTGCGGTGCGCCTTGCGGGCCACGTCAGCCGTCCCGGAGCCGGATTCCGCCGGACTCTCTTCGCCTGTTTGATTGACTTGATCGTTCATCGAAAAAAGAAATGAAGGTTGGGGAAAAAACTCATCGGCGCCAGCGGCGGTAATCCACAATGCGCACCGTCAATGCCAGAGTCAGCACCGTCAAGGTCAGGTACAGCACCACCGGGCGCGTATCCACCAGCCCGTTCGTAAACGCATCAAGCTGCTCCTTGCAGGACATGTAATGGAAAATCGACGCCGCCGGAAACTCGCCCCACAGCATCGGCACCAAACCGAGGAAGAAATAGCTGATCAGCACGCCGATCGTCACAATCCCCGCAATAATCTGGCTCCTCGTCAGCGACGAACACAAAATCCCCAGAGAGATGAACCACGCGCCCAGCAGGAACAGAATCAGGTACGTACCCATCCAATCGGCCATCCTGTATTCCAGCGTCGCACTCGGCAGATAGCCGTACTGAAACTCCGTCAGCGCATTCGCCAGCCCGGACATCCAGGGATACAGCATCAGCGGCACCCACAGCACCATGTAAAACACCAGCGCGGAAGCGAACTTGCCCAGCACCACCTGCCCCGTCGTCACCGGAGCCGTCAGCAGCGTCTCCAACGTACCCATACGCTCCTCCTCGGCAAACGTCCGCATCGTAATCAGCGGGAAAATGAACAGAAAATAAAACCAGAACACCGGCAGCGACATCATGATGAACATCAGACCGTCACGCTGCGGCGCATCCTTCACGATCTTCAGCGCGGCATTCAGGGAAAACCCCTGAAGCCCCATCACGCAGGCCAGAATCACCCAGCCGAACGGAGTCATCAAATACGACCTCAGCTCCTTGCCGAAAATCGTCAGACATGAAGAAGCATACCTCCCGGTGCGGGAAACCAGCCTGCCAAGGCACCGGCATGCGGCGCATGCGGACTTCTTCGGAGAAACGGAAACTTGTTCGGAATCGGACATAAGCTTAAACAATCAATCCTTACGGGTCATTTCGACAAACACATCTTCAAGAGTCGGCATATGGCGGTACACATGGCGCAGCGCGAACCCATGCTTCGCGATAATCGCAGCGGCATGCTCGCGCGTATCCGTACCGGCCTCGGCGCGCACCACCAGCGTATGCCAGCCCTCCGGGGAAGTCCCCTCGTGCATCACCTTCTTCACCAGCTCCAAAGCCTCGATATCGGTCACCACCGGCTCCAGATCGCCCTTGAACTCGATGGAAATGCGCCCGGCTGCACGCAGGCCGCGAGTCAGATTCGACGGCGTATCGGAAGCCTTGATCTGCCCCTGGTCGATAATCACCACCTTATTGCACACCATCTCCACCTCGCTCAAAATATGGGTCGAAAGAATCACCGTATGGTCGGCGGCCAGCTCGCGAATCAGCTCGCGGATCTGGCGAATCTGGTTCGGATCAAGCCCATTCGTCGGTTCATCGAGAATCAGCAGATCGGGGCGGCCCAGCAGCGCATCGGCAAGCCCTACGCGCTGGCGGTAGCCCTTCGACAGCGTGCGAATCATCCTCCGCTTCATCACATCCAGCCCGCACCGCTCGATCGACTCCCCGACCGCCTTCCTCACATCGGAACCGTGAATCCCCTTCAACCGCGCACGGAATGCCAGATACTCCGTCACCCGCATATCGTCATAAAGCGGCACATTCTCGGGCATATACCCCATATGGCGGCGAGCCTCCAGCGAATGGTCGAGAATATCGAACCCGGCAATCGAAGCCGTCCCGCCGCTCGGCGGCAAATAGCCCGTCAGCATCTTCATCGTCGTCGTCTTCCCCGCGCCGTTCGGCCCCAGAAAACCGACGATCTCCCCCTTGCAAATCGTAAAGGAAGCATCGCGCACCGCGTGAACGCGCCCAAAGGATTTCGACAAATGCTCGGCTACAACCATCTCGCTCATGACCGGAAACGATACTAACGTATATCTCCCGTTGCATCAAGACGAAAATCGAACGCCCCGCACAAAGCCGCCGGGACTTCCGGCTTGCACCAGCCGCAGAGTTCGGATAAGCTCGCGCCATGCCCGGCAGCCTCCAGACACTCATCGAGCAGAAACGCAGCTTCATCCCCGCAGACACGGATGCCTACCGCATCAGCGACGGCGACACCTGGCGCGGCATCTTCATCGATGCCCTCGGCGACCGCCTCCTCATCTCCACCCGCGACCGGGCCATCCCCGCAGACCTCCTCGCCCAGCTCCGCAGCCTGCAAACGCCCACCTACCATAAACAGCTCGACAAAGACAACAAACAGCCCCCCGCCCACCTCTGCGGCCCCGAAGCCCCCCTGCAATACACCATCCGGGAAAACGGCATCCTCTACCGCATCGACATGGCCGCCGGCTACTCCCAGGGCCTCTTCCTCGACCAGCGGGAAAACCGCCGCCGCGTCCTCAAACGCAGCCGCTCCGGCCAGAAAATCCTCAACACCTTCGCCTACACCGGAGCCTTCTCCGTCTGCGCCGCCCTCGGAGGAGCGGAAACAACCACCCTCGACCTCGCCCAGCCCTGCCTCGAATGGGCACGGGAAAACTTCCTACTCAACGGCCTCGACCTCGCCCACCACCACTACTGCAAAGGAGACACTCTCCACTGGCTCGACCGCTTCGCCAAACAGGAACGCCGATTCAACGGCATCATCCTCGACCCCCCCACCTTCTCGCGAGATGCCAAAGGCCGCATCTGGCGCGTCGAAACCGGCTACGTAGACCTCGCCCGCAAAGCCGCCGCCTGCCTCGCCCCCGGCGGCTGGCTCCTCTGCACCACCAACTGCCGCAAACTCGGCCACGAAGACTTCCGCTCCATCCTCCGGCAAGCCCTCCCCGGCGCACGGCTCGTCTCCTATCCCATGCCGCCCGAATACACCGGTGAAGACTACCTCAAATGCATCTGGGCGGAAACCGCCGCCATCCCGCTGTGACCCTTCTGTTACACACTTCGACCTTGCCACGCCCCCCTTCTGCATGCTACATTGAACCCGAACAGCACACACCATGCGAACCACCTCCATCATCACCGCCCTCCTCCTTCTGGCAGGCGTCCTTCAGGCAGCCCCCTACGGCCTTGATTTCGGCATGAAACAAACAGCCGTCGCAAAAAAACTCAAAAACAGCGGCGAACTGGAACGCAACCCCGCCCACAAAGGCAAAAAAATCGATGGAGCCTTCATCACCAAGGAACAAATCGCCAAACAGCCCTTCACCCTCCACTTCACCTTCAAAAAGAAAACCCTCGACACCATCAAATGGGTAGGAGAACGCGCCTTTGGAGATGACGAATACGACGAAAAACTCAAAGCCTACTACGTCGCCACCACCCAGGCGATGGAAAGCAAACACAACGTCCGCCCCCAAAACACCCCTCCATGGAAAAAAGCTTCCGAAATCAAAAAAGGACAGGAAGCCCCCATGCACTCCTACATGCTCAAAGACGGCATGCTCACCGTCGGCGTCGAACGCTCGGCTGACGACGGCAAATTCCACGTCATCTACACCCTCCAGAAAGTCACCCACGGAGGCATGGGCATCGCAGGCATCACCACCGGAGGATCGCTTGACGACTGGAAAAACATCAAAACCATCGACACCGTCGACGGCGCATCGGATGAAGGCGACGACGAATTCATCTTCGACGACGAAGACGGAGGCGACGACACCGCCATTGCAGACACCGGAGACACGGACGGCAAAACTCCCGGCAAAAAACCTGCCCCCGCCGAAGACGAACGCGACACCATCACCGAAGCCCTCGTCGCCAAAGGCATCGGACTCTGCTTCGAAAAAGACCGCAACTCTCAGAAAACCGCCTTCGACAACTTCCAGCAGGCAGCCGAACGCGGCAACGGCCCTTCATCCGCACGCGCCTACTTCCTCCTTGCCCAATGCTACGAAACGGGCCTTGGCACACGCAAAAGCAACGACGACGCCCGGAAAATGAATGAAAAAGCCGCCCAGCTCGGCTTTGCCCCCTCCCTCGTCAAATACGGCAGCGAATACAGAACCGCCACCTCCGCCCTCCGCATCTCGGCGGACGACAGCCGCAAACTCATCGAAACCTGCCGCAACGAAGCCGCCGCAGGCTCCGCCTCCGCACAATTCAACATGGGCATCCTCCACCGCTACGGCTACGGCGTCCGCAAAGACCTCGACAAAGCCCGCGCCTACTTCGAACAGGCCGCAGCCCAAGGCGACAAATTCGCCTCCATCGAACTCAAAAAAATGGACGAATAACTCTCCATACCGGTCTAATCATTTCCAAACCTCAAAAGGCTTGTTCCCCGCATGGAACAAGCCTTTTTTATCCGTATAAAAGAAAATCGGATACATGGTAGCACATCGCCTACCCAACAGATTCTCTCATCTATTCCATGAACACACCCAACCGCGCAATGCAACCACACACGACCACATAAGAATCTTGCACAATTGATTCCAAACACAAAAATGCCCCGCACCGGGGCGGGGCATAAATCGGAACAAGCCTTGCGGCAAACTTACTTCACCGGACCGGACAAATTGGCCTTCACGTTGACAGGAACATTCAACTGCTCCGAACCTTGCCACAATGACACGACCACATTCATCTTCTCGGGTTTCGCATCGAAAGTATAGTTATACGTGCCAACGGACGTGCTTCCCATATTCGACGTCATCGTCATATGCTTATCAGCCTGCAGCTTCTTTCCGTCAAGCGACGTAAACTCCATATCCGCCACGAAATCCTTCCCGGTCACCTCAATCGTCACATCGGTCTTTCCCTTATTGTTGTTCGAGGGTTCGACCTTTTTGATCTCCACCTTATACCCGGACACATTGCCCTTGGCTCCCTTCCTGACTTCAAACAAGGCAGCCGGCTGCTTGACCTTACCCTTCACCATTGTCACAGGCACATCGCCCACGAGCTGCAGCACGCCATCCGGCGTCAGCGAAGTCGTCGAAGCGGAGCAGACCATTTTCTTGCCATCTTCGGATACTTTGGAAAAGAACATCTTGATACCCGCATCTTCAAGAGCCTTGCCTGCGCCGTCATTGCAAGGCAAAACGACATCCCGGGATGTATTGCTCTTGAGAAAAACCTTCCCTTCCGGCGCCGTGAATTGCAGCACCATCACGGAACCTTTCTCGACCTTCTGGTATTGCTCCGTATCGTCATCGACAAAATCGGCCTGAACACCGATCACTTCCACCTTCACGGGCAAATCGGCAGCAAAGGACATCATGGGAGCGGCTGCCAGAAGCGCCGCCAAAAACAGGGACTTACGCATAGTTATCTCTTGTTGGGTTGATCGGAAGCCCGCATCCGGCACGGCAACAAACCACACCCTGAAACGACTCCATGCCGCCATTATACACAACAGGAAACCGCTGGCAAGAAAAACAAACGCACCCTCCACACACAAACAAACATCCCGCAGGAGCAACCCTGCGGGATGAAACGATACCTGCGAGCAGGTGCGGTTAGAACGATGCGCTCACGCCAAGATTCACGTTGTGATCGACGGCATCCTTGCGAAGCTCGACGGCATAACCGGCAAACACGCTCCAGGTCGGGTTGATGATCAGGCGCGTATCATATTCGATCCTCGCAGCGTTGCGAGCCATATCCACACCCCGGGCAGTCCATGAATAACCGTCCTCCGTCAGGCGCGTCGCCGTCGCCGAAGGATTCTTGCGGTACACATCGGGCAGATAGGCGGCACGCAGATTATGGATCCAGACCTTGCCGTCCGAAAAGCCGTACTGCTTGCTGATGCCCATTCCCACGGGGAGAGCAAGATTGCGAAGCTTCCCTTCGCCGAAGCGGCGGGGGCGGTCTCCCGTCTCGGTAAACGACTTCTGGGTCACATCATCGTACTCGGCGCCGACAAAGGCGGAGTACGTCCAGTTATTGCCGAGGTCGTGCAGCCATTCGGCATTCAGCGTCAGCCGCACGGCATTGTTATGCCACTTGCCGCCGGACTGCATTCCATCACTATAGTACGTATGGAGCCTGTTGCTCGTCACGCCATAAGAGGCGGAACCCGTCACATCAAGCACGTTCTTCTTGTCGAACTCCTTCATCCAGCCGCCGTAGAGCATGCCGATGGTACTCGTCTGGTCGATGCTTGCAATGAAGCTCCGGCTCTTGCTGGTACCGTACAGGCTGCCGAAGGCTACGCCGAGCACACAATTGCTCTCGTCGAAACGGCGGTCCGCACCCACGGCATACCCGTACCCGTGGTAATCGAACCCGTCGCGATTGCCGGAACTGCGGTGCATATCGAAATCGCCCAGCCCCTGCCCCCAGTAATTCCAGGCATGGTCGAGGTTGTAGCGCTGCAGTCCCACCTGTCCGAGAGCGGCGGAGCTCATCGACTGCATATTGGAACGCGTATTCCACATCGAATTCATCGCCATATCTCCGGCCAGTTCAGGCAGAATCTCGCGAATCTCCGGATTGGAAGGCTTGCCGGGAGTGCCCGGTTCCGTGCCGCCACCGGGGTTTTCCGGTTGTTCAGGCTGGGAAGGTTCTTCGGGATTTTCCGGTTCCTCAGGTTCTTCCGGCTCCTCAGGTTCCGTCGCCACGGGTGTCCAGACCACGTACAGCTCCTTCGTCCCGTCGGCATTCGTCACCCATTCCTCGCTCCATGTACCCTGATAGCCGTGCACATCGTCCACCGTATTGCTCTCGTACTTGTGGGACATCACGCTATCGAAATCCCCCGTCGTCGTCCCATCGGGATTCACGAAATTGAGGGCAAGGAACTTCTGTGTCTCGCGCCACAGGGGATTCATGTAATAATCGAGCGTCAGATTATCCAAAACACCCAGCATGCCGCCCAGCAGCGACGACACGGCGTGTACCTGCAAACCGGATGTGTGAGGATTGCCCGCACCGGGAGCTGCATTGATGAACGGATTGAAATCGAATGTGAAACCACGGCTGAAATCAGCCGTCGAAGCAGTCACCCGGGAACCGGAATCGGCCCGAAGAATCGCATCCTTCCATGAATTGTTCGTATTGAAAGAGAAAGCGGATGCAAGAAGCCCGCCGCTGCCGGTCATTTGCAGAACGCCCTTCTTCAATTCATACGCTCCTGCGCCAATCGTATCGGGCGCCGCCGTAGAAGCCGCACCGACAATGGCACCATCGCGAATCTCCAAAACGCCGTTATGCTGCACCAGCCTTGTTTTATCGTTCGCCGTGGAAACGCGATCGGCCTGATTGCCGTTGATGAAATCCTCACCGGAGAACACCACGCTGCCGCTATATTCGGTCGTACCGTCCGTACGGTTGATATTGAAATTCGTAGGCGACACCTGCTTGAATTCGACAGGATCGTAGAACAGAATGGAAGCGGCCTCTCCCGAGAGAGCATTGACCGCACCCGATGCCCGAAGATCATACTCATACACCGAATTCGACCCATTTCCTCCCTTGAACGTAATCGCGTTGGCGCGGCCGCTACCTGCCACGGCATCGTAATCGACCTTATTGCCCCGGAAAACCACGGCCATGGTCTGCGCAACCATATTGAACAACCCGTTGGTTGCTCCATGATAAATGGCGCCGCCCTCGGAAGTCAGCCCGGCTGCAACCGTATTATTCAAAAAGCTGCAATCCACCAGCGACACATTGCCTGCAGCAGCAGACGTGAAAATGGCGCCGCCGCCGTTCGTCCCGGCGCCCTCGACCATATTACCGGAGAACAGGCATCGCGTCAGCGTCATGTAATTGCCATACGTACGCCATCCGTTATGATACACAGCGCCGCCCTGGGCATAATCGTGCTGCATGGCATCAGCATCGGCTAGAGCCCGAACCAGATTGCCTTCGAAAACGGTATCGGAAACAATCAGCTTGCCGTCGTTGAAGATGGCGCCCCCCATTGCATTCGTATTGGAATGTGATGCCGCAATCGCCGCGTTACGGGTAAAACGGCTGCCGCCCGAAATCTCGACCGTCGAATCGGCATTGTTGATCAATGCGCCACCTTCGGCATTCGTGAATTGGAGGTCCGTGGACGTACGTTTGATATTGATGAAATTATCCTCGAAAATACAACCGGAAAAGGTCGAACGCGCCATATACACGAGAGCCGCCGTATTGGACGTTCCGTTGAAATAGGCTCCACCGCTGCCGGCCAGAATGCTGGAACTCTCCCCCGCCAGATGGTTGCCAATAAAAGAACAATTCGTAAACGAAGAAACCGAACCGTCTCCCGTATAGACCGCACCGCCCTTCATCTGGCTCGTCGCACTGGCGAAATTGTTCTGGAAAATGCAATCGCTTACGTTCAGGCTGCCGAAATTGGCAATCGGGCGGGCAATGGCAAAAGAATGAACATCGTGATTATGATCATCCGAACCGAGCACATTTCCGTTGCCATGAATCGTCAAAGACTGCCCTGTATTCACAAACAGGCCCGAAGTGGCCGGAACATTGGAATCGATATTGGGATCCAGAGCAGTAGACGTATTTTCGGGAGTCACAATAGTTTGAGTGAAGACAAAGTCTCTCTCGCCGGCATCCCACTGGGCCTTGAAGTCGTCCCAACTGGATACGCTGACGGACTGCGCCCAAGCAGGCGCAGATACGGCAAGCAGCGCTTGCAAGATGCGGTAAGGTAATTTCAATCTCATTTATTTATCGTATTGATTCTGTACTGAAGCCACTGCAAATTGCAAAACATACAATATTGATAGCAGCTGCGCGGAGATATAATTACAATCAAACAACAAAGCAAGAAAATTCGAAAAATTATTTCGACATCTTCGTAATTTGTTTATATTCTTATATTTAATAAAATATAACGCAACAATCACATAGACAAAGAAATATACATAATAATATCATTATGAGAATTTTGAGAAAAATACAACTATCATCGCATTGTTATTCAGTATTTTATAAACATTCTAAAAAACAAAATGCAGCATCAGCCATATTCGTTCGACTCCGAGACACGCCGATTCGACATGAACTTCCGCAGAGCATCCAGCCAAAGAACCCGTCCGCCTACTCTTTGGCACAACCCAAAAATTGCACCCGTTCCCGCACCTGCCCATCACCATACCAAGGAGGCACAAAAAAAGCAGCATTACTGCTGCCTATAAAAGTTTGGTGCGCACGAGAGGACTCGAACCTCCACGATGTTACTCACTGGAACCTGAAACCAGCGCGTCTACCAATTCCGCCACGTGCGCACGTCATTGGGATGGGCGTATTGAACCACAACCACCGCCCGCCCGCAAGAAAAAAAAATGAACCAAGTGTCATTAAAATCTGAAAACGGGAAATTTCCTTGCCATTCGACACCTCCCGCCGTAGTCTCAAGCCATGCAGAAACAATTGAGAATACCGCTCGATACCCTCCCGGAAGAAGGAATGCACATCTCCGGAGAAGTGGACGGTGAAATTTTCGGCATCGACTCGGAAGAAATCTCCTCAATCGGCCCTCTTTCCTACGATCTCGACGTCGAACGCTTCGAAACCGAACTCTTCCTTCGCGGCAGCATCTCCGCTCCCTTCCGGTTCCGCTGTGCCCGATGCCTACAAAACTTCGAACACACCATCGCGCTGGACGACATCGCCGTCTCCATCGAAATCGGCGACCGAGCGGAAGTGGATGCCACCGACGAACTCCGCGAAGAAATCGTACTGGAACTCCCGAACTACCCGAAATGCGAACTGGCGGGCCTCTCATGTCAAATAAATCTCGAAAATAATGATTTTGGACTGGACAAACACCCCGAACATGGTGTAGAAAGTTCCGCCCACGGTGGCAGCAGTGTCTGGGATGCCCTTGACGACCTCGGCAAAAAATAGGCTTCCCTCCCCCGCAATCGCACAGTTCACACACCTTTAACTCAAATACACGATTATGGCAGCTCCCAAGCGCAGAACATCCAAGATGAAGCAACGCACGCGTCTCGCCGCTCAGGCATGGCGTGCACCCAAACTCCGCCAGTGCCCGAAGTGCGGCAGCAGCGTCCCCGGCCACACGGCCTGCCCGACCTGCAAGACCTACACCACCCGCAGCGGCGCCGAAGTCATCATCGAAGTCGAAGCCTGATCCGGCTTCCAGCGATTCTTTCAAAAACCGTCCCGCCTGCTGTGCGAGACGGTTTTTCGCATTGACTTCATTCCATATTCCCGCATACTTGGCGCATCCAAACATGAAACTTGCTCTCGACGCCATGGGCGGCGACTTCGCCCCAGCCATCAACCTTGAGGGAGCCCAGCTGGCACTCTCCGCCTTTCCCGACGTCAAAAAAATCTACCTCGTCGGAGATGAAACCACACTGCAAAAAGGGTGCGACGGCATCGGCCTCGCCTCCCCCCGCATCGAAATCGTCCATGCACCCGAAGTCGTCGGCATGGAAGAATCCGGCCTGATGGCCGTGCGCCAGAAAAAGAACTCCTCCATGTCCCTCGCCGTGGATCTCGTCAAAAACGGCACATGCGATGCTGTCCTCAGCGCGGGCAACACCGGAGCGGCCGTCGCCGCCTCCACCATCAAACTCCGCCTTCTCGAAGGAGTTGAACGCGCGGGCATCGTCACCCAGCTACCGAACGAATACGGCGTCTGCAACGTCACCGACACCGGGGCGAACCCGGATGCCAAACCCACCCACCTCGTCGGCTACGCCATCATGGCCTCCATCATGGCACGGCAAATCTTCGGCAAACCCAACCCCAAGGTCGGCCTCATGAGCAACGGCACGGAAGAAGGCAAAGGCAACGAATTCACCAAAGACACCCTCAAACTCATGCGCCGCCTCGAAGCGGCCGGCAAACTCCCCTTCGACTTCGTCGGCAACGTCGAAGGCCACGACCTCTTCGAACACGAACTCGACGTCGTCCTTACGGACGGCTTCACCGGCAACGTCCTGCTCAAAACCTGCGAAGCCACAGCCAAAGCCTTCGGCAAATGGCTCAAGGCGGAAATCAAGGCATCCCCCGTCCGCATGGCAGGAGCACTCATGATGAAAGGCGCCTTCAACGCCATGAAACTCCGCCTTGATGCGAACCAGACCGGAGGCAGCCCCCTGCTCGGCGTCAACGGCGTATCCATCATCGCCCACGGCAGCGCCAACAGCACCGCCATCTTCAACGCCATCCGCATCGCCAACGAAATGCACCGCAACGGCATCAACCCGCGCATCATCGAAGCCATGCAGAAACTCGGCGACATCAGCGCAGCCTGATTCACACCGCTGAACAAACCTCATACTCACGCCGCCTCCGCATCAAAGCTGGGGCGGCGTTCTTCTTGCACCCTCCGGCCCGCCGCCGAAACAGGCAAAATCCTCACTCCTCATACGCCGGAGACAGCCCGGCCACGCAAACGACCGGAAAAACGGAAAGGAGGACAAACCGCCGCCCTACTCCACATCATCCCCGCCGTGGAAACTATTCGTCTCCTCATGGACGTAAAGCACCTCTGCCTTCGTCTGATGATCCGAATACACCACCGTATTCCCACCCATGGCGGCAGCCTGCACGCGGATATGCCGCTGCAGCTCCTCATCCTCCATATTCATACGGGCATTCCTGTCCACATGGAACGAACCGACCACCGTACTGGGTTCCGTCGGCCGGGCGGAAATCACATAAACATCCTGCTCCTCCACCTGATGCTGGGGAACGGCAAAACGGGGAACCGGCTTCCACACCTCCGACACGGGCCGTTGAACCTGGCACGACGCGGACAGAGCTGCCAGCCCCAGAACACAGACGATATCGAACAACCCCTTCATCGCAAAAAAACTTGCTAATACTCTACCGGAGGCACGAACACGCACTGGAAAATCTCCCTGCCTTCCCTCCACAAATGGACGATGATATGATCCGGACACCGGTTCACGGCATACGCATCGTGATCTTCCGGCGGACGGGGCGAAAAACGTTGAACCCGATGAACCGACAGCACATGCTCTCTCAGGATGCTGACCAGAGAATGATTGCTCATGCGCACCATGCGATCGTAATCGCTCGTCGGCAAAGTGACTGATGGAATATTCTTCTGCTGCACGCGCGAGAATATAACCTATCCTCTACTTCTGTCAATGCCTTTTCTGAAAAAAATGACACGCTCCCTGCGTATTTGAATGCGGCGAAAACTTTCGCCAACAAAAATTGAACAAAACAACCGTAACAAGACTCAAACACTGGCATGAATTCCTTATTTGACTCCCTGATACTCGCTTATTACAACACGGGTTACGACTCCTCGCCGAGTTACGGAGCCTACTCGCAGATCGCCTGGTACTGGTGGATCGTCGGCGCATCCGTACTGGCAAGCTGGTTTGTCAGCTACATGCTCAGAAGCCGTTTCGAAAAATATTCCCAGATGGAAATCCCGCTCTCGGGCAAACAGATCGCCGAACGCATGCTTGAAGAAAACGGCATCTACGACGTCACCGTCGAATGCACACCCGGCAGCCTCACGGACCACTACAACCCGAAAGACAAAACCATCAACCTCAGCGAAACCGTCTACGGAGCACACACCGTCGCTGCGGCAGCTGTCGCCGCGCACGAATGCGGTCATGCCGTACAGCATGCCAAGGCCTACCACTGGCTCACCATGCGCTCAGCCCTCGTCCCCATCGTCCAGCTCTCCTCGAACCTCGTGCAATGGGTACTCATGCTCGGCATCATCCTGCTGGCAGCAGGCGGCTCCCCGTGGGTACTCGGCATCGGCGTCGCCCTCTTTGCGCTCACCACCCTCTTCGCCTTCGTCACCCTCCCCGTCGAATTCGATGCATCCCGCCGCGCCCTGGCATGGATACAGGCATCCGGAGTCAGCAACGCCATCCAATACAACCAGGCCAAAAGCGCCCTCTTCTGGGCAGCCATGACCTACGTCGTCGGTGCGCTCTCCTCGCTGGCCATGCTCCTGTACTACGCCATGCGCTTCTTCTCCGCCATGAACGACAGGCGCTAACCCCGCCATCCTCCTCGCGCATGCTCATCTCTGCCGCACGGCACCGGGACATCCCCGCCCTGCTCGAACTGGCGGAAAGCGTGCGCGACTCCTTCCCCGACTACGACGAAGCA
The DNA here is from genome assembly GCF_900097105.1 of Neoakkermansia glycaniphila. Taxonomy (GTDB): domain Bacteria; phylum Verrucomicrobiota; class Verrucomicrobiia; order Verrucomicrobiales; family Akkermansiaceae; genus Akkermansia; species Akkermansia glycaniphila. Next base: position 2,158,207 of record NZ_LT629973.1, on the reverse strand, counting down.
GACTACAGCCGGACATTCCGACGCAACATCGGCCGCGGCAGCGTCCTCTGCATACGCAGCGGCGCCACCATCGCGGCCGCTCTCATCTACTCCCCCTCGCATGCCGCCATCGGCTACCTCGCCGTACGCCACACCATCCGCCGCCAGGGACTCGGCACAGCGCTCATGCGTGCCGCCATGGAATCTCTTGGCCACACACGCCCCATCTACCTCCATGCCCTCCGGAAAAACGACGAACCGGGCGGCAGCCTCCACTCCTTCTACACATCGCTGGGCTTCACCCCGGCACAGGAGGAAACCATCGAAGGCATCCCCTACCTCCGCTGGATCAGGCACCCTCAGGCCATGGACGCGGAACACACATAATCCGCCAGCCACTTCAAAGCACCCTTGCGATCGGCAAACAAACCTTCCGCCTGCTCGATCAACGCACCTTCCAGTACCAGCCTGAACAAAGGCCCGGGCCTCAAACCGAGCGCCATCAGATCCCTGCCCTGCAACAACGGCTGAGGCAACACCGGAACATCCTTCAGCTTCGCCAGCTCCCCGCACACAAAATCGTAATTCTCCAAACCGCCATTGGAAGCCAGGCAATCCGCCCGGTGCAGAGCCAGCTCATCTGCGAAATCCGCGCCCGCCATAAAAAGGCGCAACTTCCCGGAGCGCATACTCCGCACATTCATGAACTGCATATGCCGCTCCACCTTCCTCACCACGGACTGCACCATCTCCCGCGAATACTTCAACCGCCGGAGAATCTCCCCGGCCAGCAAAGCGCCCACAGCATCGTGACCATTGAACCGGATACGCCCCGTCTCATCCACACGGAAACACGCAGGCTTGCCGATATCATGCAGCAGCACCGCCCACACCAGCGAGAGAGACGGCTCCCCCTCCAGCAAATCGAGCATCATCCGCGTATGCGTATACACATCCCCCTCCGGATGCCACTGCGGAGGCTGCTCGCACCCGCGCAACGCCAAAAACTCCGGCACCACCTCCCCCATCAGCCCCGAATCCATCAGCAAATCGAGCCCTCTTCCCCGCCCGGAGCTCAGCCAAATCCTGTCCAGCTCCTGATGCACCCGCTCAGGAGCCACGCGGCCGATCAAAAAAGCCAAATTGCGCAAAGCCTGCCACGTCCCGGCCTCCAGAGAAAACCCCTTCGTCACCGCCAGCCGCACACCGCGCAACAGGCGCAGGGAATCCTCCCGGAAACGCCGCTCCGGATCGCCGATCGCCCGCAGCTCCCGCCGCCTCAAATCCTCCAAACCGCCCACATAATCGATCACCTCGCCGGAAACCGGATCCTCCAACAACCCGTTCACCGTAAAATCCCGCCGCTCCACATCCTCGCGGGCTGTCGCAAAACGCACCCCCTCCGGGTGCCTCCCGTCCAGATACTCCCCATCCTCCCGGAACGTCGCCACATCGAAATGGAACCTCCCGCCCGGCACCAGCACCACGCCGAAACTCACCCCTACCGCCCACGAATTCGGAAACAGCCGAAGCACCTCCTCCGGCCTCGCCGAAGTCGCAATATCCACCTCCCTCACCGGAAGCCCCAAAAGACGATCGCGCACGCTCCCGCCCACGAAAAACGCCTCATGCCCCGCCTCGCGCAAACGAAAAGCGACAGCCCTCGCCTCACCCTCGATCCCCGAAGCATCCTGCACATGAACCCCCATAAACGGCAATCACTTGAAACTTGGCATCGGGCGCAACGGCGGAGCCGCATCAGCAGCCGGAGAGGAAGGCGCCGGGGCAGCCGCTCCTGCAGCAACGGGCGCGGAAGGACTGGGCACCGGGCGGCCTTCCGGAGCAGGAGAAGCCACAGGAACAGCCTGCGGTGCAGGAGAAACATCGCCTTCCAGCCCCTTCACACACTCGCGTATCTTCGCCTGAAGCGCCATATCGGGATACCCGCAATAAATCGTCTTACCGTCCACGCCGATCAAATACGCATACGGCAGAGCCGGCAACCGGTAATCCGCCACCGCCTTACCCTCCTCATCCACATACGACTCCGCCTGCAAACCTCTCTTCTCCATCACCCCGGGCAGATCCGCCAGCTTCACCCCGCTGACCACAGGACACACGGCAATGCCGGGATGCTTCGAACGGAACTCGTCCATCATCGCCATAATGGAAAGACTAGTCTCATCCTCCGGAGACCAGAACAAAACAAGCGTCGGCTTCGCCGTCGAAGGAAGCTTCACCGTCGCTCCGTCGGCGGACTTCACCTCCAGAGCCGGAGGCACGCGCCCCTCGACCAGATGGGAAAGGCGGTAAACCTCCTCCACGGCCACGGCCTCCACCGTCGAACCTCCGAACGGAGCCTCGGGGCAGCGCAACAAAGCCTCCTTCACATACAGCAGCCTCTGGCTCCTCGCCAACTCCGCCCCGCCGAACACATACTCGCGCTGCTCGGCTTCCGACGACTTGCCCAGCATAACCGCCATCCCCAAGGCCGCGCACCCCTTCGCCCTCGAACTGGAATTCGACAGATAAATCGACTCCAGCACCTTATACATGCGCGCAGACGCCCCCGCACTCAAAGCCGCACAAACATCGGCCGCGGCGGGCGACAGAAAATGAACCTTCTCCATGGCTGCCAGCAAAGCTTCCGCAGCCGCTGCACGCTCCTTCTCGGGCACGACAGCCACCAGAAGATCGGGATTATTCATCCACCACGCCACCGCCGGAAACGCCCACGACTCCTTAAACTCCGCAACGGGAACCGCCTTCCACAACTCCTTCCCCGCCGCCAGCACATCGGGTTGAATCTTCAGCAGCTTCTCCTTATCCGCATCCGAAGAAGCGTGCTCGTAGGCAGTCGTCCAGTCGCTCACCTGGCTATTCCATTTGGCAAGCGCCTGCTTCATCCCCTCCTCGCTGCCGAAAACCTGCATGGAAGAAACCGCCAACGCGCACAACAGAAGTGATGACCAATTCATGCCATCATCCTATCACCATTTCCCGGGTAGTCAAGACGCCACTGCGCCCCGAACCGCCCCCGGCACACACTCCCGCAATATGTGCTTGCCCAACTGTGAAACATCTGTTAACATGGTCGTGCAGGCAGCTGTAGAGTTGCACTGTATCCATGATCCGGCAGGCCTTGTGAAGCTTTTCAACCACCTGCCCTGCCGCCCGGCAGCGCATGAGCCCCTCCCATTCAGAGGAAGAGCGGAGCGCCCGGTCGGCCGACCCATTTCCTGGGCGTGCCCGGATCACCCTCAAGCCAACAAGAGCAACCGCACGGGCCGGCTCTTGCAGGTGAAGCCCCGGCCCATGCAAGAAGAAACCAATATACAATGAGTATACATTCCATCGAATGCGCCGTCGGCGCAACCCCCATCACCATTGAAACAGGCAAAATGGCACGCCTTGCCGACGGAGCCGTCACCGTACGTTGCGGAGACACCGTCATCCTCGTCACCGCCGTCAGCGCCACCAAAATCAAGGAAGGGCAGACATTCTTCCCTCTCTCCGTCGAATACAAGGAAAAAGCGGCAGCAGCGGGCATGTTCCCCGGCGGCTACTTCAAACGTGAAGGCCGTCCTACCGAAAAGGAAATCCTCACCTGCCGCATGACGGACCGCCCCCTTCGCCCCATGTTCCCGAAGGGCTACCTCTACGACACCCAGATCATCGCCATCCTCCTCTCGGCAGACGGTGAAAACGACCCGGACATCCTCAGCATCAACGGCGCATCCGCCGCACTCGTCGTCTCCGACATCCCCTTCGCCGAACCCGTGGGCGCCGTCCGCGTCGGCCGCATCGACGGCCAATTCGTCATCAACCCCACCAACACCGAACGCAAGGACAGCGACCTCGACCTCGTCTACGTCGGCAGCAAAGACCAGGTCATCATGATCGAAGGCGCGGCCAACGAACTCCCGGAAGAAGAATTCATCAAAGCCCTCCACTTCGCACAGGAAAACGTCCGCGTCATCTGTGAAAAACAGGAAGAACTCCGCGCCCTCTGCGGCAAGGAAAAACGCAGCTACGAACTCTGCGTCGCCAAACCCGAACTCCTCGAAATCGGATACGAAATCGCAGGCGACCGCATCGAAGCCGCCATCTACGCCGACTCCAAAGTCGAACGCCAGAAAAAAGTCGGCGCCCTTCGCGACGAAGTCGAAACCGCCATCAAGGCTCGCCACCCCGAAGCCACCGACTTCGACATCGAACAGGTCTTCGAATACATCCAGAAAAAAGCCTTCCGCATCTCCATCATGGAAAAAGGCAAACGCGCCGACGGCCGCCAGCTCAAACAGCTCCGCCCCCTCGTCGCGGAAGTAGGCTGCCTGCCCTCCGTCGTCCACGGCTCCGCCCTCTTTGCCCGCGGCGAAACCATGTCCATGTGCCTCGCCACCCTCGCCCCCGTCGAAGACAAACAATACTTCGACTCCTACACTGGCGGCGAAGATGAAAAACGCTTCATCCTGCACTACAACTTCCCGCCCTTCTCCGTCGGCGACACCGGCCGCTTCGGAGGTCAGAACCGCCGCGAAATCGGCCACGGCGCCCTTGCGGAACGCTCCATCGCCCCCGTCATCCCGGCGGAAGACGAATTCCCGTACGCCATCCGCGTATCCTCGGAAATCATGGAATCCAACGGATCCACCTCCATGGCATCCGTCTGCGCAGGCACCATGTCCCTCCTCCATGCAGGCGTACCTCTCAAGCGCCCCGTCGCCGGCATCTCCGTCGGCCTTGTCACCGTCTTCAACGAACAGAACGAAATGGAACGCCATGAAACCCTGCTCGACATCATCGGCTCCGAAGACTTCTACGGCGACATGGACTTCAAACTCTGCGGCTCCGAAGCAGGCGTCACGGGCTACCAGCTCGACCTCAAGCTCCCGGGCATCCCGCTCTCCATCCTTGAAGAAGCCATCGTCCTCGCCAAAAACGGCCGCACTCAGATCCTCGACACCATGAATGCCGCCATCAGCACCCCGGGAACCATGAGCCCGAATGCCCCGCGCATCGAGTCCACCAGCATCCCGCAGGACCGCATCGGCGAACTCATCGGCCCCGGCGGCAAAAACATCAAAGCCATCCAGGCCGAAACAGGCACCGACATCAACATCGAAGAAGACGGCACCGTACGCATCTACGCCTCCAAACAGGAAGGCCTCGACCGCGCACTCTACCTCATCAAACGCATGTTCCAGGAAATCGAAATCGGTGAACTCTACACCGGTAAAATCGTCTCCACCACCACCTTCGGAGCCTTCATGGAAGTCCTCCCGGGCAAAGACGGACTCATCCACATCTCCGAACTCGCCGAAGGCCGCACGCAGAAAACGGAAGACGTCGTCAACATCGGCGACATCGTCACCGCCAAATGCATCGGCATCGATGAAAAAGGCCGCGTGAAAATGTCCATCCGCGCCGCCCAGCGCGATGCCAAGGCCAAGGACGCCGCAGACGCAGGCATCACCGAATAAACCTGGCCTCACAACCTCATCACCAGCCGCATCCGGATACCGGGTGCGGCTTTTTCATACCGCCTTCGGCCTCCTCCGGCAGCAGCCCAGGCTCCTTCCGTGCAACCTTCTCAGGGCTCCGCCGTCACTCGCCGGAGGCAAGCTCCTTCACAGCCTCGTACACCCCCTTCACCACCCCCGCCATACGCCTGTAATCCAGAGCATCCGCCGTATCGGTCGGTTGATGGTAACTCCTGTTCCGGAAAAAAGCCGTATCCGTCACCATCACGGCTGGCAGCCCCTCCGCCCAATAACTCCTGTGATCCGAAAGATCCAGCCCCAGCCCCACATCCGGCACATTCAGCCTCACCGTCGGCAAAAACTCCGCCAGCTTGCGCTGCACACCCCTCGCCAGCCCGAAACTCCCCCAGTTCCCCACAACAGCTACAAAATCCCCCCGGTCGGGAAACAGCAACCCCATCCCCGGCGCCGGATACGACTGGCTATCGTCCTCATCGGAAAAAAATCCGATCATCTCCAGGCAAACCATCGCCCGCACCGGCACCCCGTCCCTCACCAGAGACCTCGCATGATGCACACTCCCCATATGCTCCGTCGCAAAAAAAGGAGGCTCCTCATTCGCATAAAACACCAGCTCCACCGTACACTCGGGCTTGCACCCCCTCATCATACGGGCAAGCTCCAGCAAACCGGCCACGGCGCTCGCATTATCGTCCGCCCCCGGCGTCTCCCCGCATGAATCGTAATGGGCGCCCACCACCACCCGCTCCGCCCTGCGGCCGGGAAACACCACCTGCACATTCTCATACGTCCTCTCCCCTGCCTTGAACGGCAGCCTCTTCACCTCCCCGCCGCAACCCTCCAGCTCCTTCTCGATATAGCGCAGCACCT